>NZ_JBFBAX010000024.1:0-107469 GCF_040682395.1 Streptomyces sp. NPDC051207 | reverse complement strand
TAATCCCCACCGAAGTGGTTCATCGTTCGACTTGCATGTGTTAAGCACGCCGCCAGCGTTCGTCCTGAGCCAGGATCAAACTCTCCGTGAATGCTTACCCGTGACCGGGTGACACATCACGAGAGCGGAACAGCCAGGCGGAATGAGCCCGACCGTTCACAGCGTCCTCGCTGTGTATTCTTCAAAGGAACCTCAACCCGATCGGAACCGATCAGGTCGGGGTATCAACATATCTGGCGTTGACTTTTGGCACGCTGTTGAGTTCTCAAGGAACGGACGCTTCCTTTGTACTCACCCTCTCGGGCTTTCCTCCGGGCACTTCCCTTCGGTCTTGCGTTTCCGACTCTATCAGACCCTTTTCTCGGTCTGACCCCCAGTCAGCGGGGTTTGCCTTCCCGGCGGTCGCGCCGTTCCGACGTCTCAAACCTTAGCGGATTCTCTCGGCGATTCCCAAATCGAGGTGATCGGGCCGCAGAGTCCCCACGTCGAATTGAATTCGGGCATGCCGAAATCAATCCCGTTGGGAGATCGCGCTGGTGGTTTGTGTGCCGCTGGTGCGGCGAGAGTGCTGTCGAAGAACCGTTACGGCTCTGCGGCAACCCGAAGAACCCTACAGGTCGACGAGAGGGCTGTCAAGTGGCGCCCGGGGGTCGCTCTCCAGATCTTCAGTCGAGGTCGCTGAGTCGCCCGCCGGCGTCCGGCTGGGCGTGCTCCACCCTGCGCAGCAGCCGGGTGAGGACCTCGCCGAGAGCCGTCCGCTCGTCGGCGGAGAGGTCCTGGAGCAGGTCCTCCTCGAAGACCGTGGCCAGGCGCATCGCCTCCAGCCACTTCTCGCGGCCCTCCTGGGTGAGTTCCACGATGACGCGCACGCGGTTGGACTCGTCCCGCTCCCTGGTGACCAGCCCTTCGGAGACCATGCGGTCGATCCGGTGCGTCATGGCGGCCGGGGTGAGGCCGAGGCGCTTGGCGAGGTCGCCGGGGCCGAGCCGGTACGGGGCGCCGGACAGGACGAGCGCCTTCAGTACCTCCCACTCGGCGTTGGAGATGCCGAGCTCGGCGGTCTGGCGGCCGTAGGCGACGTTCATCCGGCGGTTCAGGCGGGACAGCGCCGAGACGATCTTCTCGACCTGGGGGTCGAGGTCCTGGAACTCGCGCTGGTAGGCGGCGATCTGTTCTTCGAGGGTCGGCTCGCTGAGGCCGGATGGGTCGCCCATGGGCGGCAGTATCGCACGCCGTGACTTTGCCTTGAAGTCCTTCGACGTGTAGTCTTTAGCTTCTAACTTTACCTTCGAAGTCTTCACTCCTAACTACTGAGAGAGGTGAACGTGACCAGGGGCATGGGCGCGGCGATGCGCCGGATCCACGTGGGCAACGCACTCAGCGCGTTCGGGCTCGGCTTCACCGTTCCCTACCTGTACGTCTATGTGGCGCAGGTGCGGGGGCTCGGGGCCGTCACGGCCGGGTTCGTCCTGGCCGTCTTCGCCGTGGCCGCGCTGATCGTGCTGCCGTTCGCCGGGCGGGCCATCGTCCGGCGGGGTCCGTTGCCGGTGCTGCTGCTGGCCCTGGTCACCGCCGCTGTCGGCGCGCTGAGCCTGGGGCTGGCGGGCACGGCCCTCACCGTGCTGCTGGCGGCCGGTGCGCTCGGGGCCGGGCAGGCCGTGATGCAGCCGGCGCTGGCGACGATGATCGTGGACTGCTCGAGTGCGGAGACCCGGGCACGGGCGTTCGCCACGCAGTTCTTCCTGCAGAACCTCGGGCTCGGGCTCGGCGGGCTCATGGGCGGTCACCTCGTCGACACCAGCAGCGCCGCGTCGTTCACCCTGCTGTTCGCGATCGAGGCGGCGATGTTCCTGCTGCTGGTCGTGGTGATGGTGACGGTGCGGATGCCGCACTCGCCGCGGATCGAGGGGACTCCCGGGTCCGGCCGGGGCAGCTGGAAGGCGCTGCTCGGCAACCGGGCCATGGTGCAGCTGTGCGTGCTGGGCTTCGTGCTGTTCTTCGCCTGCTACGGGCAGTTCGAGTCGGGCCTGAGCGCGTACGGCGTGGAGGCCGCGGGGATTTCGACGTCCGCGCTGGGTACGGCGCTGGCGGCGAACACGCTGGTGATCGTGGTCGCGCAGTTCGCCGTGCTGAGGTTCGTCGAGCGGCGCCGTCGGTCCCGTGTGATCGCGGGCGTCGGGCTGATCTGGGCGCTCGCGTGGGCGGTCGCCGCGTATGCCGGGCTGGGCAACGGCAGTCAGGAGATGGCGACGGCCGCGTTCGTCTCGACGTACGCGCTGTTCGGGCTGGGTGAGGCGATGCTGTCGCCGACGCTCGCGCCGCTGGTCGCCGATCTGGCGCCGGCCGGGCTCGCCGGGCAGTACAACTCCGCCTTCGCGCTGGTGAAGCAGCTCGCGTTGGCCGTCGGGCCGGCGGTGGGCGGGCCGCTGGGGGCCTCGCTGCACGCGCCGTACGTCATGATGTTCCTGTTGTTCTCGCTGGGGATCACGGTGCTGGCGTTGCGGCTGGGTCGGGAGCTGACCGCCGTACAGGACCGGCCGTGGGCGGGGAAGAGTCGTGTGGTCGCGCGCGGTGGGGCGCCCGCGGAGCCGGTGGGCGCGGACGCGTGAGGCCGGGACGGCGCGGCGGGCCGGCCGTCATCTTCGGGTGACGGCCGGCCCGCTTGCCGTTCCGGGCCGGGGTTCAGCGTTTCGCCGTGGCGAGGGTCGCCGTGAAGGGGACGGTCGCCGAGCCGTCGGGTGCGGTGTACTCGGCGAGGCGGTCCGCGATCGTGCGGCCCGCGGCGGCGAGGGCCTCGTCGCCGTGCTCGTCGGCCGGCCGCCGGCCCCAGGGCACGGCCGAGAGGTGGGCGGCGGCGAACTCGGCCAGGGACGGGAAGGTGACGCCGAAGCTGACCTCGCGGGTCGTCACCTCCGCGAAGCCCGCCGCCTCCAGGGCGGCGGTGATGCCCTCGGGCGGGCAGGAGAACGCGAGGCCGATGGCGGCCGGGTCCTGGCCGTCGTACTCCGCGAGGACCTCGTACTGGGCCGACAGGTACGGGGAGCGTTCGCGCGCGGCCCAGACGGTGGCCGCGAACCGGCCGCCCGGGCGGGTCACGCGGGCGGCCTCGCGCAGGGCCGCGTCGAGGTCGGGGAAGAACTGGGCACCCTGCTGGCAGACGACCGCGTCGAAGGTGGCGTCGGCGTAGGGCAGCCGGTCCGCGGGGGCGGCGGCGAACTCGATGTCGGGGTACTGGCGGGGGTGGTGGGCGGCGGCCACCCGGAGCATCCCCTCGTTGAGGTCGGTGGCGCAGACGTGGCCGGTGGGGCCGACGTGCGCGGCGGCGATGCGGGCGACGAAGCCGGTGCCGCAGGCGAGGTCGAGGACGGTCTCGCCGGGGCAGAGGTCCACGGCGTCCAGGAGTGCGGTCACGAAGGGCGCCATGATCGGCGCGGCGTACTGCTCGTAGCGCTCGGGGGCGCTGCCGGTGAGGTGAAAGCCCGATGCGTCTGCCATGTGGTGCTAGTAGCACCGGGGGGCGCGTTCGCCTAGGTGGCGCGCGGAGGGGAGACGTCCGGTGTGGTCCGTTCCAGCCGTTTCCCCGTCTTCCTCCGTTTCCCCGTCTTCCTCCGTTTCCCCCGTCCTGTCCTTTCTGCGTTTCTCGCTCCTCGGCTGCCTACCCCGCCTCGTCAGCCCGTGCCGCGCGGCAGGGCGAATTCGCACCAGACGGCCTTGCCGCCGCCGGGGGTTCGGCGGCTGCCCCAGTTGGAGGCGATGGTGGCGATGATGGCGATGCCCCGGCCGGTCTCGTCGGCGGGGTCGGCGCGGCGGCGGCGCGGCAGGTGGTCGTCGCCGTCGGTGACCTCGACGATGAGGCGGCGGTCGGTGCGGCGCAGTCGCAGCCGCATGGGGGGCGTGCCGTGCTGGAGGGAGTTGGCGACGAGTTCGCTGGCGGCCAGGACGCCCAGGTCGTGCAGGTCGGTCGGGAAGCGCCAGCTGGTCAGGACGCCGGAGGCGAAGGCACGCGCGCGGGGGGCGGCCTCGACGCCGCCGAGCAGGTCGAGCGCGGCGTTGCGGAAGAGGTCGCTGTCGGGGCCGGTGCGGGCGGGGTGCTGGAGGACGAGGACGGCCACGTCGTCGTCGTGGTCGGCGGTGACGCCCGCCGAGCGGACCAGGCGGTCGCAGACGACCTGGGGCGTGCCGGTCGCGCCGGCCAGGGCGCGCTCCAGGGCGGCGATGCCCTCGTCCAGGTCTTCGTTGCGCCGCTCGACCAGGCCGTCGGTGTAGAGGACGGCCGTGGAACCGGCGCCGAGCGGGAGCGAGCCGGAGGCGTGCATCCAGCCGCCGGTGCCGAGCGGCGGGCCGGTCGGTTCGTCGGCGCGCTGCACGGCGCCGCTCTCGTCCCGGACGAGGATGGGCAGGTGGCCCGCCGAGGCGTACACGAGCCGTCCCTCGTTGGGATCGTGGACGGCGTACGCGCACGTGGCGATCTGGTTGGCGTCGATCTCCGTGGCGAGGCCGTCGAGAAGCTGGAGGACCTCGTGCGGGGGCAGGTCGAGGCGGGCGTAGGCACGGACGGCCGTGCGGAGCTGGCCCATGACGGCGGCGGCGCGGACGCCTCTGCCCATGACGTCGCCGATGACGAGGGCGGTGCGGCCGCCGCCGAGGGTGATGACGTCGTACCAGTCGCCGCCGACCGCGGCCTCGGTGCCGCCGGGGTGGTAGGTGGCGGCGATGCGCAGGTCGTCGGGTTCTTCGAGGTCCTGCGGGAGGAGGGAGCGCTGGAGGGTGACGGCGGTCTCGCGCTGGCGGCGTTCGCTCGCGCGCAGGCGCTCGGCGGCTTCGGCGTGGTCGGTGACGTCGGTGGCGAAGACGAGGACGCCGCGGCCGGAGGCGCATTCGGTGACGGGCGTGCAGGTGAAGGTGTAGGAGCGGCCGTCGGGGGCTTTGCGGGACTTGACCGTGCGGGGCTTGGCGCTGCGCAGCACCTGGTCGAGGAGGGGCAGCAGGCCGAGCTCCTTCAGCTCGGGGAGGGTGTCGCGCGCGGGCGCGCCGAGCGGGCGGGCGCCGAAGGCCGCGGTGTAGGCGTCGTTGACGTAGGCGATGCGGTGGTCGGGGCCGTGCAGGAGGGCGACGAGGGCCGGGACGCGATCGAGGACGTCACGGACGGGCAGTTCGTCGACGGCGGGCATGGCCGGTGTGCCGTCGGTGAGCTGTTCGGCGCGGGCGGCGGGTACGGCGCCCTCTCCCCGCCGGTCCGGGGAGAGCGGGTGTTCGGTCCGCGCGGCGGCGCGGCGCTGTGTTCCGGGGAGCCGGGCGCTCCAGCGCGTGAAGTTCACGGATCCTTGCCTCGTGTCGTCGTGGGCGGCCGGCACCGGAACCGGCCGGGGCCCGGGGGCCGCGCGGGGCGGGCGGCGGCCCGCCCACGGTGGTGGACCAGTCTGGCAGTGTGCCGCCCGGGCCGACATCCGTCAGACGTCTGCCCGGCCGGTGGAGTTCCTGGCTCCGGTCAGGACGACCCCTTCGGGTTCTGCGGGGGGCGTTGAGAAGGCTTTCCACCGGCCGCGAGTTCGAACTCCGCCCGGGGGTGTTCGAGTGAACCCAGGGAGACGATTTCCCTCTTGAAGAGGCCGGACAGGGTCCATTCGGCCAGTACGCGCGCTTTGCGGTTGGCGGTGGGGACCCGGCTGAGGTGGTAGGAGCGGTGCATGAACCAGGCGGGGTAGCCCTTGAGCCTGCGGCCGTAGATCTGCGCGACGCCCTTGTGCAGGCCCAGGGAGGCGACCGAGCCTGCGTACTTGTGCGCGTACGTCTCCAGGGGTTCGCCGCGCAGTGAGTGGACGATGTTGTCGCCGAGGACCCTGGCCTGGCGGACGGCGTGCTGGGCGTTGGGGGCGCATTCCGTGCCGGGTTCGCGCGCGGTGACGTCCGGGACGGCGGCGGCGTCTCCGGCTGCCCACGCGTGCGTGACGCCCTCGACGGCCAGCTCGGCGGTGCACCTGAGCCGGCCCCGCCCGGTCAGCGGCAGGTCGGTGGAGGCGAGGAGGGGGTGAGGCTTCACGCCCGCCGTCCAGACGACCGTGCGGGTGGGGAAGCGGGCGCCGTCGCTGAGGACGGCGACGCGGTCGGCGCACGAGGTGAGGCGGGTGCCGAGGCGTACGTCGATGTTGCGGCGGCGCAGTTCGGTGACCGTGTAGCGGCCCAGCTCCTCGCCGACCTCGGGCAGGATGCGGTCCGTGGCCTCGACGAGGATCCACTTCATGTCGTCGCGTGTGACGTTGTGGTAGTGGCGGGCGGCGTAGCGCGCCATGTCCTCCAGCTCGCCGAGCGCCTCCACGCCCGCGTAGCCGCCGCCGACGAAGACGAAGGTGAGGGCGGCGTCGCGGACCGCGGGGTCGCGGGTGGAGGAGGCGATGTCGAGCTGCTCGATGACGTGGTTGCGCAGGCCGATGGCCTCCTCCACGGTCTTGAAGCCGATGCCGTGGTCGGCGAGGCCGGGGACCGGCAGGGCGCGGGAGACGGAGCCGGGCGCGAGGACGAGTTCGTCGTAGGTCAGGCGCCGGGCGCCGGTGCCCTCCTCCTCGGTGGCGAGGGTGGTGATGGTGGCGGTGCGCGCCGTGTGGTCGATGGTCCGGGCCTCGCCGATGACGACGTTGCACTGGCCGAGGACGCGGCGCAGGGGGACGACGACGTGCCGTGGGGAGATGGAGCCGGCCGCCGCCTCCGGCAGGAAAGGCTGGTACGTCATGTACGGGTCCGGCGTGACGACCGTGATCTCGGCCAGGCCCTGCCGCAGTTCCCGCTTCAGCTTGCGCTGGAGCCGCAGGGCCGTGTACATCCCGACGTAGCCGCCGCCGACAACGAGAATGCGCGCAGGTTCCTTCACCATCCCATGACGCACCGGCCGCTTGCGTTTGTCCACAGCCTCGGCGATTTGTGTGACCGGCAGTCCGTGCGGACGGTGGCTGGCCGGTTTCCGTACGATCCGTGAAGCCCGCAGGTCAGCCGGGGTGAACCGGGGTGCGAACGGTGAGGCATGGGGGACGTGTGCGACCCGTACCCCGATCGGGGGGCGCTCCGTGCGGAACCTGCCCCTTCTGAATTGACTCCCTCTCAACTATGTTCGTGTCTTGACGGGGTGTAGGGGGATGCGCTCCTCGGGTCCGCGACGGGCGGGCGCGAGTGAACCGGGCCTGTTCCGCCGGCCCCGGCTTCGATGGCGGGGAGAGTCTCCGGGGGGAGACGTCATTACCGGGGGAATGCGTATGCATGTTCAGGACTCTCACTGGTCGTCCGCGATGGCGGCAGGCGGTTCGGGGAGCGCCGCGACGGCCGACGGACGAGTGGACGGGGCACGCACCACACCGCTGCGGGTGGACGCGCAGCGCAATCTGGAGCATGTGCTGCGCGCGGCGCGCGAGGTCTTCGGCGAGCTGGGTTACGGGGCGCCGATGGAGGACGTGGCGCGGCGCGCGCGGGTCGGCGTGGGCACGGTGTACCGGCGCTTTCCGAGCAAGGACGTGCTGGTCCGGCGGATAGCCGAGGAGGAGACCTCGCGGCTGACCGACCAGGCGCGCGCGGCGCTCGGCCAGGAGGACGAGCCGTGGTCGGCGCTCTCCCGTTTCCTGCGTACGTCGGTGGCGTCGGGCGCCGGGCGGCTGCTGCCGCCGCAGGTGCTGCGGGTCGGCGTGGCGGAGGAGCAGGCCGGCGGCGGCGTGTCCGACCACACGCGTGTGCCGCAGCAGCGGACGCAGCCGGGCGCGGCCGAGCTGCGGCTGGTGCCGGAGGAGCCGGTGGCCGGCGAGGACGACACCGGGGCGGCGGCGCTGCTGGAGGTGGTGGGCCGGCTCGTGGAGCGGGCGCGCGCGGCGGGCGAGCTGCGGCCGGACGTGTCGGTCTCGGACGTCCTGCTGGTGATCGCGACGGCGGCGCCCTCGCTGCCGGACCCGGCACAGCAGGCGGCGGCGTCCGCGCGGCTGCTCGACATCCTGCTGGAGGGTTTGCGCTCGCGCGCGTGACGCCGCCATGGCCTTCGTCCGCCTGGTAGAGGTGCGGGCCCGCGCGCGTGACCGCCGCACCGGCGTGACGCACAGCCCCGGATGCCCGTCGGCCCGCGCTCGCGCGCGTGACCGCCACGGCGTTCCCCGCGTCCCGGGCCGCGGTGTCAACCGGCCGCCAGTACGGGCCAGTTGGTCTCCCGGCGGCACGGCGTTCACGGCCGGACTGCGCCAAAACCCCTCGGACGGGTGGATGTCGGTTCGGGACGGCCCTGGCCAAAGGCTGATGTGGCACGCTGAGCCGGTGTTCGGGAGTGGTCGGTCGGGCGGCGGGGGCGTTCCGCGATGAGCGTTGAGGAGCAGGGCGAGTCACCCGGTGACGGCGGCACGGGGCCCGACGGCCCGCCGCCGCAGGTGGCGAGTCAGGGGGGACGCGCGGGAGCGCCGCAGGGCGAAGACGCGGACCGGAGCAGCGCGGGTGACGCCGGCCGGAGCAGCGTGCCCGCGCAGCGGGACCGGCGGGAGGACAGCGTCCTGCCGCCGCCGCGGCAGATGCCGTCGTCCGACGCCGAGCTGATCGAGCGGATGCGCTCGGGCGACGACACGGCCTACGAGGAGTTGTTCCGGCGCCACGCGGACGCGGTGCGCCGGTACGCCCGTACCTGCTGCCGTGACGCCCACACCGCCGACGATCTGACGGCCGAGGTGTTCGCCCGCATGCTCCAGGCGGTGCGCGGCGGATCGGGACCGGAGCACGCCGTACGCGCGTACCTGCTCACCAGCGTGCGGCGGGTGGCCGCGGGCTGGACGCGGTCGGCGAAGCGGGAGCAACTCGTCGACGACTTCGCGCTCTTCGCCACGCAGGCGGTCCGGGCCGCCGAGGTGGCGGACGACGACACGCTGGGCCTGGGCGCCGACGTGCGGGCCATGCAGGAGGCCGAGCGGTCGATGGCCGTGCGGGCCTTCCGGTCGCTGCCCGAGCGGTGGCAGGCCGTGCTGTGGCACACGGAGATCGAGGACGAGTCGCCGAGCGAGGTGGCCACGCTGTTCGGCCTGGACGCCAACGGCACGCGCGTGCTCGCCAGCCGCGCCCGCGAGGGCCTGAAGCAGGCCTACCTCCAGGCCCACGTCAGTGAGACGCTCGCCGGCGACGAGGAGTGCGCGCGCTACGCCGACCAGCTCGGCACGTACGCCCGCGGCCGACTGCGCACGCGGGCCGAACGGGGTCTGCGCAAGCACCTGGACGAGTGCGCCAAGTGCCGGCTGGCGGCGAGCCAGATCGAGGAAGTCGCCGGCAGCATCCCCGCCGTCGTCCCGATCGCCGTCATCGGCTGGTTCGGCGCCGCGGGTTACGCCAAGGCCGCCGGTCTCGTCGCCGGGGGCGCGGGAGCGGGCGCGGCCGGCGCGGCGGGCGCGGCCGGCGCGGCGGGCGCGGCCTCAGCGGCGGGCGGCGGCTCGTCCGGCGCGGGCGGTGCGGCCTCCGAGGGCCTGGGCGCCCCGGTCAAGGCGGGCATCGCGGCGGGCGTGGTCGGGGTGGCGGCGGCCGTCGTGGCCCTGGCCCTGGTGGGCGGCGAGCAGCCCCCCGAGAAGCCGCGGGCCAAGCCCCCGGTGTCGGCACCCGCGGCCCAGCCGGAGGCCCCGGCTCCCGTACCCCCCGCCCCCCCGACCCCCGAGCCGCCCCCGCCCGCAACGGCCCCGAAGCCGCAGCCCACACCGACCCCGACCCCCACTCCCACCCCGAGGCCGACCCCGGCCCCCACCGCCCCTTCGACGCCCACGCCCACACCCACCCCGACGACGAGGCCGACGCCACCCCCACCGCCCCCTCCGCCGCCGACCACGTACCAGTGGAGCGAACTGCGCTACGACATCACCGGCGACGGAACGGCACCCGAGATGCGGATGGCCGACAGCACCTGGGTGTGGCAGCGCCAGGGCCTGTCGATCGCCGGCCGGCCGTACGCGCACGGGGTGACGGTCCAGGGCAGCTCGTCGGTCACGATCGACCTCCACCGCTCGTGCACGTCGTACGACGCGATGGCCGGTGTGGACGACATGACGATGAAGCTCGGCACGGTCTCCTTCTCCGTCCACGGCGACGGCGTCCAGCTGTGGAAGTCGGAGCGCGTCAAGGGCGGCGACCCGGCGGTCCCGGTCCATGTGAACATCTCGGGCCGGAAGACCCTGCGCCTGGTCGTGGAGCCGCACAGCCACCTGGACACCGTGGCACTGGCGAACTGGGCGCAGTCGACGTTCGTGTGCTCCTGAGCCGCGCGAAGACCTACCGGCAGCGCGTACGGCGGGAAGAACGGGAAGAGGACGCGGGACACGGTGAGAGGCACGCCCCCAGCGACCCCTACCGGGCGATTCCGGCGGCCCCGCGTCCTCCCGTGCCCAGCGCGCCCCGCTGCGGGGCGATCCCCCCGGGCACGGCACGCTGCCGCGCGGGCGTCCCCGTCCAGCAGGTTCCCCGCCGTGCCAGCAGCCGCCGCAGCCACAGTTCCAGGGACACGAGGTCCGCGAGTCCGTCCAGGGGCAGCGGCTCCCCCGCGGCGGCCCCGCGCACGGCCTTGCGCACGACCCGTGCCTCGACCAGCCCCGCCTCGGCCAGCAGCGGCGTGTCGAACAGCTCCACCAGCGAGTCCGCGGCGACCCGCAGCCCCGTACGCGTGGCGGCGGCCGCCGTGGCGAAGCTCGGCGCGCCCCACCCGGCCGGCAGCTCCCTCACCCCGGCCCCCTCCAGCACGGTCCGCAGGATCGCCGCCCGCGCCCCGGGCTGCACCCGCAGCGCCTCGGGCAGCGCCCGGCACGCCCGTACGACCTGGTTGTCGAGGAACGGCGTGTGCAGCCGCTGCGAGCGGATCTCCGCCGCCTGTTCCAGGATCCGCAGGTCCGCCGCGTACCGCGCCAGCGCCGCGCGCGCCCGGTAGTCCCCCGGACGCTGCTCCGGCCCGACCCCGGACCGGTGCGTCGACGCCTGGAGCCGAACCGATACTTCAGCCAGCGCCTCCCCCGTCAGCCAGCGCGCGGCCGGGCCCGGCCGGCCCCAGCTGAGCGCGGCGAGCGAGGCTCCGACGGCGCCCCCGGGCTCGTCGAACCGGCGCCGCATGAGGCTCTCGGCGAGGGCTTCGACCCCGGCCCGGTACGGCGTGCGGGCCAGCCGCCGTACCGCCGCGTACACGCGCGCGGGGACGAGCACGGACCCGTCCGCCTTCGTCAGCGCGGCGAGCGGCCGCACGAGGTGGCGCCGCTTGCGGTCCATCAGCAGGTCGGCCAGGCGCGCGGGGTGCGCGTCCAGGACCTGCCGCGCCCCGTACCCGGTGAAGTGGTCCGCGCTGCCGGCCGCGAGCCGCGCCCGGTGCCGGGCGGCGGTCACCAGGCTCGGCCCGGGTTCGTCGGTGAGCGGCCCGTCGAGGTCGAGGTACGGCAGGGTCCCCTCGCCGCCGGGCACCACCACGTGGTGCAGGCGCGGGTTGGCCGCGAGCGCTCCCGCCCGCTCCAGTTCGGCCTCGCGCCCCTCGACGGCGAGGTCGTTGAAGGTGACGGCCAGCAGCCGCTCCCCGGCGCCCGTGCCGTGTCCGAGCACGGTCCCCGGCATGCCCGGGAGCCCGGCGGCGAGCAGGGCGAGCGTGGCGGAGGCGGGGCCGCCGGACAGGTCGGCGCCGATGCCGGCGACCGGCATGCCGCGCGCGGCGCGCCGCTCGGCGGGCCCCATGCCGGGCACGGGACCGGGGTCGATGTCGGCGCCGGGGACGTGCCGGGGCGCGGACAGCCGGGTGCGTACGGATTCCACGAGCGCGTCGCGGACGGCGTCCACGGCGCTGTCGGGGTCGGTCGGCGCCGCCGCGACGGCGAGGGAGGCGACGGGCTCGTACCCGGCGACTTCGCGCGCCCCGGCGCGCAGGATCAGCGCGTGCCCCGGCGGAATGCGCCGCACGCCGTCGTACGGGGTGGAGTCGTGCAGCACGGCGGGTACGTCGGGGGTGGCGAGCAGCGCGGCGAGGTGCCCGAAGTCGAGGTTGGCCTCGATGAGGTCGGCGAGCGGGAGCGCGGCGGTCGCGTAGGCGGTGCCGCCGGCCCAGGGGGTGTAGAACACCGGCCTGGCGCCCGCGAGATCGCCGCACACGGTGACGCGTCGGCCGACCTGGACGATGGCCGTGTAGCTGCCGGGCCAGGCGGTCAGATGGCGAAGTGCCCCGCCGCGCGCGGCGAACAGGCCGACGCGCAGTTGTTCGTCGGAGGCGCCGCAGGTGCCGAGGACGGCGACGCGGGTCTGGGGGTCGGCCTCGACGATGCGCACCTCGTCGGGCCGCCAGTCGCCGACGGCCCACAGCGGGTCGGGGTCGCCCCACAGGAGCTGGGAGCCCACCGGGTGGAGGGACTCGCCGTCGGTTCCGGCGCCGACGGCCGGGCCCGCGGAGCCGGAACCGACGGCTCCCGCGGCGGTGCTGCTCCATCCCACCAACCACCGCATCGACGCCTCCACAGGCTGTGGACGAACAGTGCACCGTATGAACTGGTGCACCATGCTGCCATGAAGGAGGCGTGGCGGAGCGGCGGCGGAGCCGCACGGGGACGTGCGAGCGCGCCGCGGCGGCTGGTCGGGGCCGGGACGGGGAGCTGCCCGAAGCGCCGGTACGGCGTCGCTCCCGGGCGCCGCACCGGCTCCCGCGCGGCGGTCCACCGAACGCCACGCACACGAGGCGCAACCGCGACGCGTACGGCCGCCGCCGTGCCCACGGGCCGCGAGCCGCCCCGCGGACGCCCCTGGACCCCGTAAGGCCTTCGCGCGGTTTCCGTACGGCCGTCGCACGGCCCCGCGCGGATCCTGCGCGACACCCACAGGGGCGACACGAATGCGCCCCATTCTGCGCCCCTGAAAACTCCCTTCGCGCCCTCAAGTGCTGTGGTGAACGGGCAGATTACCTCGGACACCGAGGGTCGACTTTCGGCCAAATTGGCGCAGCACGGCCTGGTGTGCGCACACTCCGTGCAGGCTCTGCGCACAACCCGGCGGGCGCACGGTCCGGGAGGCGCAGCACGCCCCCCGGACCGTTCCGCCACCCGCGGGGATGAAGGCGGCGGTATCCCCCAGCCCGCTGGACCCAGTACAGCGGGCCGACCCACGCGAAACCATGGAATCGCTCCCGCACGGGCCACAGGAGAGCGCACGCACGGGCGCACGGCCACACACCAGGGGCACGCGGCAACGGGCCGTACGGCACCCGCACTTCAGTACGGACCACAATCCCGCCATCCGGAACATCGCCTCTTAACGCTTGGGATGCGGCGAACTACGCTGGGTTTACGAATGCCGCGTGGGTATGCCAGCGCGGCAGCCGTCTGTGTCGAGGGGTGGCGCATGTCCAGGGAGCAACGCGGGCCGAACGAAAAACTCGGCACCGTTCTCGCCCTCGCGGGAATCTCGAACGCGGGCCTCGCCCGGCGCGTCAACGACCTCGGCGCGCAACGGGGCCTGACTCTTCGCTACGACAAGACGTCGGTGGCGCGCTGGGTGTCGAAGGGCATGGTGCCGCAGGGCGCCGCGCCGCACCTGATCGCCGCCGCCATCGGCCAGAAGCTCGGCCGGCCGGTGCCGCTCCACGAGATCGGGCTGGCGGACGCCGACCCCGCGCCCGAAGTGGGCCTCGCCTTCCCGCGCGACGTCGGGCAGGCGGTGACGTCCGCGACGGAGCTGTACCGTCTCGACCTCGCCGGCCGCCGCGCCGGCTCGGGCGGCATCTGGCAGTCGCTCGCCGGCTCGTTCGCCGTCAGCGCGTACGCCACACCCGCCTCACGGTGGCTGATAACCCCGGCCGACAGTTCGGTCGCGCGGGACGCGAACCCCGCCGAGGGTTCCGGCGCACCGATCAAAGTCGGCCACAGCGACGTACGCAAGCTGCGCGAGGCCGCCGAGGACGCCAGGCGCTGGGACTCCAAATACGGAGGCGGCGACTGGCGTTCTTCCATGGTTCCCGAGTGCCTGAGGGTCGAGGCCGCACCGCTGCTGCTCGGCTCCTACTCCGACGAGGTCGGCCGGGCCCTGTTCGGCGCGAGTGCCGAACTGACGCGCCTGGCGGGCTGGATGGCGTTCGACACCGGCCAGCAGGAGGCCGCCCAGCGCTACTACATCCAGGCCCTGCGCCTCGCCCGGGCCGCCGCCGACGTCCCCCTCGGGGGTTACGTACTGGCCTCCATGTCCCTCCAGGCCACCTACCGCGGCTTCGGCGACGAGGGCGTCGACCTCGCCCAGGCCGCCCTGGAACGCAACCGCGGCCTCGCCACGGCCCGCACCATGAGCTTCTTCCACCTCGTCGAGGCACGCGCGCACGCACGCGCGGGCGACGCCCACGCGGCGGGCGGCGCCCTCAAGGCCGCCGAGAGCTGGCTGGAGCGGGCCCGCCCCGGCGACCACGACCCGTCCTGGCTCGGCTTCTACTCCTACGACCGGTTCGCCGCGGACGCCGCCGAGTGCTACCGCGACCTGAAGGCGCCCCGCCAGGTCCGCCGCTTCACCGAGCAGGCGCTGTCGAAGCCGACCGAGGAGTTCGTCCGCTCGCACGGGCTGCGCCTGGTCGTCTCGGCGGTCGCGGAGCTGGAGTCCGGCAATCTGGACGCGGCGTGCGAGCAGGGCGTACGGGCCGTGGAGGTGGCCGGACGCATCTCGTCGGCCCGCACCACGGAGTACGTCAAGGACCTGCTGCACCGGCTGGAGCCGTACGGCGACGAGCCGCGCGTGGTCGAGCTGCGCGAGCGCGCCAGGCCGCTGCTGATGGCCCCGGCCTGACCGGCGGGGTCCGTGCCGCCTCCCGGGTTTGAGGCCGTTGTCAGTGGCGCAGTGCACTATCGAACCCGGGAGGTGGTGGCAGGTGCGGCCGGAGATCGACTGTGACGTGCTGGTGATCGGTGGCGGAATCGTCGGCCTGGCGACGGCGTACGCGATCACCCGCGCCGCTCCGGGCACGCGCGTGACGGTCCTGGAGAAGGAGCCGGGCCCGGCCCGCCACCAGACGGGCCGCAACAGCGGCGTCGTGCACAGCGGCATCTACTACCGGCCGGGCTCCCTCAAGGCGCGGTACGCGGTCCGCGGCGCCACCGAGATGATCAAGTTCTGCGCGGAGTACGGCATCGCGCACGCCGTCACCGGCAAGCTGATCGTGGCGACCGAGCGCGCCGAGCTGCCCCGCCTGCACGCACTCGTGCAGCGCGGGCGGGAGAACGGCATCGCGGTGCGGGAACTGGGCGCGGCCCAGATCGCCGAGTACGAGCCGCAGGTGCGGGGCCTGGCGGCCATACACGTCGGGACGACCGGCATCTGCGACTACGGCGAGGTGGCCCGCCGCCTGGCCGAGGCGTCCGGCGCCGACATCCGCTACGGCGCCCGGGTCGTCCGCGTCGACCGGCGCCCCAGCCGCGGCGTGGCCGTCCTGACCGCCGCCGGGGACGTCGTGCGCGGCAGGGTGCTGGTCAACTGCGCGGGGCTGTACTGCGACGAGATCGCCCGCCTGACCGGCGACGACCCCGGCATGCGGATCGTGCCCTTCCGCGGCGAGTACTACGAGCTGGCCCGCCCCGAGCTGGTGTGCGGCCTGGTGTACCCGGTGCCGGACCCGGCGTTCCCGTTCCTCGGCGTCCACCTCACCCGCGGCATCCACGACGAGGTCCACGTCGGGCCGAACGCGGTCCCGGCACTGGCCCGCGAGGGCTACGACTGGGCGACCGTCCGCCCCCGCGAGCTGGGCGGGACGCTCGGCTGGCCGGGCTCCTGGGCGATCGCCCGCCGGCACTGGCGGTACGGGGCGGGCGAGCTGCGCCGCTCCCTGTCGAAGAAGGCGTTCACGACCGCCGTGCAGCGGCTCCTGCCCGCCGTCACGGAGGCGGACCTCCGACCCACCGCGGCCGGGGTGCGCGCCCAGGCGGTGCTCCGGGACGGCACGCTGGTGGACGACTTCCTGATCCAGGAATCGGTCCACGCCGTCCACGTACTGAACGCGCCCTCCCCGGCGGCCACGGCGTCCCTGCCGATCGGCCGGGAGGTGGCCCGCCGGGCCCTGGCCGCCCTGACCGCGGCGGACACCCGCTGACCCCGAAAACGGCCACCCGCTGACCCCGAGTGCGCCGGCCACCCGCCGGCCCCGAATGCGCCAGGCACCCGCCGGCCCTGGACACGCTCCCAGCCCCGGACGCGCCGGCCACCCTCCCTCGGCCCCGGCCGCCTGGGACACCTGTCGGCGGCAGGGCGGAACCGGCCCCGGGGCTTTCCGTAAAATCGACGTACTGTGTCTGACTCCGTGAACTCCCCAGAAGCCCCCCGGTCCGCCCCCGGGGCCCCGCCCCGCCCTGCCCGGCCCAAGGGCGGGCCCCGCTTCCCGGACGGGCCGAGGGCCGACCCCGCCGGGTCGCACTTCGAGCGGCGGATCCGGAGCTTCCAGCCGCGCCGCAGCCGCGTGACCGCGGGCCAGGCGGACGCCCTGCAGCGGCTGTGGCCCACGTGGGGCCTGGACATCGACGGGCACGGCGTCATCGACCTCGCCGAGCTGTTCGGCAACGACAACCCGGTCGTCCTGGAGATCGGCTTCGGCATGGGCGAGGCCACGGCGCAGATGGCCGCCGCCGACCCGGCCACCAACGTCCTCGCCGTGGACGTCCACACCCCCGGCCAGGGCAATCTGCTGAACCTCGCCGACCACAAGGGCCTGTCCAACGTCCGCGTCGCCAACGGCGACGCGATCATCCTGCTCCGCGAGATGCTCGCCCCCGCCTCGCTGGCCGGACTGCGCGTCTACTTCCCGGACCCCTGGCCGAAGAAGCGGCACCACAAGCGGCGCCTGATCCAGCCGGAGTTCCTGACGCTGGCCGCGTCCCGGCTGAAGCCCGGCGCGATCGTGCACTGCGCGACCGACTGGGAGCCGTACGCGGAGCAGATGCTCGAGGTGCTCACCGCGCACCCCGAGTTCGAGAACACCCGGCCCGACGGCGGTTTCGCGCCCCGTCCCGCGTTCCGTCCGCTGACCCGTTTCGAGGGCCAGGGACTGGAGAAGGGACATGTCGTGAACGACCTGCTGTTCCGTCGCGTACAGCACGAAGACCGACCCACCGCCGGCGCCTGAGCCCGCCCCTTCCCCGCGGGCGGCGCCCTTTCCTCGTTAGGGTCCTTGCCGTGGCCACCTGTCCCCCGTACCCGACGCCCCCGAGCGGTCCCGCCGGCGGCGCACTGCGGCACGCGCACTGGTGGCAGCGCGGGTGGGTGCGTTACGGAGCGCTGAGCACGCTCCTCGCGCTGTCCGGGCTCGTCATCCTCGCCCTGGTCCGCGAACAGACCGGCACCGAGGGCTTCCTGGTCGGACTCGGCCTCGCGGTCCTGCCGGTGCCGCTGCTCGTCGCCGCGTTCCGCTGGCTGGACCGGGTCGAGCCGGGGCCCTGGCGGAACCTGGTGTTCGCGTTCGCCTGGGGGGCGTGCGCGGCGGCGCTGATAGCGATCGTCGCCAACAGCTTCGCCACCAGATGGATAGCGACGGCGACCGCCGACCCGTCGAGCGCCGACATTCTCGGGGCGACCGTGATAGCGCCGGTCGTGGAGGAGAGCGCCAAGGCCGCCGCCGTCCTCCTCGTGTTCCTGTTCCGCAGACGGGACTTCACCGGCATCCTCGACGGCGTGGTGATAGCCGGGGTCACCGCCACCGGCTTCGCGTTCACCGAGAACATCCTCTACCTCGGCACCGCCTTCGGGACCGACCAACTCACCGGCGACAGCGGCCTCGCCTCCGTCACCGCGGCGACCTTCTTCGTCCGCATCGTCATGTCGCCCTTCGCGCACCCGCTGTTCACGGTCCTCACCGGCATCGGCTTCGGCATCACCGCACTCTCCGCCGACCACCGGCTGCCGCGGCGCGTGGCGCTGCCGCTGACCGGGCTGCTGCTCGCGATGGGCATGCACGCGTTCTGGAACGGCTCCACGACGTTCGGCCGGTTCGGGTTCATCGCCGTGTACGCCGCATTCATGGTGCCCGCGTTCGGGCTGCTGACGTGGCTGGTGATCTGGACCCGCCAGCGCGAACTGCGCACCGTGCGGACCGAACTGCCCGCCTACGCGGTCGCGGGCTGGCTGACGCCCCCGGAGCCGTTCGCGCTGGGCTCGATGCGGGCCCGCCGGATCGCGCGCACGTACGCGCGCCGGCACGCCGGGAAGGCAGCGGCGCGGGACGTGGCCCGGTACGAGGCGTACGCGACGTCGCTGGCGTTCCTGCGGCACCGGGGACGGCGGGGCAAGGCCGGCGCCGGCTTCGCGGCCCGGGAGCGCGAGCTGCTGAACGAGCTGTGGGCCCGCCGGGACGCCGCCCGCCCGGCCCTGGAGTACGCGGCCCGGGTCACGGCGCCGCCCGTCCCGGTGCACCTGCCGCCGGCGCCGTACGCACCACCGTGGCCGATGCACGGCCCGGCCACGCACGGCCCCACCGCGTACGGTCAGGCGGCGTACGGCCAGGCCGCGCCGTATCCCGCGTACAACCCCTACCAGTCGTAACCGGGTTCCTCAGGAGCGTCCCGGGGGTGGTCCCTCAGGGGTTGAGGCCCTTGCTGCGCAGCCAGGCCAGCGGGTCGATGCCACTGCCGGCGCCGTCCGGGTGGACCTCCATGTGGAGGTGGGCCCCGGTGACGTTGCCGGTGGCGCCCACGCGGCCGATGACGTCACCGGTGGTGACCTTCTGGCCGACGCTGACGTTGATGGACGACTGGTGGCAGTACCAGATCTCCGTGCCGTCCTCGAGGGTGAGGACGGTGCGGTAGCCGTAGGAGCCGGCCCAGCCCGCCTCGGTGATCGTGCCCGTGTGGACGGCCTTGAGGAGCGTGCCGGTGGGCGCGGCGAAGTCGGCGCCGGTGTGGTAGCCGGAGGACCACATCGCGCCGGCCTGGCCGTAGACGGAGCTGATGGTGTACGAGGACAGCGGCATCGCGTACTGGCGGGCCAGCTCGGCGAGCCGCTCGGCCTCGGCCTTCTTGCGGGCCTCCTCCTCGGCCTTCGCCTTGGCGGCGGCGGCCTTCTCCCGGGCCTCCTTCTCCGCCTTGGCCGCGGCCTCGGCGGCGGCCTTCTCGGCGGCTTCGACGGCGGCCTGGGCGGCCTTGCTGTCGGCCTGGTTCTGCTGCTGCTCGGCCTGCGCCATGATCCGGGCCCGCAGCGCCTCACCGGCGTCGGCGGTGCCCTGGTCGGCGGTGGCGGCGTAGGCGACGCCCACACCGCTGAGCGGGGTGGCGCTGCCCTCGGGGGTGTCGTCGTCCGAGATGAGGGAACCCATGTTGGGCAGGTCCGGCATGGAGATCGACACCGGCGGCTTGCCGGTCTGCGCGGTGGCCATGCCACCCGCGCCGACGGCGGCTATGACGCCGACGCCGAGAACCGTGGAGCTGCGGGCGAGCCCGCCGCCGCGCTGCTTGGCGACGCGATGCCTGCCGCGTACCGGGCGGATGGACTCCTCGGTGGGGTTCCACTCCTCGAACGGGCCTTCGTCGCTGCGGTATTCGCCGTAACCGAAGGTGTCGGCGGTGCGCTGTCCGGGCACGAACGGGGCCTCGGGGGCAGGCGTGTTGGACGCCACGTGGGCGTACTCCTTTCCTTCCTTCTCGCCTACCGGGTTAGCTGACGGGTTCGGAGCAGGAAGGTCTCCTACGCGCGTATATCCGTCGTGCTGCCACGAGGACCTACGCGCGATTCACCCCAGGGTGTTGGTTCCCCGGTTCCCTTGCGGAATTCGGCGCGTGAGCACGGAGCCGCCTTCTGTGACGGCTGGGACGACCGCGCTGCGTTATCGAACGTTAATAGACTCGGGGCGTGGATTCCAAGCTGTTCCTCTTGATCATTAACGAACCCTGGGCAGACTTATCCGGCACGACCGGCGAAAATCGGGCGAGTTGACAGCCCCGCGAACCCCTCGGGCAAACATCCCGAACCCCAAAAGAAATCTGACGTTGCATCAGTTGTTGTCGCAGGGGGACGAGCCGATCACGGTATGTGAGTGGAGGGAGTCCTCGGTACGTGGCGCAGGACGTCGGGCTCGGGCTGGAAAAACACCGAGGGCCGGAACCCTTCCGGATTCCGGCCCTCGGCCTTCAGTAGCGGGGACAGGATTTGAACCTGCGACCTCTGGGTTATGAGCCCAGCGAGCTACCGAGCTGCTCCACCCCGCGTCGTTGTGACTCCAGTGTACGTCATCCACGGAGCGCCGGGCGCCAGGGTTATCCGGCGGGCCGCTCCCCCCGCTTCGCCACGTGGGTGAGGGTCTCCCAGGCCACGAACAGGTTGTCCGTCCCGGCGGGCCGCGCCCCGGCCGTGAGCCGGCGCGCGCCCGGAACGGATGCGCCGAGCCGGTCCTGAAGGTGGTGCAGGGCGACGTCCAGGCCGGGGCCCACGCCGTTGCCCGCCTTGCCGACGCTGCCGCCCGCCGCGCCGCGGCCGGTCCGGCCGCCGCACCGCGCCGCGGACGCGGGCTTGCCCTGCCGGTGGCGGGCGTGCAGGGCGAGCGCGGCCGTCAGCCGGTCCTCGACCTCGCCGTACAGGTCGACGCCCTGGTGCCAGGCGGTCTCGGCGATGTGGGAGGTGGCGGCGATGCCCCGGCCGGCTCGCCGCAGGTCGCGGCAGGTGTCCTGCGTGACGCCGCTCTTCCCGGAGAAGTAGGCGGGCACGCGGGCACGGAAGCGCCGCAGCGCCCGGTCGAACGCCTCGTGGTCCTCCAGGAACACGGCGATGGAGATCGCCGCGTCGGTCATGACGAGGTCCTGGCTGCCGCTGCCGTCCGGGGCCTTCCGGCTGACGGCGGGCAGGTGGACGCTGCGCAGCATGTCCTCGAAGCGCCGCACGCGCTCGGCGGGCCAGCCCGCGTCCGGCGTGTGCCGCACCAGCTCCGCGGCCCGCGCCCAGGTGGAGGCGGCCCACCCGGCGTCCTGGATGCCGTGCCCCTTCAGCCTGGCGGACCAGGCGTCCATGATCTCCCTGGCCTTGACGGCGTGCTGCCGCTTGCCGGTGACCGTGAACAGCAGGGCCTGGGTGTACGCGGCGATCGCGTCGGCGCGCTCCTCGGCGCATCCGCCCCCGGACCGCCCGCCCGCGGCGCAGATGACGGTCTCGCGGGGCTCGGGCCGGTACTTGTACGAGCCGTACTTGCTGTCCCGCATGTCGAGGTACGCCTTCAGCCACGGCTGCCTGCCCGCGGTCACGTTCTCCCGTACGACGGCCAGCTGGTCCTCGCCGACGAGGACGCCCGGGTGCGTGAAGTCGGCGTCGGCGGGCAGGGCGCGGGCCATGGTCCGGCCGTCCGGCCCCGAGGTTCCGCAGGAGGCGACGAGGGCGGCGGCGAGGGGCAGGGCGAGAAGCGCGGCGACGCGACGGCGACGGCCGACGGGCGGCCTGTCGGGCCCGGCACGATTCCCGGAACGACCCGGCCCCACGGAGCCCACCGCGTCCCCCTGGCCCCCTGACCCCGCTGACACCATCACGACTCCCTCCGCGTCACCGTGTGTGCCGGTCCACTGGCAGCGTGACGCGGCGACGGGCGGGCCGCAGGATCTGATGGGCCGAAGGGAGTGGGGCGGGGCCGGACGCGCGGCGGACGGGACGGGCGGGAGCCCAGCGCGGCCGATCCGGAGCCGGGCGGGCCTTCGGGGAGCCGGGCACGGTCGGTTGTGGCGGGCGCGGCCGGAGGGGAGCCGGGCGAAACCGGATGTCAGACAGGCGGGGTCGAGCTGGAGTCGGGCGCGACCGCCCCGGAGCCGAGCGGGGAGGCTGGCACGGTCGGACGTCAGGCAAGCGGGGCCAACCCGGAGCCGCGCGGGGCCGGACGGGAACCGGGCGAGCCGGACGTCTGAAAGGCGGAGCCGACCCGGAGGCGAGCGCGGCCTGATGTCAGGCTGGCGCGGCCTGATGTCAGGCTGGCGGGGCCGGGCGTCAGCCGGGCGGAGCCGGCAAGTGCCGGTTGGGCCTCCTGGCCCGCTCCTCGTACTCCGGCAGTACGACGACGTCGGCGCCCCCGGCCGCGAGCACCCCGCTGCCGTCGGCGCCCGCCACGAAGGTGTCCGGCTCCCGCCAGGCCGTCACCACCCGGCGTACGCCGGCGTCGAGGATCAGCCGGGCGCAGGGCCGGGGCCGGGAGGCGCGGCGGGCGCAGGGTTCGAGGCTGCTGTAGACGGTCGCGGAGGCGAGCCTCGGGTCGGCGGGGTCGAGCTTCCCGAGGGCGGCCTCCTCGGCGTGTACGACGGGATCGCCGGCCTCCCGCGAGTAGCCGCGCGCGAGTTCGGTCCCGTCGGCGGCGACGACCACCGCCCCCACGCTGAACGCGGTCGTGGAGGGCGGGCACCGCTGCGCCAGGTCGCAGGCCAGGGCGAGCCAGTGCCGGTCGGCGGCGGACGGCAGGTCGCCGGTGCCGGGTGCGGTGGGCTCGTAGCGCGTGAGGACGACGTCCGCGATGCGCCGGCTCTCCACGAGGCGGAGCCGGCCGCGCTGGTAGCCGCCGGGCCCGAACAGGCGGGGTGCGTCCGGGTCGCCGACGAGGATCGGGGCGAGGACGAGCTGGAGTTCGTCGGCGAGGCCCTGCTGGAGGAGCTGGGTGTGGACGGTGCCGCCGCCCTCCACCATGAGCCGCTCGACGCCGCGCACGTCGTGCAGGTGCTCCAGCAGCGCGCGCCAGTCGAGGCGCGGGCCGAGCGGGACGACGTCGGCGGCGGGGGCGAGCCGCCGGGCCCGGACGGCTCCCTCGTCGGTCGTGTAGAGGACCTTGTCGCCGCCGGTCTGCCAGAAGTGGGCCGCCGGGTCGAGGTCGCCGGACCCGCTGACGGTGACCTTGAGGGGGAACTCGGGCCGCCCCGCGGCGATCCGCGCGGCGCGGCGCTCGGGCGAGTTGACCAGCAGCCGGGGGTTGTCGGCGCGGATGGTCCCGGCGCCGACGAGGATCGCGTCGGCGGACGCCCGCACCTCGTCGACCCGGTCGAAGTCGGCCGGACCCGACAGCAGCAGCCGCTCGGGGCCGGTGTCGTCCAGGCAGCCGTCGAGGGAGACGGCGGCGGACAGCAGGACGTACGGCAGAGGCATGGGCACCATTGTGGAACGACAGAGCCCCGGCTCGGACCTGCCGAGCCGGGGCGTTGCGTAGGCCCTGTGGGACTCGAACCCACAACCAATGGATGAAAACCCTGGCCTAATGTGATCGCCAGTCCTGCTGATCGCCCATGACGACCCACCACGGATGCCACCATTATCTCGGCACCGTTATGCACGTCAACGTGCTCGGTGTTCGAGAAGAATTCGCTAGCGCGGCCCAGTTTTCACCAATTCATCGGCCAACTCTCGCATGCGGGTCGCAGTAACCCTACTCGTCACCAAGGCAGGCGCCAAGTGGATCTCCAGCAAGGAGGGACCGCTGGTGTAGGCACTCGACGGCACGATGTCCCTGTACCAAGCCACGCTCGCGGGCTGATCGAGAGGTTGCCAGATTCGGCTCCTCGGTGGGCTGTCCCGAAGCAGCCAGCTTCGGGCGCGATTCCGCGTGGTGACTGTCTCGACGATGTCCTTGCTGGGAACGTCTACGGCGGCCCCGAGCCGTTGAGCCAGAAGGCGCCGTAGAGGGCGCTTGCCATCACGAGGGGCGCGATCCAGAGGTAGGGCTTTGCGGAGCGCTGCAGAGTTATTGCGACGAGCAAGAGCAGTGGGAATGCCGGTACGAGGAGCCGCGGCTTGGACCCGAAGTATCCGGACGCGCCCATGGCCATGGCGGTGACCACAGCTGAGTAGGCAATCAAGGCGGGAGGGTATCCATGCAGGCGCATCATGACGTGGGGGGTGGCAGTAAAGGCGATGATGGCGAGCAGGAGGACCGTTGTGAGGATTGGTGATGGTGAGATGAATCCGCCGAGGAAGCGGGCGAATGAGTATCCGGCGTCGAATCCATTGCCCCATGCTGCTTGTACGTCCAGGTACCCGAAGAAGGTGCCTTGTTGGGCTCCTACCCACAATGCGTAGGCAGCGGTTCCGGACACGGAGAGGGCACACGATACGAGGATGCGAGCCCTGCTGTCCGCATGGCGCAGGCGGGTGAGCGCGTGAGTGCACATGGCTATGCCTATGGCGACCCCGACGGGCCTCGTAAGGCCAGCTGCGCAGGCCAGGACCGCAGCAGCGACCCATCGGTCCTGCATGAGGAAGTAGAGACTCCATGCAGCGAGTGCGACGAAAAGAGACTCGCTGTACGCCATGGATTGGACGATGGAGACGGGCAACGAAGCCCACAGGCAGACGAGGAGAGTGCCGGCTTGTGGACTGTGGACGTGGCGGCCCAGGTGGAACAGGCCGAGAGCTGCGACGACCGACGCCATCACGCTGATGAGGAGTCCTGCTTGTCCGAAAGTGAGCCCGGTGATGCTTGCTGCCCTTTCCAGCCAGGGCACTAGCGGAAAGAAGGCCATGCTTGATAGTTCTCGACCGTCCGAGGCGGTCAGGGTAAATCCGTAACCGTGCTCAGCTATTCGTGCATACCACAGCGAGTCCCAGCGTCGGCTGAGTAAGTGCAGAGCGCTTTTTTGCTGGGTGTGCGACCAGAAAGCCAGAACCACAAGGCCAACCGCCTTGATCGAGGCGTACAGCAGCACTGCCGACAAAGGGCTAACGAAAAGCGTCACGGGGCGTCGGCTGGCATCGACATCTACTGACTTCGCTTGTCGCCTGTTCGCAAGCAGTTGTGACGACACCTTCATGGAACCTTTCACTCACATTTGCGTGACGCCCGACGTCTCCGGTCGGCGCGACCCGTATTCTTTCAGGCGAGGCGGGCAGCCTCCGACACAGTGCTCAACTTCGAGCCCTTGGATGTAAAATGAGCCAAAAATGGCTGAATCAACGAGGGTGCAGTGAGGTGGTGGTCCGGCGCACCCATGTCCGCATCGGTAAGTGCTCGCCGACACGCTAAGATCAACGCGCCTCGAGCTAGCGTTGCCAAGCTTTCTGAGGGGTGCGGCCCCCAATGGCTTCGCAGGATCCGACGAAGGGCTATGGTGTGAGCGTGAGCCCCGGGCCGGTACGCACACTCCCGTCCGGGGCTCACGGCTGCGCTTGAGCGATGTGCCGACGCCTACTCTTAGCGCGATTCCACGCCTCGCACCTAAACCTCTCGAGCTGCCAGAGCTTCAATTATCGGTGCGGCGATTCGATCGTTCGCTTTCGATATTACGGCCGGGAGCAACTGCTAATGACATCTGCTCGACACATTCACTCGTGACCGTTTACTTCACCTGTACCACGACATCGACGATCTTGAAGGTGCAATCCGATGCGTACACCCGCGTCCTCTTGGTCGTGGTCACCCACTGGGTGTATCGGTCGTAGTCGGCGAAGCTGCACACGGAGCGGACCCTCCACGTGCCGGAGCCGGTGCATTCGGCCCACCCGCCGGTGTCGCCGACGCTGGTCGTGCAGGACAGCGCCTGCGGCGCGGCCGTGGCGGCCGGCACGGTCAGCCCGAAAAGAGCCGTCGCGCCGATAACGGCTGTAGCGATACCTCGTCTGTTCAATTTCATCCTCCCCTGTATGTACCGCGAAGCGCGGCACGCATGCAGCCTGCATCACCACAACGCAGATGATCAACCGCATTTGAAACGTTGGCGGAAAAGTCAACGCCTCAGGCAGGAACTGACGCCGACCAAGCTCAATTTACGAGAAAAGTCATCTTTGAGCATTTTGTGCGACCCCTAATTGTACCTTTTAGGGTTGAATGTGCATTTCTGGCTCTCCAGGTCCACCGGACATCCGGCCAAAGGTTCGACCGAATTAGATTGACCCAGCGACGGTAAAGTCCCGATTTATGCGCCAGTCCGGAAGCGTCGTTCCCAGCCATTGTTTCGTTAGCCCGTTGATCATCGAGTGGTCTTCGTGCAGGCTGCATGCGTGCCGCGCTTCGCGGTACATACAGGGGAGGATGAAATTGAACAGACGAGGTATCGCTGCAGCCGTTATCGGCGCGACGGCTCTTTTCGGGCTGACCGTGCCGGCCGCCACGGCCGCGCCGCAGGCGCTGTCCTGCAAGACCAGCGTCGGCGACACCGGCGGGTGGGCCGAATGCATCGGCTCCGGCACGTGGCGCGTGGTCTCCATCTGCAACAACGAGCGTGACAAGTACACGACCTGGGCCACCCAGAGCGGTGGCACCACACGTCGATACGCGGTGGACTGCTCCTGGGATCTCGACCGGGTTCAGGTGGAGATGAAGTAAGGGCACATTGGTCCGGGCCTCCAGTGAATCCTATTTATCGGCCAGGAGTTGTGACACACGCTGCCGGGAAACGTCGAGGATCAAGGCAATCTCAGCCCCGGTCGCTCCGGACTCCTGGAGGCTCCTGGCCACGTCCCGATAGGCTTGAGCTGCTTTCTCCTGAGCGCGGCGGGCGTTCAGAACCGCCTGCACAGCTTCCCTTTTTCTGCTTTGCAGAGGCTCATCCAGGTGGATATCGACCTGAATATCAATCTCGTCCAACGGGATGTCGGTGACCTCGGAGATTCGGCTCCGGGCAGCCGAAACTGCCTCTGTGAGCCGGCGAATCCATACTTCATCGGTACCGGCGATTTGCAGAACCCATCCGTCTCGCTGGCGTTTCGCCCGGACACGGTGCATCTCTCTGTTCGCGCGCTCATCGGTCATGAAGGGGAGTCAACCCCACCTAGATGCATCTGTCAAGGTGCCCTAGACGTAGAGGTTTCCGCTACCGCGCGATGCCATGTACTCGAACGACACGCGTCCATCGAAGATGGGAGAAACGATGAAAGGCCGTATCGTCATCGCCCTCCCGCCACCAGCCTGCGCGGGGATCCGCCGTTCCCCGGCCGCATGCACCAATGACCGGCGAGTCCGTCGCCCACCACGTCAGCGCCGAGACCGTCGCTCTTGCCGCTGACGACGACCTTCGTGCAGCCGTCCGTCGGCGGGCGTACTCAGTGTTCCCACCACTTAAGGGTCCGCCGATCATCAAGGTGTTGCTTTCGGGGGTGTGGCCTAGTTGATGCCGTATGCGCATCCGGACGACACTCGTGACCAACTTGCTGTGGAGTTCGCGGTGTTGTTCCCGCATCTGGACGAGCGACAGCGGCCGTTGCTGGCGGCCGCGGACGCCCGGAGCCTGGGGCATGGCGGCATTCGGGCCGTGGCCCGGGCGGCCGGGGTGAGCGAGACAACGGTCCGCAGGGGTATGTCCCACCTGGAGGCGGGCGAGTCCCTGGTGGGGCGGGTGCGGCGGCCGGGTGGTGGGCGCAAACGCGTCGCGGATCTCGATCCCGGACTGCGGTCTGCGCTGTTGAGTCTGGTCGAGCCGGACGAACGCGGGAATCCGATATCGCTGTTGCGGTGGACAACCAAGTCGACCCGCATACTGGCGGCCGAGCTGACCCGCCAGTGGCACCGGGTCGGTGCCGACACCGTCGCCGGCCTGCCGCGACAGGAGGACTTCCGGCTGCAGGCCAACGCCAAGACGTTCGAGGGCAGTCAGCATGCCGACCGGGAAGCCCAGTTCCGGTATCTCAACGAGCAAGCACGTGATCACCGGGGTGCTGGACAGCCGGTGATCACCGTGGACACCAAGAAGGAGGAGCTGGTCGGTGAGGTCATCCCCTATGGCATCTACGACCTGGCGGCCAACACCGGCTGGGCGAACGTCGGCACCGACCACGGCACCGCCGCGTTCGCGGTGGAGTCGACCCGCCGCTGGTGGCGCGACCAGGGCCGGGCCGCTTATCCACGGGCTTCCCGGCTGCTGATCACCGCTGATGCGGGCGGCTCCAACGGCTATCGCACCCGGGGCCTGGGAACTCCATTCCACCCGCCTGGCCGCCGACACCGGCCTGACCATCACGGTCTGTCACCTGCCGTCGAGCACCTCGAAGTGGAGCAAGATCAGGCACCGGCTCTTCTCGCACATCACCATGAACTGGCGCGGCCGCCCGCTGACCAGCCACGAAGTCATCCTCGAATCGATCGCCGCGACCACCACCCGCACCGAATTGCGCGTGAAGGCCCGGCTGGTCACCAGCACCTACCCCACCGGCGACGGTGTCGGCGACGCGGAGATGGCGGCTCTGCCGCTAATCCGGCACACCTTCCACGGCGAGTGGAACTATGCCCTGCACCCCCAGCCGACCCCGGCCATCTCGGTACCCCGGAGCAGCCGGCCACCGGCGCCGCAGTGGGACCCGGCCATGCTGTCCGATCCCGCACTGACCGGCCTGGCCCCACACCAGTTGCAGCACCTCATCGAAACCCTGGCCGCGAAAGGAGACACCCGCCGCGGCCGCCCACCCCGGCTCGCCTTCGCCGACCAGGTCCTGGCCACCATGCTCCACCCGCACGTCGACCTGGCCGCGGAACCCCTCGCCGTGCTCTTCAACTGCAGCCGCACCGCCATGCACGGCACCCTGCTGAAGATCAGACGCCTGCTCGAAGCACAGGGCATCACCATCGCACCGACCACCGGCCCACCAGCCGTCCTGGCAGCCCTCCAAGCGGCAAGTCGCCACTCAAAACAGCAATCGTCACAACAAGACTAAAACGACAGGTTAATGATCGGCAGGCCCTTACGACCTCGTGCACGGTTGGCCGTGGCTCGGCGCCCAGGTAGCTCGTTGACCTGGGCATGGTGGGGGCTGGGGCGCGCGAGTTGATCGTGGCGGAGTATCGGGTCACAGGGCTGTCGCCGACAGTGATCGCTGAACTTGTCGCTGAGGTAGGACCGTTGTGGCACGAACGGCATCAAACACGCCTGGCGGCTCGGCCGCGGCGACGGGCCGTAGGCGCCGGGGCAAAGCACAGGTTCGTCTTCGTCGACCGACTGCTGGCCACACTGGTCAGTCTGCGTCATGGCACCACTCATGACGTGCTGGCCTGCTGGTTCGGCGTGGACCGCTCCACCATCACCCGCGCCATCGGCAAGTGCGTCCCCTGCTCGCGCAGCGGGGATGCACCGTCGCGCCGGACGTCCGGCTGCGTACTCTTGCCGAGGTCGTTGAGTTCCTGGGCGTCGATGGTCGGACCGGATCATCGACGGCACAGAGATCCGTGTGCGACGCCCAGCCGCCGGCCGCAAGGAGCGGGACGAACTCATCTCCGGAAAGACCAAGCAGAACGCCGTGAAGTCCATGGTCCTCACGGACGCCGAGGGGCGCATGCTGTTTTGCAGCCCGGTCCGGCCGGGCAGCTGCGCCGACATCACGCAGGCGCGACAGCCGGGACCGGCCCAGCTCCTGGCCGACGGCCCGTTCCTGGAGATCCTCGCGGATGCCGGCTGCCAGGGGATGGGTGCGCAGACAGGTGGACGCGTGGTGACGCCACCACATCGCAAGTTCAAGAAGAACGCTCCCGCTGGTACGAGGAAAGGCACGAACTACAGCGCAAGGCGCACACTCCTCACGGCGTATCCGCGTCGAGCACGGCATTGCACACCTGAAAAACTGGCGGGCTCTCGCCCGCCACCATGGCCGACGCGAACACATGAGTGACATCGTCCAAGCCGTCGCCGGTCTGCTCTCACACCAGCAGACCGCCACCCTCGACCACGCCCCTCGAGCGTGAACCCCGACACGCCATACACCTCGGCGTGTCACGGCCAACCGTGCACGAGGTCGTAATTGTTGTCCCGTAAATGATCTACGGTGTGCCGGTTGACCAGCGTCACTGCCTCTCATCCGACCAGCGTGAGGTTGTGCAGGCGGGCGATGCCGAGCATGGCGTGGTAGACGCCGTCGCCTTTGAGGCGGCAGTCGCGGAGGATCTTGCAGGTCTTCATGCGAGCGAAGGCGTGTTCGACCTGGGTGCGGACCTTGCGGTGCGAGCGGTTGTGTTCCTCTTCCAGTCCGGGAAATCCCTCTGGCCGCGTTCGCGGCGGTGCGGGATGACCAGGCCGGTGCCGCGGTAGCCGCCGTCCGCGATCACCGTGGTGTGGCCGACGGCGTCTTTCGCGCGGGACAGCTCCCACGCCTTGCAGTCGTTGCGGTTTCCGGTGACCGGGCGGCCCAAGGCGACGAGCCGGGTGTCGGCGTCGATGACGACCTGGTGGCTGGTGGGGTACCGGTAGTTCTTCGACTGCTCGGTGATGGTGTGGTCGCGGGCGGGGATCAGGGTGCCGTCCACGATCAGCACGGTGTCCTTGCGGAACCGTCTGCAGGGCTGGAGCGAGAGCGAAGGACCGAGGTGGTCGATGACGCGGTCCGCGGCTGACTTCGACACCCCGAACAGCAGCGCCATCTGTCGCAGGGTGTGGTTCGTGCGCCACTACGCGGCGACCAGCAGGAGCCGGTCCTCCAGCGGCAGGCTCCAGGGCCGGCCCTTGCGGACCGGGTCCGCCACCCTCACGCCGCAGCGCGGTGACCAGCTAGCCGAACTGCCGCGGGCTCAGCCCGGAACGGGGTCATCCAGGAAGGCTCCGACGCCGTGATCACACCGGTCACATCGAGATCATGTCATCGGTGGCTTCCTGCGTCCGTCGGCAGACTGCCTTCCCGACACGGCCCGGACGTCGCAGGGAGAGAAGGGGGGTGAGGTACGGCAACAGCGTTTCCCCAGATGCGTCCATGACCGCCCTCTTGCCACCGCCGCTGCATGCGTCTCGCGCTCATACCGTAGATCCAGTGAGCCCCGCGGAAGCGCGTGATCACCGACGTGTCGGCAGCCACGTAGACACCCCGACCGTCCGCCGTGCAGACCGTAAGTATCCGCTCACGCATCGCTCACGCAGAACCCCGGAAACGCCGCAGCGCCCAACCCGACCGAAGCCGACTCAGGCGCTGCACCGCAGGTCAGAAGGGTTACCCTCCGCCTGCAACCCGTAGGCCCTGTGGGACTCGAACCCACAACCAATGGATTAAAAGTCCACTGCTCTGCCAATTGAGCTAAGGGCCCAGGCGATGTTGCCTCCCCGAGCATAGCGGGACGAGGCCGTGTCTCCGATCGGGTATCGGGACCCGGCCGCGCCGGACGGGCGGATGCGGCCGTGCGGGTGCTACGGATCCACCGGTTCCGGTGCTCCCGCGCGGGCCTGCTCGCGGGCCCGGGTGCGTGCGTGGTCCGGGTTGAGGAACCAGTGGCGGGCCGACGCCAGCCACCAGGTCGCGGCGAAGCCGAGGACGGCCAGGACGGCGACCGGGGCGTAGTTGAAGGACTCCCAGGTGACCGGGGAGACCTGCGGCAGCATGAACAGGACCGTGATCACGCCGACCCAGGCCACCGCGACCACGCCGATCACGCCGGACCAGCGGCCCAGGTGCCACGGCCCCCGCTCGAAGGCGGCGCCCTTGCGCACCCGCAGCAAGGTCGGGATGACGTACGCGATGTAGAGGCCGATCACGGCGATGGAGGTCACCGCCGCGTACGCCGTCACGTTGATCAGGTACGGCAGGCCGAGGACGAGCGCGGCGAGGGCCGCCAGCCAGACCGCCGCGACGGGGGTGCGGGTGCGCGGGCTGACGGTGTGCCAGATGTGCGAGAAGGGCAGGGCGCCGTCGCGCGAGAAGGCGTAGATCATGCGGCTGTTGGCCGTCACGGACGCCATCCCGCAGAACAGCTGCGCCCCGATCACGACGAGCAGCAGCAGCTTCCCTGCGGTCGCGCCGAGCGCGTCGAGGAGGATCTGCGCGGGCGGCGCGCCCGTCGGCGACGTCAGCGCGCCCTCGTACGACTGGATCGCGAAGGTGAAGCCGAGGAGCAGGACGAATCCGGCTATCCAGGACGTCCAGATGGCGCGGACGATGCCCTTGGGGCCGGCGGTCGACGCGTCGCGGGTCTCCTCCGTCATGTGCGCGGAGGCGTCGTAGCCGGTGAAGGTGTACTGCGCCATGAGCAGGCCGAGCAGCACGACGTACACGCCGCTGCCCCAGCCGGTGTTGTTGACGAACTCGCCGAAGACGAAGGACGCCGACTGGTGGTGGTCCGGTACGAAGGTCAGCGCGCCGACGATGACCGCGACACCGAGCACGTGCCACCACACGCTGATGCTGTTGAGCAGGCCGACGATGCGCACGCCGAAGGTGTTGAGCAGGCCGTGCAGCAGGAGGATCGCGGCGAACAGCAGGATCGTGCGGCCCGGGGTCACCTCGAAGCCGAACTGGAGGTTGAGGTAGGCACCGAGGAAGGACGCGGCGCCGAAGTCGATGCCGGCGGTGACGGCCACCTGGCCGAGGACGTTGAACCAGCCCGTGAACCACGCCCAGGCGGCGGCCGTGCGCGGGGGCGCGAGGCGGTGCGCCCAGAAGTACAGGCCGGCCGACGTCGGGTACGCCGAGCAGATCTCGGCCATGGACAGGCCGACGAACAGCGTCATCAGGCCGACGGCGACCCAGCCCCAGGTGATGACGGCGGGGCCGCCGGTGTTCATGCCGAACAGGTACAGCGTGAGGCAGCCCGACAGCACCGAGATGATGGTGAAGGAGACCGCGTAGTTGGAGAACGCCGACATGCGGCGGGCGAGAACCTGCGTGTATCCGAGCTGGGCGAGCCGCTCTTCGTCCGACAGCCCGGTCGCTTTGGCGTCTTCTGTCATGCCCCCAGCGATTCCCTCGCCGGGGCGGCGGCATTCACCGGACGGCGGGCGAAAACTCGTCCCGCCGCCGGATCACGGCGTTCGCCCCGGCCGGCCGGCGAGCGGGGCGGCGCGGGCCCGGCGAGCGGGGCGGCGGGCGCCCGGAAACGCCGAAGGGCCCGCACGGCGATCGAGTCGTCGTCCGGGCCCTTCGGCGAGCCGATGGGATCAGCGGGCGTCAGCCGTTGCGCTTCCAGCGCGGCTTGTCGTCGCGGCGCCCGAAGGAGCCGGTGCCGCGGTGGTCGTCACGGCGGGCGAGCGGGCGGTCGTGGCCGCCGGCGCGGAAGCCGGGGCGCTCGCTCTGGCGGTCGCGGTTGAACGGGCGGTCGCTGCCACGGTGGCCGCCGCGCTCGTCGCGGCGGAACCCGCCGCGCTCGCCACCGCGGTCGTCGCGGCGCTCGAAGGAACGGCCGCCACGGTCGTCACGGCGGAAGCCGCCACGGTCGCCCGCGCGGTCGTCGCGGCGCTCGAAGGAACGGCCACCACGGTCGTCACGGCGGTCGTCGCGGCGGAAGCCACCACGGTCACCACCGCGCTCGCCGCCACGGTCGTCACGACGGAAACCGCCACGGTCACCCGCACGGTCGTCACGGCGCTCGAAGGAACGGCCACCACGGTCGTCACGGCGGTCGTCGCGGCGGAAGCCACCACGGTCACCACCGCGCTCGCCGCCACGGTCGTCACGACGGAAGCCACCACGGTCACCCGCACGGTCGTCACGGCGCTCGAAGGAACGGCCACCACGGTCGTCACGGCGGTCGTCGCGGCGGAAGCCACCACGGTCACCACCGCGCTCGCCGTCACGACGGTCGTCACGGCGGAAGCCCGCACGGTCACCGCGGTCGTTGTCCCGGCGCTCACGCCGCTCGTACGGCGCCGAAGTCTCCCGGCGCTCGTACGGCGCCGCAGCCTCCGTGCGAGCCTCGGTACGCTCCTCGCGCTCGGCCTTCTCGACCCGCTCGGCGTCCTGCGCGCCGCCCGACTGCGCCGGCACCACGACCTCGGCGTCGGACACGGCCTGGGCCGCCTCCGCCGGCACGGCGGCCGGGTCCTCGCCCCGCTCGCGCGCGGCGCGGGCGAGCAGCCGGTCGGCCTCCTCGCGCAGCTCGGTCGCGCGCCGCTGCGCCCGCTCGAGCTCCTTGGTGAGCTGGGCGACCTCACGCTCGGCCTGCTGCGCGGCGTTGCCCGCGGACTCGGCCTGCACCTCGGTCATGGACCGGGCGCCGGTGATCTCGGCGACCTCCGGGTCGAAGGCCGCGCCGCCCTGGATGATGTGGCGCCCGGCGTCGACGCCCGCGTCCTCCATCAGGCGGAAGATCTGGCGCCGCTGGTGCGGCAGGGAGAGCGAGACGACGGTGCCGGTGCGGCCGGCGCGCGCCGTACGGCCCGCGCGGTGCAGGTAGTCCTTGTGGTCGCCGGCCGGGTCCACGTTCAGGACGAGGTCGATGCCGTCGACGTGGATGCCGCGCGCGGCGACGTCGGTGGCGACGAGGACGTTGACGTAACCCTCCTTGAAGTCGGCCAGCGTCCGGGTGCGGGCGCCCTGCGTCATGCCGCCGTGCAGCGCCTCGGCCTTCACCCCGGAGTCGCGCAGCTGCTCGGCGACGCGGTCGGCGCCCAGCTGGGTGCGGACGAAGATGATCGTGCGGCCCTTGCGGGAGGCGATCGCGGCCGTGACCGGCGCCTTGTCCTTGGGCTTCACGATGAGGATGTGGTGCGACATGGTCGTCACCGCGCCCTGGGCCGCGTCGACCTCGTGCACCATCGGCGCGGTCAGGTACCGCTCGACGAGGGTCTTGATCTCGTTCTCCATGGTGGCGGAGAACAGCATGCGCTGGCCGCCCGCCGGGATCTGGTCGAGCAGCTCGGTGACCTCGGGCAGGAAGCCCAGGTCGGACATCTGGTCGGCCTCGTCCAGGACGGCGATCTGCACGTTCTCCAGCGAGCAGGCGCCGCGGTTGATGATGTCGCGCAGCCGGCCGGGGGTCGCGACGAGGATGTCGACGCCGCGCTCAAGGGCGTAGATCTGGTTGCCCATCGAGGTGCCGCCGCAGACGACCTTCATCTTCAGGCCGAGGACGTCGCCGTACGGCTGGAGCGCGTCGGCGACCTGCATGGCCAGTTCACGCGTCGGCGTGAGGATGACGGCGCGCGGCTTGTGCTTCTCGGTGCGGCCGCCGGCGAGCGTCGCCAGCGTCGGCAGGCCGAAGGAGAGGGTCTTGCCGGAGCCGGTGCGGCCACGGCCCAGGATGTCCTTGCCGGCCAGGGCGTCCGGGATGGTCGCGGCCTGGATCGGGAAGGGGGAGATCACGCCGTTCTGCGCGAGCTTGCGCACGACGCCCTCGGGGAGACCGAGGTCGGCGAAGGTCAGCTCGGGAGCGGTGTCCTCGGTGCCCTCGTTCTCGGGCACGACGACGTGATCAGTACTGGTGATGGACATGCGAATGCGAAACCTTCCGGAGTCTCGTCGGCACGCGCCCGTCAACTCCGTGAATCGCAATTCGACCGCCTCGATGCGGTCAGCCACGGCAAAGGAGAGTACGCGCCACACGGCGCGCTCTGCAGTGGCGCCGGGCAAATAGGATCAAACGATCTGCCACCATACGCACTCAGGGCCCCCGAAAGCAAACCGGGCTCTCCGCGGAGCCGGTCCGTCCGGTCGCCCGGTGCGCCTCCTACGCCGGCGCCCCCGCTTCCGGAGCCGGTTCCCGCCGGCTCAGCTGCGGCCCCGGCGGCTCGTGCGCCGACGACGACGGCTCGGCCACCGTCGGCTCGGGCGCCGGCGACTCCGGCGGTTCCTTCGGCGGCGTGGGCTGCGGGTCCGCCGTACCGGTCGGGGCCGGCGCGTCCGTGCCGGGCGGGACAGGCCCGGCGGGCCCGCCCGGACCGCCGGGGGCGGGCGCGGACCGGCTCGGCCCGGCGGGCGGCGAGACCCCGGGGGACGGCCGCCCCTCGCCCTTCGCCTTCCGCTTGCGCTTGTCCTTGCCGCTCTCCTTGCCGCGCCCTTCCGCGCCGCCGCCCGCCGCCCCGTGCCCGGAACTGCCGCCGGACGCCGCCGTCCCGCCGTCGGGCACCTCGCCGCCCTCCTGTCCCGCGGAGTGCGACGGCCTGGCGTGCCCGTCTGCGTCGCCGCCCACGCTCATGCAGCCGGCGGCAGCGGTGACGGCCAGGGCCGCGGCGGCCACACGGACGGGTACGTACAAGGGGCGCACGGAAAGCCACCTCCGGGGGACGGTAGGAGTCAACCTGCCCAACTCCCGTCGCCCACAAGAAGACACGCGCCAGGCACGGCGAGCCGCGAACGGCACCCCGGCGCACGGAAGCCGCCGCCCCGTCAACCGCACCCCGGCTCACGGACCGTCAACCCGTCGAACGCCCCGTGCGCACGGGCCCTCAACCCGTCCAACGCCCCCGTGCATACGGGCCGTCGACCCGTCGAACGCAATGGGCGGCCCCGCCCGTCACCCGTACCCCAACGCGTGCAACCGCTCGTCATCAATGCCGAAGTGGTGCGCGATCTCGTGCACCACGGTCACCTCGGTCTCCGCGACGACCTCCTCCCGCGACGCGCACAGCCGCAGCGTCGGCCCCCGGTAGATCGTGATCCGGTCCGGCAGCACACCCGCGTACCACTCGCCGCGGTCGGTCAGCGGAGTCCCCTCGTACAGCCCGAGCAGCTCCGGGTCGTCGGCGGGCGGCTCGTCCTCGACGAACACCGCGACGTTGTCCATCAGGCGGGTCAACTCCGGCGGAATCCGGTCGAGCGCTTCGGCGACCAGCTCCTCGAACTCCTCACGCGTCATCTCCAGCACACCGCCCATTGTCGGGTACGTCACGCCCACGTGAGAGCCCCGGGCGCCCCGCATATCGCACGGGCCACTTGGGCATACGGGACCAATGGCCCGCGTCCCCGTCGCCGTTCCGACCGCCCTGCGCCGCCTGCCCGGGGCCCCGCGCACCCTCGCGCGCCACTACCGCGCCCGCCAGGCGCCCACGACCGTCGAACTCGTCCGCCAGCCCCACCCCTGGACCCGCGCCCTCGGTCTGATCGCCGTCGTCCTGCTCGGCGCCTGGCTCGGCCTGCTGATCGTGGGCAACGTCCGCACCCCCGTGGGCCCCATGGACACGACGATGACCCTGCGCCCTTCCCTCACGGGCGGCACGAAGATCAACGTGTCGCCGCTGGGCGCCCTGCAGTTCGACAGCCACACCGCCCCCGTCCGCCTGGACGTCAACGTCGACCAGCTCGACCCGGTCCGCTCCCAGGCCCTGGTCGACCACCCGGAGCGCATCTCCGGGCTCCAGGACGAGGTCACCCGGGACATCGCGCACGGCACCCTCGACCTGGCCGTCCGCTCCTGCGTCGCCGTCGTCGCCGGTGCCACCGCCCTCGGCCTCGCCGTCTACCGGCGCCCGCGCCGCGCCCTGGCGGCCGGCGGCCTCGCCCTCACCCTGCTGGCCGCGTCGGGCGGCAGCGCGTACGCCACCTGGAACCCGGACTCGGTCCTGGAGCCGAAGTTCTCCGGCCTGCTGTCCTCCGCCCCGTCCCTGGTCGGCAACGCGCGCAGCATCGTCACCGAGTTCGACGTCTACCAGCAGGAACTGGCCCGCCTGGTGACGAACGTCACGAAGCTCTACGACGTCACGTCCACGCTCCCCGCCTACCGGCCGGACCCGACCACGATCCGGGTGCTGCACGTGTCGGACATCCACCTCAACCCGGCGAGCTGGAAGATCATCGCCTCGCTGGTGGAGCAGTACCAGGTGAACGTGATCGTCGACTCCGGCGACACCATGGACCACGGCACGGCCGCGGAGAACGGCTTCCTGGACCCGATCGAGGACCTGGGCGCCCCGTACGTCTGGGTGCGCGGCAACCACGACTCGACGGTCACCCAGCGGTACCTGGAGGGCCTGAAGAACGTGCACGTCCTGGACGACGGCCGGGCCAAGACCGTCGCCGGGCTGCGCTTCGCCGGCATCGGCGACCCGCAGTTCACGCCCGACCGCTCGACCAGGCCCGGCAGCGGCCGGGCGCAGGAGATCGCCGGCGCCCGCCTCGCGTCCGCGCTGCGCGACCTGCGCGCCGCGGGCAAACCGGCGGACATCGCCGTGGCCCACGAGCCGGAGGCTGCGCGTGAGGTGGACGGGCAGGTGCCGCTGGTGCTGGCCGGGCACATCCACCGCGAGAAGATGGAGGTCATGCGGTACGGCACCCGGCTGCGCATCGAGGGCTCCACGGGCGGCAGCGGGCTGCGTGCGGTGGAGGGCACGTACCCGGACCCGGTGCAGGCGTCGATCCTGTACTTCGACCGCGACTCCCGTCGCCTCCAGGCCTGGGACGAGATCAAGCTCGGCGGGCTCGGCGAGTCCACCGCCGAGGTCAGCCGCCACCTCCCGAAGGAGAACCAGCCGGGCGCGACACCCTCACCCGGCACGCCCTCACCCGGCACACCTTCACCGGGCCCGGCGACGAGCCCCGGGACTAGCCCTGGGGCAAGCCGCGGGACCGGCCCGGGGACAGGCCCCGCGACGAGCAGCCCGTAAACCGTTTTGGCGATAGGTCCCGCCATCCCATATGCTTCTCACGTCCCCGACGCGCTGCGAAGCGCCCAGGCGGGCCGATAGCCCTCATCGTCTAGCGGCCTAGGACGCCGCCCTTTCAAGGCGGTAGCACGGGTTCGAATCCCGTTGGGGGCACGCAGTACGGTGTGCGACACTTGGTTCGCCGGTTCACACACACGGTAGTGAAGCAAGGTCCTGTGGAGCAGTTTGGAGTGCTCGCCACCCTGTCAAGGTGGAGGCCGCGGGTTCAAATCCCGTCAGGACCGCTGAGGTTTCACGTGAAACCTCGTGGCTGGGTAGCTCAGTTGGTACGAGCGTCCGCCTGAAAAGCGGAAGGTCGCCGGTTCGACCCCGGCCCCAGCCACAGTGAACCCCCGTCGAGATCCTCGACGGGGGTTTTGGCATGCCCAGTGGGGTCACCAGCTCTCCAAGGCCTCGGAGCTCCGGGGTCGTCCCAAGGCACCCCAAGGCCCCCGCAAAAGCGTTCGCCACGTTTTTCGGCGGGATGAGATCCTGGAATCCGTATGTCTACGCACCCCGCTCCCGCCCTCGGCGCCCTCGCCCCCCGTCTGACCGAGCTGTCGCTGCGTGACGCGCACCGGCTCGGGCGCAGGCTGGAGGGTGCGCGCAAGATCCGTAAGCCCGAGGCCCGGGCCGCTGTTCTGGCCGAGATCGAGGCCGAGGTCGACAAGGCCGGGCAGCGCATCGCCGAGCGGCGTGCCCGCGTTCCCGAGATCCGCTATCCCGAGCAGCTGCCGGTCAGCCAGAAGAAGGACGCGATCGCGGAGGCCATCCGCGACCACCAGGTCGTGATCGTGGCCGGTGAGACCGGGTCCGGCAAGACCACGCAGATCCCTAAGATCTGCCTGGAGCTGGGGCGCGGCGTGCGCGGCATGATCGGGCACACCCAGCCGCGCAGGATCGCCGCCCGCACGGTCGCCGAGCGCGTGGCGGAGGAGCTGGACACCCCGCTCGGGGAGGCCGTCGGCTGGAAGGTTCGGTTCACCGACCAGGTGAACCCGGACGCCACGTTCATCAAACTGATGACGGACGGCATCCTGCTCGCCGAGATCCAGACCGACCGCGAGCTGCGCGCCTACGACACGATCATCATCGACGAGGCACACGAGCGGTCCCTCAACATCGACTTCCTGCTCGGTTACCTGGCCCAGCTGCTGCCCAGGCGGCCGGACCTGAAGGTCGTCATCACGTCGGCGACCATCGACCCGGAGCGTTTCTCCCGGCACTTCGGCGACGCGCCGATCATCGAGGTCAGCGGCCGGACGTACCCGGTGGAGGTGCGCTACCGCCCGCTGCTCGAGGAGGACTCCGACGACGCCGACCGCGACCAGGTCACCGCGATCACGGACGCCGTGGAAGAACTCATGGCCGAGGGGCCGGGGGACATCCTGGTCTTCCTCTCCGGCGAGCGGGAGATCCGCGACACGGCGGACGCGATCACCAAGAAGAACTACCGCTTCACCGAGGTGCTCCCCCTCTACGCGCGGCTGTCGCACGCCGAGCAGCACCGCGTCTTCCAGCAGCACACGGGACGCAGGATCGTCCTGGCCACGAACGTCGCCGAGACGTCCCTGACGGTCCCGGGCATCAAGTACGTCATCGACCCCGGCTTCGCCCGTATCTCCCGCTACAGCCACCGCACCAAGGTCCAGCGGCTGCCGATCGAGGCGATCTCGCAGGCCAGCGCCAACCAGCGCAAGGGCCGCTGCGGCCGTACGTCGGACGGCATCTGCATCCGCCTGTACAGCGAGGACGACTTCCTGTCGCGACCGGAGTTCACGGACCCGGAGATCCTTCGGACGAACCTGGCGTCCGTCATCCTCCAGATGACCGCGGCCGGCCTCGGCGAGATAGAGAAGTTCCCCTTCATCGACCCGCCGGACCACCGCAACATCCGCGACGGCGTCCAGCTGCTCCAGGAGCTCGGCGCCCTCGACCCGGCGCAGAAGGACCCGCGCAAGCGGCTCACGGACACCGGCCGCAAGCTGGCCCAGCTGCCCGTCGACCCGCGCCTGGCGCGCATGGTGCTGGAGGCCGACAAGAACGGCTGCGCCCGCGAGGTCATGGTCGTCGCGGCGGCGCTGTCCATCCAGGACCCGCGCGAGCGCCCCGCCGACAAGCAGACGCAGGCCGACCAGCAGCACGCCCGCTTCAAGGACGAGACGAGCGACTTCCTCGCCTACCTCAACCTGTGGCGCTACATCCGCGAGCAGCAGAAGGAGCGCGGCTCGTCGTCCTTCCGCCGCATGTGCAAGCAGGAGTACCTGAACTTCCTTCGCATTCGCGAGTGGCAGGACATCTACACGCAGCTGCGCACGGTCGCCAAGCAGATGGGCATCCACCTCAACGAGGACGACGCCCCCGCCGACCGCATCCACGTCTCCCTCCTCGCGGGCCTGCTGTCCCACATCGGCATGAAGGACGTGAAGGAGTCCAAGGACTCCGCCCCGGGCGCCCGCAAGGACGGCGGGCGCAACGAGTACCTGGGCGCCCGGGGCGCCAAGTTCGCGATCTTCCCGGGCTCGGCCCTGTTCAAGAAGCCCCCGCGCTTCGTGATGAGCGCCGAACTCGTCGAGACGTCCCGCCTGTGGGCCCGCGTCAACGCCAGGATCGAACCGGAGTGGATCGAGCCGCTCGCCCAGCACCTGCTGAAGCGGACGTACAGCGAACCGCACTGGGAGAAGGACCAGGCCGCGGTGATGGCGTACGAGAAGGTCACGCTGTACGGCGTGCCGATCGTCGCCCAGCGGAAGGTGAACTACGGCCGGATCGACCCGGAGGCCAGCCGCGAGCTGTTCATCCGCAACGCGCTGGTCGAGGGCGACTGGCGCACGCACCACAAGTTCTTCGCCGACAACCGCAGACTTCTCACCGAGGTCGAGGAGCTGGAGCACCGCGCCCGGCGCCGGGACATCCTGGTGGACGACGAGACACTGTTCGACTTCTACGACCGGCGCATCCCCGAACACGTCGTGTCCGGCGCGCACTTCGACTCGTGGTGGAAGCACAAGCGGCACGAGCAGCCCGACTTCCTCGACTTCGAGCGCGAGATGCTCATCAACGAGCGGGCGGGCGAGGTCACCAAGGACGACTATCCGGACTCCTGGCGGCAGGGCCGGCTCACGTTCCGGGTGACGTACCAGTTCGAGCCGGGGGCGGACGCGGACGGCGTGACCGTGCACATCCCGCTCCAGGTGCTCAACCAGGTCACGGACGAGGGCTTCGACTGGCAGATCCCCGGCCTGAGGGAGGAGCTGGTCACCGAGTTGATCCGGTCCCTGCCCAAGCCGATCCGCCGCAACTACGTGCCGGCGCCGAACTACGCCAGGGCGTTCCTGGAGCGGGCGGTGCCCCTTCAGGAGCCGCTGACGGTGACCATGGCGCGGGAGCTGAAGCGCATGGTCGGAGTGCCGTTCGAGGCGGACGACTTCGACTGGGACAAGGTCCCCGACCACCTCAGGATCACGTTCCGGATCGTGGACGAGCGGCGCCGCAAGCTGGCCGAGGACAAGGACCTGGAGGCGCTGCGGCTGAAGCTGCGGCCGAAGGCCAGGAAGGCCATCTCCCAGGCCGCCGCCGCGAGTGCCGAACGGCAGGGCGGCGAGTTGCTGGAGCGCACCGGCCTGACGGACTGGACGATCGGCTCGCTGACCCGCGTCTTCGAGACGCGCCGCGCCGGGCAGCCCGTCAAGGCGTACCCGGCGCTGGTCGACGACGGCGACACGGTCTCCGTACGCCTCTTCGACACGGAGGCCGAGCAGGCGCGGGCGATGTGGCTCGGCACGCGGCGGCTGATCCTGCGCAACATCCCGGTCAACCCTGCGAAGTTCGCATCCGAAAAGCTCACCAACCAGCAGAAGCTGGCCCTGTCCGCGAATCCGCACGGTTCCATCCAGGCGCTGTTCGACGACTGCGCCATGGCGGCGGCGGACCGGCTGATCGCCGACTTCGGCGGGCCGGCGTGGGACGAGGAGTCCTACCGCAAGCTGTACGACAAGGTCCGCGCGGAGATCGTCGACACGACGGTCCGTACGGTGGGCCAGGTGCAGCAGGTGCTGGCCGCCTGGCAGTCCTGTGAGCGCCGCCTGAAGGCCGTACGGAGCCCCGCGCTGCTGCCGAACCTCCAGGACGTGCGCGGGCAGCTGGACGGCCTGGTGAAGCCCGGTTTCGTGACGGAGGCAGGGCTGCGGCGCCTGCCGGACCTGATGCGGTACCTGGTCGCGGCGGACCGGCGCCTGCAGCAGATGCCGTCGAACGCGCAGCGGGACAGCACGCGCATGGCCAAGGTGCACGAGATGCAGGACGAGTACGCCTGGCTGCTGGAGCAGATGCCGCAGGGCCGCCCGGTGCCCCAGCAGGTCCTGGAGATCCGCTGGATGATCGAGGAGCTGCGGGTCAGCTACTTCGCCCACGCGCTGGGCACGGCGTACCCCGTGTCGGACAAGCGGATCGTGAAGGCGATCGACGCGGCCGTTCCGTAACGGGCCCTGCACGGTGGGTGAGTTCGACCAAGGGCTCACCCTCCTGTACAGTCCTTCTCGCAGCGCAACGCGGCAATCGCGCCGCGAAACCTGGTCCTGTGGAGCAGTTTGGAGTGCTCGCCACCCTGTCAAGGTGGAGGCCGCGGGTTCAAATCCCGTCAGGACCGCAAGAGAGAGAAGCCCGGGTCGTCCGACCCGGGCTTCTCTGCGTCTTCCCCGCGGTGCTTCCCGGCCGTGTCCGCGCCGCGGCGCTCGCGCCGCCTTGACGGTGTGTCAACGGCTCGGTGCGTCAGGGGGCAGGGCCCTCTCCGTGGTCCTCCGGAGGGGGCGTATGGCGGCGTCGGCCAGGCACGAGACGCGAGCGCCGCTCCGCGCGCATGTGTCGGCCGCGTCCTCCTGCCGCCATTCGACGCGCCACTGCCCCGTCTGCCACCGCCTCCTGAGACTGGCGGTGGGATTGCGCCCCACCGGCCGTTCCGGTCCCGCAGCGGCCCGTGGCGCGGGGCGAGAGCCCGGCACACGCGTGACCGCCGCCGGGCGTCAACGCCCGCCCGGTAGTGGGGTGGTGGAATGTGAGCCTCCACTAGCGCACGTATGCCAGGAGCAACAAGGACTCTGGCATGTGACGGGTGTCACCGCATGATTTTTCCGGGGTGAGGAAGTTGCCCCACGTCCACAACAAGTCAATTTAATATGTGCAATTGTACTGTCATCCGAAGGGTCGCACGCGGGAGACCCGACACCTCCCCCCAGACTCCGACAAGCCCGCCCACGGACCGGCAGCCGGCCCCCCGGAGGGCACAAAAAAACCGCGCTGGACCCGGCGGAGTCCAGCGCGATCGACGACGCGTCCTGCTGCTCACCCAGAGAGCTCTGGGCCGCTTGGGCGTGGGGCCTGTTGGGGCAGTCCCCGCATCGTGTGGAGCTGTGTTCCCGAGCGCTGCCGCAGGTGGGGGGACCTGACGTTTTGCCCGGTCATGCGGTTGTTCAGGCCTCGCTGCGCTGCTGCGGGATGCCCGCGAGCAGAGCGCGGACCTCGGCCTCGCGGTAGCGGCGGTGCCCGCCGAGCGTGCGGATCGACGTGAGCTTGCCGGCCTTCGCCCAGCGAGTGACCGTCTTCGGGTCGACGCGGAACATGGTGGCGACCTCAGCCGGGGTCAGCAGCGGCTCGGCATCAGGGGTGCGAGCGGTCATGAGCGGCCTCCTCGGACGAACCGATCCATCTCGGTTCTTTCCTCTAAATTCTGCACCTTGACCCGCGTTGCCCGAAATGGCGGACGCGAGTCGAGTCGGTTATAGGACGAACGGCTTGTCCTCGGCACTACAACTACACCATCTGTCCAGCCGCGTCGGCCAAACCGATGGAATTGCCCCTCCAGGTGTTCATCAGCGACGGAAGCCGATGGACCATGCCATAGCGGACAGTCACGCCACTGTGACGATCAGTCACAGGACGTCCAGGAGGCACCAGACCCCCCAAAGTCGTGCAATGCTGAGATTCCCCCCACTCCACAGCAGAGTTGGGCGAACGGAGTCCTCCCCGGACTCCTTGTCCTATTTTGGCATGAGGAGGGGTAAGGGGCGCAAGGGCCGCGTACGTGCGGTCCGTCACCCTTGACACAGTTGACGGATACGCCCGGATCGAGACCTGCGTCCCCGGCGAGGACCGCACTGACAGCCCTTCACGGGCGGTGGCGCACCTCAGTTCGAAGACAAAACCCCAAGACGGGCACCGCGTCAAACGTCAGTTCGCGGACCGGAGATCCCGCACCGAGCGCCACCGCTCCACGAGCCGCCCGTACGCCTCGCCCGCCGCTTCCCCGTCACCGCGCCGCAGCGCCTCGATGCCCTCGGCCACGTCGGCCGCCGAGTGGTCGTCCTCCAGCTCACCCGCCGGCAGGGCGTGCACCAGGCCGCCGTAGTCCAGCTCCACGAAGGACCGCGGGTGGAACTCCTCCAGCCAGCGCCCGACGTCCACCAGGCCGTCGATGAGCGGCCCCTCCTCGATCGCGTCCTTCAGGGCGCGCAACCCGCGCGCGACGCGGCGCCGGGCCTGCACCATGGGCGTGCGGTAGCGCAGCACCGGCGCACTCTCACCGGACGCGCCGGGTGCGCCGGAGCCCTTGCCGTACTCCCGCTCGTCGTCCGCGACCAGCACGAACCAGTTGATCGGCACCTGCCAGGTCGCCGTGCGGATCCACGGGCGCGCGTCGGGGTTGCGGGTCAGCCAGTGCTCGTAGTCCTGGGCGGCCTGGCGGCGCAGGACCGGCGGCAGCACCGCGTCCAGGACCGGCGGCGGAAGCTCCTCGGCGATCTCCGACAGCGCCTGCCAGCCGCGCAGCCGGGTGCGCCAGGGGCAGACGCAGATCACCCCGTCGACCTCGATGACGAAGGCGTCCCCGCTCTCGTGCACCGGCACGGGGACCGGCGGCGTGGGCACCAAGTCGGCCAGCGAGCGGCGCAGTTCGTCCTGGTACGACGGGCGGTCGGGACGGCGTGCGTAGCGCGCCCAGCGGCTGCGCTCCGGCTCCGGGAAGGCGGCCAGGGGCTCGTACACGCGGAGGTAGGCCGCGTACGGGACGATCACCGAGGACACCTTGGGCACGCCTGCTCCCTCCCCCGCCGGTCAGCGGGGAAAACTGCGGAATCCCCTCACGATCCCGCGGGAAATCTATGCAAATCGTCGCACGGCAGGACCCCGCGGAGAGGTGATCCTGAGCACTGGGGGACCGACGGGCACAGCAGGCTCTAATCTCGTGCTCACAGCGCCCGCCACCCGTACGGGAGCTGGTCCCCCGACCCGCCGCTACTTACTCAGGAGTCACCACAGTGACCGACGTAACCGACGGCGTCCTGCACACCCTGTTCCAGTCGGACCAGGGGGGCCATGAGCAAGTCGTGCTCTGCCAGGACCGCGCCAGTGGCCTCAAGGCCGTCATCGCCCTTCACTCCACCGCGCTGGGCCCCGCGCTCGGCGGTACGCGCTTCTACCCGTACGCGACCGAGGAAGAGGCCGTCGCCGACGCCCTGAACCTCGCGCGCGGCATGTCGTACAAGAACGCCATGGCCGGTCTCGACCACGGCGGCGGCAAGGCCGTGATCATCGGCGACCCCGAGCGGGACAAGACCGAGGAGCTGCTCCTCGCCTACGGCCGCTGCGTCGCCTCCCTCGGCGGCCGCTACGTCACCGCCTGCGACGTCGGCACGTACGTCGCCGACATGGACGTCGTGGCCCGCGAGTGCCGCTGGACCACCGGGCGCTCCCCCGAGAACGGCGGCGCCGGCGACTCCTCCGTGCTCACCGCCTTCGGCGTCTACCAGGGCATGCGGGCCTCCGCCCAGCACCTGTGGGGCGATGCGTCCCTGCGTGGCCGCAAGGTCGGCATCGCGGGCGTCGGCAAGGTCGGCCACCACCTGGTGGAGCACCTGCGGCAGGAGGGCGCCGAGGTCGTCGTCACGGACGTGCGCGAGGACGCCGTCCGGCGCGTCCTCGACCAGCACCCCGAGGGCGTGGAGGCGGTCGCGGACACCGACGCGCTCATCCGCGTCGAGGGCCTGGACATCTACGCGCCCTGCGCGCTGGGCGGCGCGCTGAACGACGACACCGTGCCGGTGCTGACCGCCAAGGTGGTGTGCGGCGCCGCCAACAACCAGCTCGCCCACCCGGGCGTCGAGAAGGATCTCGCCGACCGCGGGATCCTCTACGCGCCGGACTACGTGGTGAACGCCGGCGGTGTCATCCAGGTCGCCGACGAACTGCACGGCTTCGACTTCGAGCGGTGCAAGGCCAAGGCGGCCAAGATCTACGACACCACGCTGGCCATATTCGCACGTGCGAAGACGGACGGTATTCCGCCGGCCGCGGCGGCCGACCGGCTCGCCGAGCAGCGCATGGCGGAGGCCCGCGCGGCACGCTGACCGGGCGCCCCGCACCCGGGCCGCCAGGGGTTTGACCGGTACCCGCCGGAGGACAGTTGGAGAGAACTCTCACTTCTCCCGGCGGGTCGACCGGCGATAAGTGGTTAAAATCGCCGTTGACCAGCGAGGACAGGGCACCTCGAAGGTCCTGGGCGGGGCCACGTCCTGCGGGCGACGTACCGTATGGGCGCGGGCTCAGGTACCGTGGAAGCCCTACGGACCGGCCTCTCCACGGAGAGTCCGTTCCGGATCATGAACGCGTGTCAAGACTCTGGGGCCGTCGCGCCCCGTCGTTGAGGGGGTCGAGCCATGGGGCGCGGCCGGGCCAAGGCCAAGCAGACGAAGGTCGCCCGCCAGCTGAAGTACAACAGCGGTGGGACTGATCTCGCACGCCTGGCCGAGGAGCTGGGCGCATCGACTGCGAACGCGTCGCCGAACGGCGGCGAACGGTTCGAGGACGATGAGCAAGACGACGACCTGTACGCAAAGTACGCCGACCTCTACGAGGACGACGACGAGGACGAGGACGGCCAGTCCCCGCAGCAGCGTCGCGGCGCTTGACCGTGCACTGAGCATGGACCCGGTCGGTGACTTCGGTCACCGACCGGGTTCTGTGCTGCCCAAATGTTCTCCACGCCGGTCCGCGTCGGGTGACCGCAGGGTGACCGCACCGCCCGCTCAGCTCGCGTAGTCGCCGATCAGCGCCGCGCCCGTGGCGTGCTCGCCGCGGTCGGTGATCTCGCCGGCCACCCAGGCGTCCACGCCGCGGTCGGCCAGCGTCGCCAGGGCCACGTCCGTGGACTCCTCGGGCACGATCGCGATCATGCCGACGCCCATGTTCAGCGTCTTCTCCAGCTCCAGGCGCTCGACCGAGCCGGTGCGGCCGACGAGGTCGAAGACGGGCGCCGGGGTCCAGGTGGAGCGGTCCACGACGGCGTGCAGGCCGTCCGGGATCACCCGGGCCAGGTTGGCCGCGAGGCCGCCGCCGGTGACGTGGCTGAAAGCGTGCACCTCGGTGGTGCGCGTCAGGGCCAGGCAGTCCAGCGAGTAGATCTTCGTCGGCTCCAGCAGTTCCTCGCCCAGGGTGCGACCGAGTTCGGCCACGTGGGTGTCGAGGGCCATGCCGCCCTGGTTCAGCAGGACGTGCCGGACGAGCGAGTACCCGTTCGAGTGAAGGCCGGAGGACGCCATGGCGATCACCGCGTCACCCGTACGGATACGATCCGCGCCGAGCAGCCGGTCGGCCTCCACGACGCCCGTACCGGCGCCGGCGACGTCGAAGTCGTCCGGGCCCAGCAGGCCGGGGTGCTCGGCCGTCTCACCGCCCACCAGGGCGCAGCCGGCGAGCACGCAGCCCTCGGCGATGCCCTTGACGACGGCGGCGACACGCTCGGGGTGCACCTTGCCGACGCAGATGTAGTCGGTCATGAACAGCGGCTCGGCGCCGCACACCACGATGTCGTCCATGACCATGGCGACCAGGTCGTGGCCGATGGTGTCGTAGACGCCCATCCGGCGGGCGACGTCCACCTTGGTGCCGACGCCGTCGGTGGCGGAGGCGAGCAGCGGGCGCTCGTACTTCTTCAGGGCGGAGGCGTCGAAGAGGCCGGCGAAACCGCCGAGGCCGCCGAGGACCTCGGGGCGCTGAGTCTTCCTCACCCACTCCTTCATCAGCTCGACGGCGCGGTCGCCCGCCTCGATGTCGACGCCCGCGGCTGCGTAGCTGGCACCAGTTGTCTCAGACATGGCTAAGGAGAACCTTCGTGTCGTACAGCAGGTATTGCGGGCTGTTACGGGCGGCGGATCGCGTCGGCGGCGGCCGTGGCGGCCGGGCCGGCGGCCAGCTCCGTCTCCAGCAGCTGCTTGCCGAGCAGCTCGGGGTCGGGCAGGTCCATCGGGTACTCGCCGTCGAAGCAGGCACGGCAGAGGTTCGGCTTGGCGATGGTGGTCGCCTCGATCATGCCGTCGAGGGAGATGTACGCCAGGGAGTCGGCGCCGAGCGAGGTGCCGATCTCCTCGATGGTCATGCCGTTGGCGATCAGCTCGGCGCGGGTGGCGAAGTCGATGCCGAAGAAGCAGGGCCACTTCACGGGCGGGGAGGAGATCCGGATGTGGACCTCGGCGGCGCCCGCCTCGCGCAGCATGCGGACCAGGGCCCGCTGGGTGTTGCCGCGGACGATGGAGTCGTCCACGACGACCAGGCGCTTGCCCTTGATGACTTCCTTGAGCGGGTTCAGCTTCAGGCGGATGCCCAGCTGGCGGATGGTCTGCGAGGGCTGGATGAAGGTCCGGCCCACGTACGCGTTCTTGACCAGGCCGGCGCCGAACGGGATGCCGGAGGCCTCCGCGTAGCCGATCGCGGCGGGGGTGCCGGACTCCGGGGTCGGTATGACCAGATCGGCCTCGACCGGTGCCTCCTTGGCGAGGCGGCGGCCCATCTCGACGCGGGACAGATACACGTTCCGGCCGGCGATGTCGGTGTCCGGGCGGGCCAGGTAGACGTACTCGAAGACGCAGCCCTTGGGCTTCGCTTCCGCGAATCGGGAGGTGCGCAGGCCGTTCTCGTCGATGGCGACGAACTCGCCCGGCTCGATCTCGCGCACGTAGCTCGCGCCGCAGATGTCGAGGGCGGCGGACTCCGAGGCGACCACCCAGCCGCGCTCGAGGCGGCCGAGGACCAGCGGGCGGATGCCCTGCGGGTCGCGGGCCGCGTAGAGGGTGTGCTCGTCCATGAAGACGAGGCTGAAGGCGCCGCGCACCTCGGGCAGCACCTTGCCGGCCGCCTCCTCGATGGTCAGCGGCTTGCCGTCGGCGTCGACCTGGCCGGCGAGCAGCGCGGTGACGAGGTCGGTGTCGTTGGTCGCCGCGACCCGGGTGGAGCGGCCGGAGTGGTCCTTGGGCAGGTCGGCGACCATTTCGGCGAGCTGCGCCGTGTTGACCAGGTTGCCGTTGTGGCCGAGCGCGATCGAGCCGTGCGCGGTGGCGCGGAAGGTCGGCTGGGCGTTCTCCCACACGGAGGCACCGGTGGTCGAGTAGCGGGCGTGTCCGACCGCGATGTGTCCCTGGAGCGATCCGAGGGAGGTCTCGTCGAAGACCTGGGAGACCAGGCCCATGTCCTTGAAGACGAGGATCTGGGAGCCGTTGCTGACCGCGATTCCCGCGGACTCCTGGCCCCGATGCTGGAGGGCGTAGAGCCCGAAGTACGTGAGCTTGGCGACCTCTTCGCCCGGAGCCCAGACACCGAAGACGCCGCAAGCGTCCTGGGGGCCTTTCTCGCCGGGGAGAAGGTCGTGGTTGAGTCGTCCGTCACCACGTGGCACGCCACCGAGTGTAGGCGAGGTCGGCCGCTGGTCCGAATGGGGGAGCCGTCCTCAGTTGTGGATCACCGGTCGGCGACGGCCCGTACGGTGGTGCCGTTGTCGCTGGTCAGCGTGAGGGTGCGGTGGTCGATCGCGTACGTCAGCGGCCCTTTGAGGGCGCGCAGCAGGGCCCGTTCGGTGTCCATGAGTGAGTCTTCGCACATCATTCGGGTGGTGGTGGGGGTGCCGACGGTGATACTGCCGTCGCGGACGGTGGCCTTGGCGTTGACGCGGTTGCAGCCGAGCCGACCGGTGACGGTGCCCTTCTTCGTGTCGAAGGTCAGGTGGGCCTCGCCGGCGGTGGCGGGACCGGTGACGGTCCACTTGGTGCCGTGCAGCGGGGCGTCCTCGGACCGGCTCAGGCGGACCCTCTCGCCGTCGGCGCCGGTCAGGGTCAGGCGGTCGCCGTTCACGTCGGTCCTGAGAGCGGCGCCGGTGAGGGTGGCCGCGAGGGCGCGTTCGAAGGCCATGGGCTTCTTGTCGCAGGCCATCTCGGTCGACGTGGCGGCGCTGAGGCGGACCGTGTCGCCCGCGAAGGCGGCCTTCGCGCTGAAGGTGTTGCAGCCGTAGCTGCCCTCGGCGCGGCCGTCTCCGCCGATGGTGACGTGCGCGTCGGCCGGGGCGCGGTGCGTGGTGCCGTCGACGGTGACGCTGTCGACGCTCCACACCACGCCGGTCAGGGGTTTTTCCGCTCCGACCGTTTTGCTGCCCGCCTTCTCGCTGCCCGCCTTCTCGCTGCCGCAGGCCGCGACGAGCGGGACGAGCAGGGCGGCTGCCGTCAGGGTCATGCGCTTCTGGTGCCTGTCCATGCCGCTTCGACGGGCGTCCGGGGTGAGCGGTTCCCCTCGCGGCCGGCCGGGGCCTTAGGGGTGCCGTCCGGGCCGGCGGGGTCAGCCCATCAGCGGGAGCAGCCCCGAGAGGTCGGCGCGTTCGCCGCTGGCGCTGACGGCGGCCCCGGCGAGGGCGTCGGCCCAGGTGAGCCGTCCGGTGGCGAGCCGGATCCAGGTCAGCGGGTCGGTCTCGACCACGTTCGGCGGGGTGCCGCGGGTGTGCCGGGGCCCTTCGACGCACTGCACCACGGCGTACGGCGGGACGCGCACCTCCGTGGAACCGCCGGGCGCCTTCGCGGCGAGGGCGTCGGCCAGCAGCCGGGTGCAGGCGGCGAGGGCCTGGCGGTCGTACGGGACGGCGAGGCCGGGCACGGCGGCGTTGAGGTCGTCGGTGTGCACGACCAGCTCGACGGTACGGGTGACCAGGTAGTCGCTCAGGGCCATCGCGCCGGCGCGGGCGGCGAGGAGGCGGGTGCCGGGGGTGGTGGCCAGCCGCTCGGTGAGGCGTTCCTCGGTGCGGGCGTACAGGGCGTCGAGGTCGGGGGTGGCGGCGGCCAGCTCGCGGGTGTTGTCGGCGATGGCGGCGGCACGGGCGGCGGTGGCCAAGGGCCAGTCGGCCAGGGCCAGCTCCGCCCGGGCGGGCTCGTCGCCGTCGATGGTCCGGCTGACGGCCTCCAGCGCCAGGGTCACGTGCGCCGCCAGCTCCCGTACGGTCCACTCCCCGAGCCGGGTGGGGAGCGCGAGCTGCTCGGCCGTGAGGCCGTGTACGGCGGACCGCACGTTCCCGAACTGGGCCAGGACGGCGGCCCGGATCCTGGCGGGGTCGTAGCTGCGGGTGCGCTTCCTCGGCGGCATGAGGGGCAGCTTATGCCGGGGCCGGGCAGCGGGGTGGCGCGAGGGCGAAGCCCCCGTCCGGCGGACCGGGCGGGGGCTTCGGGGCCGGGGGTCAGGCCAGCAGGGCCGGGATCGTCTCCTCGTGGGCCGTGCGCAGCTCGGCCAGGGACAGCGTGAACTCGCCCTGGACCTCGACCGTGTCGCCGTCCACGACACCGATGCGGGTGGCGGGCAGGCCCCGGGCACCGCACATGTCGTTGAAGCGGACCTCCTCCGAGCGCGGCACCGCGACGATCGCGCGGCCGGCCGACTCCGAGAACAGGAACGTGAACGCGTCCAGACCGTCGGGGACGATCAGGCGGGCGCCCTTGCCGCCGAGCAGCGCCGACTCGACCACGGCCTGGATGAGACCGCCGTCGGACAGGTCGTGCGCGGAGTCGATCATGCCGTCGCGGGAGGCGGCGATCAGGATCTCGGCCAGCAGGCGCTCGCGCTCCAGGTCGACCTTGGGCGGCAGGCCGCCGAGGTGGTCGTGGACGACCTGCGACCAGGCCGAGCCGCCGAACTCCTCACTCGTGTCGCCGAGGAGGTAGATCAGCTGGCCCTCCTCCCGGAAGGCGACCGGCGTGCGGCGCGCGACATCGTCGATGACGCCCAGGACCGCGACGACCGGCGTGGGGTGGATGGCCGCCTCGCCCGTCTGGTTGTAGAGCGAGACGTTGCCGCCGGTCACCGGGGTGCCCAGCTGCTGACAGGCGTCCGCGAGACCCCGCACGGCCTCCGCGAACTGCCACATCACGGCCGGGTCCTCGGGCGAGCCGAAGTTCAGGCAGTCGGAGACGGCGAGCGGCTTGGCGCCCGTGGTGGCGACGTTGCGGTACGCCTCCGCCAGCGCGAGCTGCGCGCCCGTGTACGGGTCCAGCTTGGCGTACCGGCCGTTGCCGTCCGTGGCGAGGGCGACACCGAGGCCGGTCTCCTCGTCGATGCGGATCATGCCGGAGTCCTCGGGCTGCGCGAGGACGGTGTTGCCCTGCACGAAGTGGTCGTACTGCGAGGTGATCCACTTCTTGGACGCCTGGTTCGGGGAGGCGACCAGCTTCAGGACCTGCTCGCGCAGCTCCTCGGACGTCCCCGGACGCGGCAGCTTGTTCGCGTCGTCGGCCTGGAGGGCGTCCTGCCAGTCCGGACGGGCGTACGGGCGCTCGTAGGTCGGGCCCTCGTGGGCGACCGTGCGCGGGTCGACGTCCACGATCTTCTCGCCGTGCCAGAAGATCTCCAGCCGGTCGCCGTCGGTGACCTCACCGATGACCGTGGCGATGACGTCCCACTTGTCGCAGATCTCCAGGAAGCGGTCGACCTTGTCGGGCTCGACCACCGCGCACATGCGCTCCTGCGACTCGCTCATGAGGATTTCCTCGGGAGAGAGCGTGGAGTCGCGCAGCGGTACGTCGTCCAGGGTGACGCGCATGCCGCCGGAGCCGTTCGAGGCCAGCTCGCTGGTGGCGCAGGACAGGCCGGCCGCGCCGAGGTCCTGGATGCCGACGACCAGCTTCTCCTTGAAGGCCTCCAGGGTGCACTCGATGAGGAGCTTCTCCTGGAAGGGGTCGCCGACCTGCACCGCGGGGCGCTTGGAGGGCTTGGCGTCGTCGAAGGTCTCGGAGGCGAGGATCGACGCGCCGCCGATGCCGTCACCGCCCGTGCGGGCCCCGTAGAGGATGACCTTGTTGCCCGCGCCGGACGCCTTGGCGAGGTGGATGTCCTCGTGCCGCATCACACCGATGCATCCGGCGTTGACCAGCGGGTTGCCCTGGTAGCAGGCGTCGAAGACGACCTCGCCGCCGATGTTCGGCAGGCCCAGGCAGTTGCCGTAGCCGCCGATGCCGGCGACGACGCCGGGCAGCACGCGCCTGGTGTCGGGGTGGTCGGCCGCGCCGAACCGCAGCGGGTCGACCACCGCGACCGGGCGGGCGCCCATCGCGATGATGTCGCGGACGATGCCGCCGACGCCGGTCGCGGCGCCCTGGTAGGGCTCGACGTACGACGGGTGGTTGTGCGACTCGACCTTGAAGGTGACGGCGTAGCCCTGGCCGACGTCGACCACGCCGGCGTTCTCGCCGATGCCGACGAGCAGGGCGTCGGTCTCGGGGGCCTTCTCGCCGAACTGGCGGAGGTGGACCTTGGAGGACTTGTACGAGCAGTGCTCGGACCACATGACCGAGTACATGGCCAGCTCGGCGCCGGTCGGGCGGCGGCCGAGGATCTCGACCACCCGCTCGTACTCGTCCTTCTTCAGGCCCAGTTCGGCCCAGGGCAGCTCGACGTCGGGGGTCGCGGCCGCGTGCTCGACCGTGTCCAGACGGGAAGGGGCGGCCCGAAGGGCCCCGTTGTCGGGCGGCGGTGGGAGGCGGGAGGGCGTCCGGCTCATGCGTTGACCAGCTTCTTGAGGATCGAGGTGAAGAACGGGAGGCCGTCGGTACGGCCGGTACCGATCAGCGGCTCCACGGCGTGCTCGGGGTGCGGCATCAGGCCGACGACGTTGCCCGCCTCGTTGCTGATGCCGGCGATGTCCCGCAGGGAGCCGTTGGGGTTGAAGCCGAGGTACCGGAACGCGACCCGGCCCTCGGCCTCCAGCTTGTCCAGGGTGTACTCGTCGGCGACGTAGCGGCCGTCCATGTTCTTCAGCGGGATGCTGATCTCCTGGCCGGCGGAGTAGTCGGTCGTCCAGGCGGTGTCCGCGTTCTCCACCCGCAGCTTCTGGTCGCGGCAGATGAAGTGCAGGTGGTCGTTGCCGAGCATCGCGCCGGGCAGCAGGTGCGCCTCGGTGAGGATCTGGAAGCCGTTGCAGATGCCGAGGACCGGCAGTCCTGCCCTCGCCTGCTCGGTGAGCGGCTCCATCACCGGGGAGAAACGGGCGATGGCCCCGGCGCGCAGATAGTCGCCGTACGAGAAACCGCCGCACAGCACCACGGCGTCGACCTGCTTGAGGTCCTTGTCCTTGTGCCAGAGAGCGACCGGTTCGGCGCCGGCGAGACGGATCGCGCGCTGCGTGTCGCGGTCGTCCAGGCTGCCCGGGAAAGTGACGACGCCAATACGAGCGGTCACTTCGCGGCCTCCGCGACTTCCTCCACCTTGACGGTGAAGTCCTCGATCACGGTGTTGGCGAGGAAGGATTCCGCAAGATCGTGGATGCGGGCGAGCGCGGCCTCGTCGACCGGCCCGTCAACTTCCAGTTCGAATCGCTTTCCCTGACGTACGTCCGAGATCCCTTCGAAACCCAGACGCGGCAGTGCGCGCTGCACCGCCTGGCCCTGGGGGTCGAGGATCTCGGGCTTGAGCATGACGTCGACTACGACGCGTGCCACTGGCACTCCCGGTGTGTGGTGCTGAGCAGGTTCCTTCAGACTACCCGCACAAAATTTCTACGCGGGTAGAGTTGTAGGAATCTACGTGACCGCCGTCACGATCAGGTCTCGACCAGGGGCCTTCACGAAAAGTTACGGGAAAGATCCGCGATCGGAGCGTGTTCCCTATTGCGCAACGGACACGCGGGGAGATTTAGTCGGGCTTCACAATGCAATGCCGGGCACTGTACAAATGAAATGCCATTGGCCGATACTTTGCCCATTAACAGGCGAACAGCCGACATCTCCGTGACGTCTCGGCACGTCACAACGGATGAGGTGTCGCACGAAGGGACCGATATTCGTGGCGCAAAAGGTCGTGGTCACTCTCTTTGACGACATCGACGGCTCGGAAGCGGCGGAGACGATCGCCTTCGGACTCGACGGCAAGTCGTACGAGATCGACCTGAATGAAGCCAACGCCGAGAAACTGCGTCGGGCCCTCGAGCCCTACGTGGCGGCCGGCCGCAAGCGGTCCAGGTCGGGCAGGGCCTACCGGCAGACGGAGGTCGCGCCGGACCCGGCGGCCGTACGGGCCTGGGCCCAGGCCAACAAGATGGACGTGCCGGCACGCGGCCGGATCCCGAAGAAGGTGTACGAGGCCTTCGCCGCCGCGCAGTGAACCCCGGGCCGACGGCCGGTCACACGCCCCCGGCGGCAACCGACTTGCGCAGCACCCCCGCTGATCAGCTAGAGTCTGGAGCACGCCGAGGGGCAAGGCCGAAAGGCCCAGCTCACTCAGGGCGCGCGGGTGTAGTTCAGTAGTAGAACATCCCCCTTCCAGGGGGAAGGCGCAGTGTGCAATTCCTGTCACCCGCTCTGCACCGCCACCACCACTGTTGTGGATCAGGTAGGCTGGTGCTCGCGCCGATCGGTGAGAGCCGGTCGGAGGCAATGCGGACGTAGCTCAGTTGGTAGAGCGCAACCTTGCCAAGGTTGAGGTCGCGAGTTCGAACCTCGTCGTCCGCTCGGCAATGAGACCCCGGTCCTGAGGGACCGGGGTCTTTTCGTGCGCCCGCACTTCTTTGTTCCGCCGTTCGCCGTTCCGCCGACCGGCCCCGGTGGTGTCTGACATTTGTCATGCCGAGTGATGACAGCGCGCACTGCTGCCCGGCCTCCGGTGCCGGAACGCTGGAGGCATGGAAGCGAACGGACACGAACACGTGATTGAGGTCACAGACCTGCGGCGTGTGTACGGGGGCGGGTTCGAGGCGGTGCGTGGCATCACCTTCTCCGTGCGCCGCGGGGAGGTCTTCGCGCTGCTCGGCACCAACGGCGCGGGCAAGACGTCGACCGTCGAACTGCTCGAAGGGCTCGCCGTCCCGGCCGGCGGACGGGTGCGCGTCCTCGGCCACGACCCGTACACCGACCGGGCCGCCGTCCGGCCCCGGACCGGCGTGATGCTCCAGGAAGGCGGCTTCCCGTCCGAGCTGACCGTCGCCGAGACCGCGCGGATGTGGGCCGGGTGCGTGAGCGGGGCGCGGCCCGTGCCGGAGGCGCTGGCGCTGGTCGGGCTCGAGAACAAGTCCGGCGTCCGCGTGAAGCAGCTGTCCGGCGGTGAGCGGCGGCGCCTCGACCTGGCGCTCGCCCTGCTCGGCAGGCCCGAGGTGCTGTTCCTGGACGAGCCGACGACCGGCCTCGACGTCGAAGGGCGCCGCGACACCTGGGAGCTGGTGGGCGCGCTGCGCGACGGCGGTACGACGGTGCTGCTGACCACGCACTACCTGGAGGAGGCCGAGCAACTGGCCGACCGGCTGGCGATCCTGCACGAGGGGCGCATCGCGGTGACCGGCACACCCGCCGAGGTGACGGCCGCGCAGCCGTCCCGGATCACCTTCGAACTGCCCGAGGGCCACCTCCTCGGCGACCTGCCGCCGCTCGGCGAGATCGGCGTGTGCGGGCACGAGACCGACGGGCGGCTGGTACGGCTGCGCACCCGGCAACTCCAGCGCACGGCCACCGCGCTGCTGGTGTGGGCCGAGCGCACCGGGATCGAACTGGGCAGGCTGGACGTGCGGTCCGCGTCGCTGGAGGAGGCGTTCCTGGGGATCGCACGGGCGGCGTCCGCCGACGAGGCGCGGGGGTGTGTGGCGTGAGCGGGGTCGTGGTCGGTCGAGAGGTGCGGGCGGTGGCGTCCGCCTCGGGCGTGCGGGGGTGTGTGGCGTGAGCAAGGTCGTGGTCGGTCGAGAGGTGCGGGGCGTGGGGAGCGCGGTGGGGACGACGGCGGGTGGGCGGATGGCGGCGCTGGCGCGGGCCGAGCTGACGTTGCTGGGGCGCAGCCGGGGGACGCTGTTCGCGGCGCTGTTCGTGCCCTTCGTCCTGCCCTTCAGCCTGCGGTCGGCGACCGAGGAGATGGACCTCGCGGAGATCGGCCTGTCCGTCGGCACGGTGATGCTGCCCGCCGCGGTCGGCTTCTCCCTGCTGTTCGCCGTCTACGGGGCGCTCGTCGGCATCTTCGTCGCCCGGCGCGAGGAACTCGTCCTGAAGCGGCTGCGCACCGGGGAGGTGCGGGACGCCGAGATCCTCGCCGGGGCCGCACTGCCCGCCTGCACCATCGGCCTCGTCCAGTCCCTGCTGCTGGCGGCCGCCTGCACGGTCCTGCTGGACCTGCCCGCGCCGCCCGCGCCGCATCTCGCCGTCGCCGGGCTGCTGCTGGGCCTCGTCCTGTCGGCGGCGCTGGCCGCGCTCACCGCGAGCTTCACCAGGACCAGCGAGAGCGCGCAGGTCACGCCGATGCCGCTGATGCTGGTGTCCATCCTCGGCTCCGGCATGGGCATCCCGCTGGAGATGCTGCCCGACCGGGTGGCCGCCGTCTGCGGGGCGCTGCCGCTGACGCCCGTCATCACCCTGATCCGCGGCGGCTGGACCGGCGACCTGTCCGCCTACGAGGCACTGGGTGCCGTCGCGACGGCCCTGGCCTGGACGGTCGTGGCGGTGTTTGCTGTACGGCGGTGGTTCCGCTGGGAGCCGCGACGGTGACGTACGACGAGGTGCCCGGGGAGGGCTGACGATGCGCGGGCCGGGCACGTGGTGGCGGGGCAAGAGCACGCCGGCGAAGGTCGAGACGTACACGCGGTGGTCCTTCCACTTCTTCGCGCTGATCGAGGTCACGCTGTTCGGGCCGCCGATCCTCGAGCACGCGCGGATGCCGTACGCGGCCTGGATCGCGGCGCTGCTCGCCGGGCACGGTCTGCTGTGCGCGGTGACCGGCTCGCGGGCGCTCGACTGGCACCGGGGCCGCCGCGAGCAGCCCCTGCGGCTGATGTGGGTGGTCGCAGCGGCCGGCACGGCGCTCGCGGTCGGTGCCCTCGCCCTCGCCGATCACGTCCCCGGCGACGGGGCCACCGACACCGCGCTGACCTCGGCGTTCGCCGGTGTCCTGGTCTTCGGCGTCGGCGCGATCTCGCTCGGCGTACGCAGTCGGCGGCGCGTCCTGGCGCTGGTGGGCGGGTGCGGGGCGGGCGCCGCGGGCGTGGTCCTCGCGCTGCACGGGTCCGTCGCCGGCGCGCTGGCCGCCGGGCTCGGCGTCCTCGCGGGCACCGCGTTCTTCGCCTTCACCTCCGTCTTCTCCGTCTGGCTCCTCAACGCCGTCTACGCGCTCGACGAGGCCCGCGAGACCCGGGCCCGCCTCGCCGTCGCCGAGGAACGGCTGCGGTTCGGGCGGGACCTGCACGACGTGATGGGGCGCAACCTCGCCGTGATCGCCCTCAAGAGCGAGCTTGCCGTCCAGCTCGCCCAGCGGGGGCGGCCCGAGGCCGTGCCGCAGATGGTGGAGGTGCAGCGCCTGGCGCGGGAGGCGCAGCGGGAGGTGCGGGAGGTCGTCCGCGGCTACCGCGACGCCGACCTCGGCAGCGAACTCGCCGGTGCCCGGGGTGTGTTGACCGCGGCCGGCATCGACTGCACGGTCACTGGAGCGGCCGGCGGACTCCCCGCCCCCGTCCAGTCGGCCCTGGGCTGGGTCGTCAGGGAGGCCGCGACGAACGTCCTGCGCCACGGGGACGCCCGGCACTGCGAAGTGCGGCTGGAGGTGACCGGGGGGCGCGTGGTGCTGTCGGTGGAGAACGACGGGGTGCCGGTGGAGAGGAAAGGCGCGGGCGAGGGCGGGGGGCCTGGGCAGGCCGGCGAGTCCGGTGGGTCTGGCGGGTCCGGGCTTCATGGGCTGCGGGAGCGGCTCGCCCAGTTCGACGGGACGCTGCGGGCGGGGCCGACGGGGCGGGGGAGGTTCCGGCTGGTGGCGGAGGTGCCGGTGCCGGGAGACGCCGGGGGTTTTGCCGAGGAGGCTGAGCCCGCCGGGGCTGATGCGGTGCACGGGGAGCATGCGGGAGACGGGCCCGCGCGGGTCGGGCGGGGCGGCTCTCCGCGGCCCGTGAGCGAGGTCACGTCATGACGGGGCAAGCGGGGCAGTCGGGGCGGCCGGTGCGGTTGTTGCTCGCCGACGACGAGCATCTGATCCGGGGCGCGCTCGCGGCCCTGCTGTCGCTGGAGGACGACCTGATGGTGGTGGCGGAGGCGGCGACGGGACCCGAGGCGCTGGCCATGGCACGGGCGCACGACCCCGACGTCGCCGTACTGGATCTCCAGATGCCCGGCGCGGACGGTGTGAAGGTCGCCACATCGCTGCGGGCCGAACTGCCGGACTGCCGGGTGCTGATCGTGACCAGCCACGGCCGGCCCGGACATTTGAAGCGGGCGCTCGCGGCAGGTGTGCGCGGGTTCGTCCCGAAGACGGTCAGCGCGCAGCGGCTCGCCGAGATCATCCGTACCGTGCATGCCGGAAACCGGTACGTCGACCCCGAGTTGGCGGCCGACGCGATCGCCGCCGGTGACTCGCCGCTGACCGCGCGGGAGGCGGAGGTGCTGGAGCTGGCCGCGGACGGGGCGCCCGTCGCGGAGATCGCGGAGCGCGCCGCGCTGTCGCAGGGGACCGTGCGGAACTACCTGTCGTCTGCGGCGTCGAAGCTGGGGGCGGAGAACCGTCATACGGCGGTGCGTCTCGCACGGGAGCGAGGTTGGGTATAGTTGCTCTCGCGCAACGGCGCACTGCGGACGTAGCTCAGTTGGTAGAGCGCAACCTTGCCAAGGTTGAGGTCGCGAGTTCGAACCTCGTCGTCCGCTCCAGTCACAAGGCCCCGGTCATCGACCGGGGCCTTTGTCGTACGCGAGGGGGCCGGGCCTGTCTTCCGTCGAGCGGTCAGCTCCAGGCGGTGCCCGTCAGACGCTCGTACGCCTCCACGTACTTGGCCCGGGTCGCGTCCACGACCTGCTGCGGCAGCGGCGGCGGGGGCTGCTCGCCCGCCCGGTCCCAGCCGGACTCGGCGGAGGTGAGCCAGTCGCGGACGAACTGCTTGTCGTACGACGGCTGCGCCCGCCCCGGCTGCCACTGGTCGGCCGGCCAGAAACGGGAGGAGTCCGGGGTGAGGACCTCGTCCGCGAGGACCAGGGAGTCGTTCTCGAGGCCGAACTCGAATTTCGTGTCCGCGAGGACGATGCCCCGGTCGCGGGCGATGTCGCGGGCGCGGGAGTAGACGGCGAGAGTGGCCTGGCGCAGCTGCGCGGCCGTCTCGGCGCCGACCTGGCGGGCGACCTCCTCGTAGGAGACGTTCTCGTCGTGCTCGCCGACCTCGGCCTTGGTGGCCGGGGTGAAGATCGGGGCGGGCAGCTGCGAACCGTCGACGAGCCCCTCGGGGAGGGCGAGGCCGCAGACGGTGCGGGACTCCTGGTACTCGGCGAGGCCCGAGCCGGTGAGGTAGCCGCGGGCGACGCACTCCACGGGGAGCATCCGCAGCGACTTGCAGACGAGGGTGCGCCCGGCCCAGTCGGCGGGGGCGCCGGCGGGCAGCTCGGTGCTCAGGACGTGGTTCGGGACGAGGTCCGCGAGCTGGTCGAACCACCACAGGGAGAGCTGGGTGAGGACCCGTCCCTTGTCGGGGATCTCGGTGGGCAGCACCCAGTCGTAGGCGGAGATGCGGTCGCTCGCGACCATCACGAGGTCGCCCGCCTCGTTCTGGTACAGGTCGCGCACCTTGCCGGTGTGCAGGTGTACCAGCCCCGGAACCTGACTCGGTTCGGGCTTTTCGGCGAATCCGGACACGGTTCCTCCCCGTGGTTCTGTACGACTCTCCCCGATTCTTCCGTATGGCGAAGTGGGGGGCGTCGCCAGGGGCGCCATCGGTGACGTGGAGAGGGCTCGGGCCCTCCGGGAGGCCGGTCCCCGGGGCGCGTGGTCAGTCTCTCTTGCAGATGCGGTCCAGCAGGTTGGCCGTCGCGCGCTGGACGCGCGGGTCGACGTGGCCGGGGCGGTCCAGGGCCGGGGACCAGGCGAAGGTGCCGGACGCGAAGACCCACGCGCCCGACGGGGCCCGGTAGATGGACGTCTCCTGGTGCCGGGGGGCGCCGTCCGCGTCGGTGTACGGGGAGTGCGCGAGCAGGGTCCGCTCCTCGTACGCGGGCAGCGGCGTGCGCGGGAAGTAGCGGTCGGCCTCACCGGCGACCAGGCCCTCGATCTCGTCGCCGTCGCGGGCGCCGGTCGCCTCCCACAGCCAGTGGCCGTCGTTGCGGACGATCAGCGGGTGGGGCTCGGGGACGCTGCCCGCGTACTGGATGCCGATCAGTTGCTGCTCGGGGCGGTCGATCTCCCGCCACAGCACCGGCTTGCCGGGGCCCTTGCGCTTGCGGCAGGTCAGCAGGCGGTCCGGGACGCCGGACGGCGATGGGCTCAGCTCCACCTGCCAGTGCATGGTGTTGGCGGAGAGGAAGACCAGGGACGTGCCGTGGTCGCGGGCGCGTTCCGCGGCGGCGCGCATCGGGACCGACCAGTACTCGTCGTGGCCGGGGAAGATCAGGCCGCGGTACCGGGTGGGATCGACGTGGCCGGCGTGCAGGTCACGGGCGTCGGCGTAGGCGAGGTCGTAGCCGTAGCGCTCGGCCCAGCGGATCACGTCGTAGGAGTGGCCGACGTGCAGCGGCAGGCCCCAGCCCGCGTACGGGCGGTCGAAGGAGACCGTCGTCGCCGCGTCGGCCTCGCCGAGCAGTCGGCCCTCGTCGTCCCAGGCGTGGTAGAGGCTGGCGCCGGTGCGGCCGTCCTCCGGGTAGAGGTTGTACGCCTGCCAGGTGATGTCCGGGAGGATCAGCAGCAGGTCCGCCGGGCGGTCGTCGCGGACGGTGAACGGCACGTGGGAGCGGTAGCCGCCGACGGTGGTGAGCACGGCGACGTACGCGCCGGGGTTCCAGTACGACGGGACCTGCAGCCGCCAGGACAGCCACCAGTGGTGGCAGGAGACCGTGCGGTCGGCGGTGAGCGGTTCGGGCTGCACGATGCCGGACAGGCGGGGGCTCGTGGTGATCTTCGCGGCGCCGTCGCCGCCGTAGTGGCCGATGCGGTAGACGTCGACGCCGAATTCCTGGGGCGGGTCGACCGTGACGTGGAAGTCGATCGCCTCGCCGGGCGCCACCGCGCCGGTCGCCGTGAAGCCCTTGATCTGGCGGCGTACGTCGTCCGCCGAGCGCGGGCCGCCGACGGGCCGCGGGGACGGGACGCTCGCGGTGCCGCCCCGGGTGGTCCGTGTCCGGCCGGTGGGTGCCGACGGGTCCGGCTCCACTTCCGGCTCCACGTACCAGGGGACCACCTGGCCGCTTTCGCCGAAGTACGTCTCGGCGCCGCGCAGCCAGGGGACGGGGCCCTGCCCGAAGGGATCCGTCACGGCGTGCGCCCGTGCTCCCGACTCCCAGCGGCGGATCTGGTCCGACCCCATGGCCTTCCCCTCCCTCGTCCCCCGCGGTCGCGCTTGTCGTGGTGGTCGCCCCGGTTGTCGCGCGGTGCGGCCAGTGTCGCGGCCAGTGCGTCGCCTTGTGTCATGCCCTGGTGTCACGGCGTTACGTTGCCGGCGATTGCCTTGCGCGCGATCGGTCCCAGCACATCACATTACGCACGGACGCTGTCACTACTCGTTGCGGATTGACCGAAAGTGGAATCGGAGGGTCCGGGCGGGAGGGGAAAGCAGGGTGCGGGTGGTGCGGAGAGGGGTGCCGGTGGCGTCTGGGCACCTGGTCACACGAGCCGTACCGGCTTCTCCGGGCGGATGCCGAGGTCCGTCAGCCAGGCGCGCAGGGGCGTCGGGTCGCCCTGCTCGACGAGACTGAGGACGCGGGGGCCCAGGTCGGTGGCGCGTTCGCCGTTGACCAGGAGCGAGGGGCCGTCGAGCCAGTCCAGGCCCGGGGTCGCACCGGCGGTGTCCATCGCGGCGCAGCACACCATCGCCGTGATGTGGTCCGCCAGCAGTTCGCGGCCGGTGCGGGGCGGCTGGAGGGGGAACAGCGGGAGTGCCTGGTCGTCCCAGAGCGCGGTGTCCGGACCTGTCTGGCCGGCCGGGGGCGCGCCGGTTGGTGGGGCGGTCCGGGCGGCGGCGGCCTCCTCGCGGGCGACCTCGGCGCTGAGACAGGCGGCGAGGGCGGCGCTGCGCGGGGTGGTCCCGGAGAGGTCTTCGTCGTCCTCGTCGTCTCCCTGGGGGTGGTCGAGGTGTGCGGAGGGGTTCGCGGGCGCCGAGGGATCGTGGGGCTCGCGCTCGTCGGACTCCGGTGGCCCTGTCGGGTCCGTCAGGTGGTCGAGGACACGGGACAGGGTCGGGCCGTCCGTGCCCGGTGTGCGCGCGTCATCGCCGCGGCGGACGCCCAGGGCGTCGAGGGCGCGGTGCAGGCGGGCGGCGTCGGTGCGCCACTTGCGGTCCACGACCTCCTCCGGATACGCCTCCCAGTCCACCGGGGCCCAGTCCGGGCCGCGCTCGGCGGGACCCCCGTGGAAGAGGCGGGCGGCGAGGAGAGAGGTCGCCTCGTCGATCAGGCCGGGCTCCTCCAGCAGGTCGCAGGCGGGGCGCTCGCCGAGCCGGGAGGCGAAGCCCTCGGCCAGGCGATCGCGCCGGGACAGCTCGGTGAGGGCCGCGACGACGCCCGCGTCCAGCCGTGAGGGCCAGCGGCCCATCCGCCAGGCGGGCAGCGCGACCCGGGTCAGCAGGCGGTCCCAGCCGGCGTAGGCCAGGCCCACCTGTTCCTGCGCGACGATCCGCAGCCCGTAATCCACAGCCTGTGCACGCTCGGCCGCCGCCGCGGCGACCCCGCGCTCCATCTCGGCGGCGTGCACGCGGCAACTGCGCAACAGCAGGCGGGCCACCCAGCCGACACCGGCCAGCACCGAGCGGGTCACCGGGCCGCGGCCGGGTGCCGAGGTCACGGCGACCGCGGCGTCCAGGCCTCTGACGAAACGCCGGGCGGCCGCTATGTCGGGGTGCGCCGACGGTCCCGTACCGGCGACGACCGGGGCGAGGACCGCGCGCAGCTCGCCGACCCGCATCCACCACAGGAACGGGGAGCCGATGACCAGGACGGGCGCGGTGCTGGTGCGGCGGTGGGCGCCGATGCCGGGGCTCGTGCCGTCGTGGTCGGCGTGACCGTGGTGGCCGTGGTGGCCGTGGTGGTCGCTGTGCTCGCGGTCGTCGTGACCGGCCGGGGTGTGACCGGGGTGGCCGTCGGGCCCGGCATGGGCGTCGGCCCTGCCGTGGGCGTCGGTCCCGGCCCGCGTGCCGGGTCTGTCGTGCGCGCCGGTTCTGTCGTGCGCGTCGGGGGACGGGCCCGGTACTGCGGCGCGTGCGGGGGTGGGGGTGGGCGGACCGTGGGCCGGGTGGGTGCGGTCCTCGAGCCAGCTGTCGCAGTCCGGGGTGAGCGCTATCGCGGACGGCGCGGGGACGTCGAGACGGGCGGCGAGGTCACGCACCATCCGGTACAGATCGGGCGCCGACTCCTCGGCGATCGGGACCGTCGGGCTCATGGCCGGGCGGGAACGGGCGACGACCAGGGCGATACCGGCCGCGGCGAGCAGGACCAGGACCGCGACCGGGGTCACGGTCCAGCGGGCGGCGTCCCAGCCGGCGCCCGTGAGATGCCCGGTCGAACCTCCGACGAGCAGGATCACGGCGGCAGCCGCGGGCAGCAGGGCGACAGCCAGTGCCCTGCTGCGCATGCGCAGCACGGCGATCGCCCGGGAGCGCGCGGCCTGCGCGCCCACCTCCACACCCATACCGGTCACGCCGGATCTCAACCCCTCCCTGATGCCCTTGGTGCTCTCCTGCTCGGTGCCGTTCTCGTGGTGGTCACTCCCCCACTGTGGCACCCACCACTGACATCGCAATGCCGGTGGGCCATGTGCCGGAAAGCTTGCGCCGCACCCTAGTTGGGGCCCCGGCCCTCGTCAGCCGGATGGGGCATCGGTCACTCGATGGAATGGCTTTGGGGAAAGGTGGATGACGGTCAGCAAGGATCAGGCCCCGGATCCTGAGAGGGGGTCCGGGGCCTGCGGGGTTCGTCGGTTTCCGGCCGGAGCAGCGGGCCGGGCCGGGGAGGCGCTCAGGTACTCAGGCGCCCGCGGTTCCTGTGGCGCCCGCGGCTGCCGCCGCCTTCGCCGCGATGTCCGTACGGTGCTGGGAGCCGTCCAGCCGGATGCGGCCCACCGCCCGGTACGCGCGCTCACGGGCCTCGGTGAGGTCCTTGCCGGTCGCGGTGACGGACAGCACGCGGCCACCGGCGCTGACGACGGCGTCGCCGTCCTGCCGGGTACCGGCGTGCAGCACGTACGCGTGCGGGGCGTCCTGGGCGGCCACCTCGTCCAGGCCGGTGATCGGGTCGCCGGTGCGCGGGGTGCCGGGGTAGTTGTGCGAGGCGACGACCACGGTGACGGCGGCGTCCTCGCTCCAGCGCAGCGGCTCGAGGTCGGCGAGGTTGCCGGTCGCGGCGGCCATCAGGAGACCGGCGAGCGGCGTCTTCAGACGGGCCAGGACCACCTGGGTCTCGGGGTCGCCGAAGCGGGCGTTGAACTCGATGACGCGCACACCGCGCGAGGTGATCGCGAGGCCGGCGTAGAGCAGCCCGGAGAACGGGGTGCCGCGGCGGCGCATCTCGTCCACCGTGGGCTGCAGCACCGTCTGCATGACCTCGTCGACCAGCTTCGGGTCGGCCCACGGCAGCGGCGAGTACGCGCCCATGCCGCCGGTGTTCGGGCCCTCGTCGCCGTCCAGCGCGCGCTTGAAGTCCTGGGCGGGCTGGAGCGGGACGACGGTCTCGCCGTCGGTGACCGCGAAGAGGGAGACCTCGGGGCCGTCGAGGAACTCCTCGATCACGACGCGCCCGCAGGCCGCCGCGTGCTCCTTGGCCGCCTCGATGTCGCCGGTGACGACGACGCCCTTGCCGGCGGCGAGCCCGTCGTCCTTGACGACGTACGGAGCACCGAAGGCGTCGAGGGCGGTGGCGGCCTCGTCCGGATTCGTGCAGACGTAGGAGCGGGCGGTGGGGACACCGGCCGCCGCCATGACGTCCTTGGCGAAGGCCTTGGAGCCCTCCAGCTGCGCGGCCTCCTTGGAGGGGCCGAAGACCGGGATGCCCGCCTCGCGCACCGCATCGGCGACCCCGGCGACGAGCGGGGCCTCCGGGCCCACGACCACCAGCTGGGCACCCAGCCGGGTGGCCAGGCCTGCTACGGCCGCGCCGTCGAGGGCGTCGACCTGGTGCAGCTCGGCGACCTCGGCGATGCCGGCGTTGCCGGGGGCGCAGTGCAGCGCCGTGACGTCGGGGTCGAGGGACAGGGAGCGGCACAGGGCGTGTTCGCGGGCACCGCTGCCGATGACGAGGACCTTCACGGGGGTCAGCCTAATCCAGGGTGTAGGCGGCTTGGTCCGGTGCTCGCAAGAGGCTGAGTGAGCCGTCGACAACAGGCAGCGGAACGCCTTCGGCCCTCACGGTCCTGGAGACCCGCTCTGAGACTGGCGCCGCTGTCCGCCGGTGGTTCCGTGGCGGTGACGTGGGTGCCGGGCAACGCCTGTGGTCAGCCTGGCCCAAGAGGCCTCCCGTTAGAGCGGCGGGGCCCGGCGCCTCCGCCACCGGCACGGAACACGCCGCCACCCGCGCTTCGCGGTGATGACGCGGGTGCCGGGCTGATGCCTCCGTTTCTCCAGGCCCTTCGAGGCCTCTGTCAAGAGCGGCACAGCCCGGCACCTCCGTGATCACCGTGAAACTCGCAGCGATCGGCCGGACGTTGACCGTCACGGCGCGAGCCCGTCCCAGGGTCGACCTCTTGTTCCATCCGCGAGCCCTCGAGCTCTGCAGACAGATCGAGCCCCTGGGGCGCGCTGGTGTCGCGAACGGCTACTGAGATGGCGGACCTGTGAGTCCTGGGATTAGGGCGCCGTGTGACCCACATGTGCTCGTGACCTGCACAAATGCATGGATCTGGGGAGGATGGCTTGACCGTGTTCTGCGGTATCGACTGGGCGGAGCGCCACCACGACGTCGCCCTAGTCGACGACACCGGCACCCTGCTCGCCAAGGCCCGTATCAGCGACGACGCGGCCGGCTACAAGAAGCTGCTGGACCTCCTGGCCGAACACGGCGACACTCCGGAGACGCCCACACCCGTGGCGATCGAGACCAGCCGCGGCCTGCTCGTGACCGCCCTGCGCACCGGCAGCCGCAAGGTCTTCGCGATCAACCCTCTCGCCGCGGCCCGCTACCGCGACCGGCACGGCGTCAGCCGCAAAAAGTCCGACCCCGGCGACGCCCTGGTCCTGGCGAACATCCTGCGCACCGACATGCACGCCCACCGCCCACTGCCCGCCGACTCCGAACTCGCCCAGGCCATCACCGTGCTGGCCCGAGCCCAGCAGGACGCCGTCTGGACGCGGCAGCAGGTCGCCAACCAGATCCGATCGCTGCTGCGCGAGTACTACCCCGCCGCCCTCCTGGCCTTCCAGGGCAAGGAAGGCGGCCTGACCAGGGCAGACGCCCGCGTCATCCTCACCATGGCCCCGACCCTGGCCAAAGCCGCGAAGCTCACCCTCGCTCAGCTCCGGGCCGCGCTCAAACGCAGCGGCCGCACCCGAAGCTTCGATGCCGAGGCAGAACGCCTGCGCGGGATCTTCCGGGCCGAATACGCTCGCCAGCTCCCCGCTGTCGAGGCCGCCTTCGGCCAACAGCTCCTGGCCCTCCTCAAGCAGCTGGACGCAGCCTGCCAAGCCGCCGATGACCTCGCTGAAGCCGCCGAAGCCGCCTTTCACCAGCACGCAGACAGCGAGATCCTGCTCAGCTTTCCCGGCCTCGGCCCCCTGCTCGGTGCCCGCGTCCTTGCCGAGATCGGCGACGACCGCACCCGCTTCGCTGACGCCCGAGCCCTGAAGTCCTACGCCGGCTCAGCCCCGATCACCCGCGCCTCCGGTAAGAAACGCTTCGTCGGCCGCCGCTTCGTCAAGAACAACCGGCTCATGCACGCCGGCTTCCTCTGGGCCTTCTCAGCCCTCCAGGCCTCACCCGGTGCGAACGCCCACTACCGCCGCCGACGCGAGAACGGAGACTGGCACAACGCCGCCCAGCGCCACCTGCTCAACCGCTTCCTCGGCCAGCTCCACCACTGCCTCCAGACCCGGCAGCACTTCGACGAACAGCGCGCTTTCGCACCGCTCCTGCAAGCAGCCGCGTGATCCGGAAGCTGGCACGGGCATGTCAGTGCGCTTCCCTAGATTCGCCGCATGACCGATGAGCCTTCCTACCTTGCCGCTGTCCGGGAGTCATACGACACCGTTGCTGACGCCTACGCCGCCCTCGTCAAGCCACCATCCGAGCTGGACCCCTTGTCACGCTCGATGCTGACCGCGTTCGCTGAACTCGTACAGGCATCTGACCAAGGACCGGTCGCAGACCTGGGCTGCGGTCCGGGCAAAGTGACGGCGCACCTGGCGGGCCTCGGGGTATCGCCAATCGGTATCGACGTGTCCCCGAAGATGATCGAACTCGCGCGAACCGCCTATCCAGACCTGCCGTTCTCGGTGGGCTCCATCACTGCCCTGGCGTTCGCAGACGACGCGCTCGGTGGGATCTTGGCGTTCTACTCCACCCACCACACGCCTCCCGAGTTGCTGCCAGTCGTGTTCGCCGAGTTCCACCGCACCCTGGCGCCGGGTGGACATCTTCTCCTCGTCGGCCACGTGGGTTCGGGTGAGCATCGCCGCCCCACACAGGCCTACGGCGGCCACCCCGTGTCCTTCGAGTCCTATCGCCTGCCCACCGGCCAGCTCGCGCGATTGCTGAACCAGGCCGGGTTCACCATCGACGCTCAGCTGGTGCAGGAGCCCGACGAGGAGCTGAAGTGGAAGATCGCCAGCTTCCTCGCCCACAAGCCGACCACCGAGGAGGCAGCTTGACTTCTTAGCCCCCTGAGATGTCTAACGGGAGGGGGCCGTTTCCTTTGTGCGGGCTGCCTAGGGGGTGGGGGTGACGGGGTTGGAGGTTTCTCCGAACCGGCTGGGCGGGGCGCGCCCCGACGGAATTCTCCGATGGCAGTCCTGCTGCCCGGGGCGAGGGGTCAGTCGTTCGAGAACTCCTCCACGACGGTGGCACCCAGCTCGCGCACCAGCAGCTCCGTCCCGGAGAGGGCCGACTCGTCGAGGTCGGGGTCGTCGTCCTCCGGGATGTCGTCCTCGGGTGAGATCGGGGACGGCTCGGGGGTCGAGGGCTGGGGCACGGGCGCCGGGGCGGTGGCGGTGGCGGCCCGTGTCGCCGCGGACTGTGCGGCCGGCGACGCCGACATGCCCGGTGCCGAACCCTGCTGGGGCGCCGGGCGGGGGCCGGGCGTACCGCCACCGCCGTAACCACCGGCGCCGCCGCCGTAGCTGCCGCCCTGGCTGCCGGTGCCGCCGCCGTATCCGCCCGAGGGGCCGGACGGTGCCGGGGTGCCCGTGCCGCCGGACGGGTCGACGATTGCCTCGATCTTCCACTGGACGTTGAACTGCTCGCCCAGCGCCTGCCGCAGTACCTCCTCGCTGCCGCTGCTGAGGAAGTTGTCCCGCGCGCCCGCGTTGACGAAGCCGAGCTGGAGCGTGGTGCCGTCGAAGCCGGTCACCTGGGCGTTCTGGCTGAGCAGGATCCAGGTGAACCGGCGGCGGTTCTTGACGGCGTCCAGGATGTCCGGCCACAGGGTGCGGGGGTCGAGGCCGCCGGTCCGGGGTTGGGCGGGGGCGGGGGCGGGTCCTTGGGCGGGCGGGGGCGCGGGGGGTGCGGGCGTTGGCGTAAGTGCGGGTCCCGGTGCGGGTGCGTCCGGCGTCGCGGCCGGGGGGTGTGCGCCGCCCGCGGGGGCAGCGGTGGGCCAGCCACCGGGCCGGCGTCCACCACCGCCGGCGGCGGCCGGGGTGGGCCATGCGCCGGGGGTGGGCTTGTGGGCATCGGCGGGGGCGGGCGCGGACGCGGGGGTCGAGGGGGCGTTGGCGGCGGGGGCCATGGGGTTCTGCGCGCCGGGCGCGCTGGAGGGACTGGAGGCCCCAGGCGTACTGGAGAGGCCGGAGGTACCGGAGGTGCAACCGGTACCGGAGGGGCCGGACGAACCGGAGGTGCCAGGGGTACCGGAGGCACTGACGCCACCGGGCGCATCAGAGGTACGGGCACTACCAGCCGCGCCCGAACCACCCGGAACCTCAGGTCCACCCCCGGGAACCGCAGGTCCGCCACCGGCAACCCCGGGTCCGCCGCCTGCGGCGCGCACCGCGGCTCGGGCCGCGGCGGGACCGCTCCCGGGCGGGACAGGCGCGGGCGGGACGGATGCGGGCGCGCCGGGTGCGGGCGCCGGGGCGGCTGCCGTATGGGCCTCGGGGCCGGGGACGTACCCCATGGCGGGCGCGCCCGCTCCCGTGGAGAAGGAGACGCCGCGCTCGACGCGGTCGAGGCGGGCCATGAGGGAACGCTCGTCGCCGTAGGCGGCGGGGAGGAGGACGCGGGCGCAGATCAGTTCGAGCTGGAGGCGGGGGGAATGGGCGCCCCGCATCTCGGTGAGGCCTTCGTTGACGAGGTCGGCGGCGCGGCTCAGCTCGGCGGGGCCGAAGGTGCCGGCCTGGGCCTGCATCCGCTCGATGACGTCGGCGGGGGCGTCGATGAGCCCCTTCTCGGCGGCGTCCGGGACGGCGGCCAGGATCACCAGGTCGCGCAGGCGTTCAAGCAGGTCGGCGACGAAACGGCGGGGATCGTTGCCCCCCTCGATGACCCGGTCCACGACCTCGAAAGCGGCGGCGCCGTCGCCGGTGGCGAAGGCCTCGACCACGGAGTCGAGCAGGGAGCCGTCGGTGTAGCCGAGCAGGGAGGTCGCCATGGCGTATGTCACACCGTCCGCCCCGGCGCCGGCGAGCAGCTGGTCCATGACGGACATCGAGTCACGCACGGAACCGCCGCCGGCCCGCACGACGAGCGGGAGGACGCCGTCCTCGACCGGGATCTTCTCCTGCGCGCACACCTCGCCCAGGTACTCGCGCAGGGTGCCGGGCGGCACGAGGCGGAAGGGGTAGTGGTGGGTACGCGACCGGATCGTCCCGATGACCTTCTCGGGCTCGGTGGTGGCGAAGATGAACTTGAGGTGCTCCGGTGGCTCCTCGACGACCTTCAGCAGGGCGTTGAACCCGGCCGACGTGACCATGTGGGCCTCGTCGATGATGTAGATCTTGTACCGGCTGCGGGCGGGCCCGAAGAAGGCCTTTTCGCGCAGGTCACGGGCGTCGTCCACGCCTCCGTGCGACGCGGCGTCGATCTCGATGACGTCGATGGAACCGGGGCCGTTGCGCGCGAGGTCGCGGCAGGACTGGCACTCGCCGCACGGGGTCGGCGTGGGCCCCTGCTCGCAGTTCAGGCAGCGGGCCAGGATCCGCGCGCTGGTCGTCTTGCCGCAACCGCGCGGACCGCTGAACAGGTACGCGTGATTGACCCGGTTGTTCCGCAGCGCCTGCTGCAACGGGTCGGTGACATGCTCCTGCCCGATGACCTCGGCGAACGACTCCGGGCGATAGCGGCGGTACAGCGCGAGAGACGACACGCATACGAGGTTATAGGCGCCCACCGACAACGAGCCCCGCCGAGGAGGGCGGGGAAGGTCACGCCGGTCGGGGCGTCTGGGAGGGGGGCGAGGGCCGGGACCGAGGACCGGGAGACCGAAACGCAAACGCCCCCCACGCACCCGCCAGAGCCAACCTACCCTTGCTGCCTTCCGGCCCTGGGGGAGTTCAGTCAGATAGCGCCGCGTGAGGGGCTCTGCACAGAGTACCTGATCCCGCACCCAGGGAACGAGTTCGCGAGCACTCCCCGCCGTCATGTAATGTTCCTGGCGGAGGATTCGCCTAGAGGCCTAGGGCGCACGCTTGGAAAGCGTGTTGGGGGCAACCCCTCACGAGTTCGAATCTCGTATCCTCCGCCAGTGCCTCACCGGGCACGATGTCGAAGGGCCCCACCGTCCGCGGTGGGGCCCTTCGACGTTGTCCGTCTCAGTTGGTCTTTTCCTCGGAGCCGGGCGGCGTCCAGAGCGCGTCGCCGACTTGCTGGGCGACAAGGATCAGCAGGACGGTCGCGGCGGTGTGGCGAGCGTCGTTAAGACGGCCGTCCCTCACACCCGCGTCCCGGAGAAGCCGCTTCCAGACGTGGAAGTCGGTGTTCGGGCTCAGCGGGCCGCCCGTCGGTGAGACGAAAACGTACCCCTTGCCCTCCCAGTCAGCGCCGGCCGCGATCCGCTCCCGCTCCTGGGTCTCCTGGTGCTGCGTCCTCCCCCTGCAGCCCAAGCCCTTCACCCTGCCTCAGGCCGAGGGCGAGGGCGAGGGCCCACCGCGCGCTGTTGCGGAGCTTGGCCGCTTCGACGCGGTCGAGCTTGTGAGCGCCCAGGTCAGGGACGAGGTGGACGCGTACGTCGACCTGATACCCGTCGTACGTGTTCTCGGAGACGTACGGCTTGACGATGTTCGCGACCCAGTGTTCAAGGCCCGCGCACGGCACAGGCGCGCAGAGGTGGGAGGAACCCTCTGTGGCTGAGGCCGGTCGGCTCCACGGCCTCTTTTGCGTGCGGCCGTGACGCCAACAGCCGGTACGACAGCTGACCTCTTTTGTCCACTGCCCCTCTGGCCTATGACAGAGTCGTGTCGGTCTGTCTATCCATTGCGAATGACCGCGATCGACGGCGACTTCAAGTTACCGAGTAAAGGCATACTGTAATCCCCGGCTTCACGGTGGCACAAGTCGGCTGATGGGCGAATGATGGAACTGGACCTCGGCTTCACAGTCAGAGGATTCGCCCATTCCTCGCCGTAAGGCATTGCGGGTGCGGGAGGCTCCCGTGACTGACAAGAACGCACCTAAGTGGACCCCACCACCAGGTTCCCCTGAGCCGCAGCAGGCGCGTCACAGTTGGGTAAGGCGCCACAAGATCTTGACTGCTCTGATCGCCCTGGTTGGCCTCATCATCGTGATTTCTGTGGCGAGCGCTGGAGGGGGCGGGAACGGCGATCAGCCTGCATCTCCAAGGGGTGACACAACCACAACGGCACCGCGCGAGGAAGATCGACAGGGAACGCCCACTGAGGCTGGTGCAGCTGGCCTCGGTGACCCGGTCCGTGACGGGAAGTTCCAGTTCACTGTTACGCGCATCCAGCCCGGAGTCCAACAGATCGGGGGTGAATTCGGGAAGGACGCCCAGGGACAATTCATCCTTGTACACGTGACTGTCTCGAACATCGGCAACGAGTCGCAGCTCTTCGATGGCAGTGCTCAGAAGCTTTTCGACACGAAGAACCGTGAGTTCAGCGCCGACACAGAGGCGGCGATATATCTCGATGAGAGCAAGTCATTCCTCAATGAAATCAACCCAGGCAACACAGTCGAGGGGATCGTCGTCTTTGACGTTCCGAAATACGTCATGCCGGTCAAGCTGAGGTTGCATGATTCGCTCTTCAGTGGTGGCGTGACGGTCGCCCTCGATCGGTGAGGGACGCCGAAGTTCTGGACCGACCCGCCGGCATAGAGGGTGTCCAGACGCATGGACGACACAGACTGGCTGGGTCCGGGGCGCGCCGATATGAGGGCGAGATGCCGCCGCACTCGGTCGAGGACCGTCCCGTCCCCGGGGTTCGTGAAGCGCAGGGTGCCGCACGGAGGTGTACGGACGCGACAGCGCTCCTGCTCACCAGTGCTCACCGGCCCCCCGTCCGGCCCTACCACCCCGCCCCCGCCGACACTCCCCCGTCCACCACCAGGTCATGACCCGTCACCCACGACGCCAGACGCGAGGCGAGGAACACGCACGCGTCCGCGACGTCCTCCGGGCGGCCCAGGCGGCCGGTGGGGGCCGCCTGGCGCCATCGCCGTACCCCTTCCGGCCAGGCCTCCTCCAGGCCCTCGCGGGCGATGAGGCCCGGGGAGACCGTGTTGACGCGGATGCCGTGCGGGCCGTATTCCAGGGCCGCCGCGCGGGCGTGCATGACGACCGCGGCCTTCGCGGTGCTGTAGTGGGCGTGGCCCGAGGCCGGGGCGTGTGCCTCGATGGACGCGATGTGGGTGATGGAGCCGCCGTCGTCCTGGGCGCGCATGAGGCCGGCGGCGGCCTGGGTGCAGGCGAAGACGGAGGAGAGGTTGGTGTGGATGACGGTGTGCCATTCGGCTGCCGTCATGCCGGGCAGGTCCGCGACGGGCTGGATGCCCGCGTTGTTGACCAGGGCGGTCAGCCGGCCGCCCGCCCAGTCGGCGGCCTCGTGGACCAGGCGGTGGCAGGCGTCCTCGTCGGTGAGGTCGGCCCGCAGGACCACGGCCCGGCCGCCCGACGCGCGGATGCGGTCGGCCACGTCACCGGCTGCCGCCACCGCCGTACGGCAGTGCACGGCGACGGCCGCGCCCTCCTCGGCGAAGCGCAGGGCGATGCCCCGGCCGATGCCGCCGCTCGCGCCCGTGACGAGGGCGACCTGTCCGTCGAGCAGTCCCGCGGTGTTCATGTGCGGCACAGTCGCGCGATCCGGTCGGCCTCGGACGGATAACGCGCCGTGAGGTGCGCCGGGTCGCCGTGTTCGTAGTCCTCGTAGGTGAAGCCGGGGGCCATCGTGCAGCCGAGGAACGTCCAGTCGCCGCCCGCGGCGACCCGTCCGCCCATCCAGGTGCGGGCCGGGACGGTGAACTGGACGTGTTGTCCCGACCGCAGGTCCGGGCCCAGTACCACCGTCCGCGACGAGCCGTCGGGGGCGAGGAGGAGCAGTTCCAGGGGGTCGCCGAGGTAGTAGTGCCAGATCTCGTCGGTGGGCAGCCGGTGCAGGGCCGAGTAGTCGTCCGCCGTCAGCAGCACGACGATCGCCGACCCCTCGGGCCTGCCGTCCGGCCGCTCCGGACCGGCCCAGGTGCGGCGGAACAGGCCGCCTTCGCGCGGGATCGGTTCGAGTCCGTAGTGTGCGACGAGGTCCTCGGGGTTCATCCGGGGAAGGCTACCTCCCGGGTGAGGAAAGCCAGGTGTGCCTTCTTCTCCGGCAGGTACACGTCCGGCAGGTCGACCTCCGGCAGCACGACCTCCGATCCGGGCGTGAAGCCCTGCCGCAGGAAGCGGGCGATCGCCTTGCCGTTGCGGACGTCCGGATCGACCACGATCCGCCGCCGGTCCAGCCCCAGCAGCGCGTACGACGTGACCACCCGGGTGAGCGCCGACGTCCAGCCGGGCCGCGCGCCGTCCGGGCCGGGGGGTGCGAGCAGCAGGTGGATGCCGATGTCGCCGGGCTCGACGGCGTAGCACTCGCCGACCCGGTCCGCGTCCGGTTCGTAGGTCTGGAGCAGGGCGACGGGTCGGCCGTCCTTCACGAGCAGGTAGGCGTGGTGGGTGTCGAGGGTGTCCATGTGGGCGTAGATGTCCGCCACTTGGCCGGCGGTGAGGCCGTTCATGCCCCAGAAGGAGGCGCGTTCTTCGCTGACCCAGCCGTGCAGCACCATGGCGTCGGCCCGGGCGTCCAGCGGCAGGACGCGGACGGTTCCGAATCCGTCGATCCGCTCCTCGTGGACGGCGGTGCGGGAGGCGTACGGGTCGGACGTCGGTCTCTCACCGGTCTCGTCCATCTCACCTGTCTCATCCTGCTCATTCATCTCATCTGGCTCCTTCTCGAGCAGGTCCCAGTCGGTGACGACCGGGACGAGGTCCCCCCTGAGCCACAGGGGGAGTTGGTCACGGTGATGGGGCGAGCCGGGCACGCCCGAGGCGCCGAACGGCACCACCCACCGGCTGTCCTCCCGGCGCGCCAGGTCCCACACGTACCGGGCGGCCGGGCCGCGCGCGGCGAGGTCGGTGAGGCCGGGCACGGCCGAGGTGCACAGGACGCAGTCGTGGTCGCCGGACAGTCGGGGTTCGTCGTACGGCGTCCGCGGCGCGGCCGCCCGCCAGGGCGCGAGCCGGTGCGTGTCGCCCCAGGTGACGGCGGGGGCTACGGCTGCCGTGGCCGTCTCCCTCTCCGCCGCCGTCTCTTCCAGGGCCGCGCGTACGACCGCCCGGCGGTCGATGCCGTACAGCTCCTCGGCGCGCAGCAGGTGTTCGAGCGCGTAGCCGATGCGCGGGAGCAGGGCGAGCCAGGGCCGGAAGATCTCCGGGTACGGGGGCGGGTCGGCCAGCGCCGCGAAGGCCTGCTCGGCCGCCAGCCGCCGTACGGCCGCGCCGCGCAGCGCGGCGAACTCCGCGGCGCCGGTGCTGTCCGCGTCCATCCGGCGGTCCCAGCGCAGCAGCCGTTCCCGCAGGGCGGCGGCTCCGGGGGTCAGGCCGTCCGGGGCGAGTTCCGCCAGGTGGTCCAGCAGCGGCGCGGCCGAGGCGAGATACGTGTCCATGTGGATCGCCGGCATGTCGGCGGCCGACCAGCGGTCCCGTTCCGCGAGCAGGGCGGCGATGCGGTCGGCGCGGTGCGGCGGGGCGAACTCGACGCCGAGGGGGGCGGCGGGGCCGCGCTGGTTGGCCATCACGGCGATGCCGTCGGTCAGCCCGGCGCGCGGCATGTCGTGCAGGCCACGCCACTCGTACCCGGGCTCCCAGGCGGGCACCAGCCGGGTGCGGTTGGCCTCGTGGCGCACGGGCACGCGGCCGGCCACGCGGTGCAGCACGCCGCCCTCGGTGTCGGCGGCCTGCACGACGTTGACGGGCTCCGCCCACCGGTCGACGGCCCGGTCCACGTCGGCGACGCGACGGGCCCGCAGCAGCGGCAGCAACGCGCTGAAGCCGAGGTCGGCGGTGACGCGGGGCGGGTGGCGGAGGGTGATGGCGGTGGAGTACGGGAGCCCACCGGGGGCGGGTTCGGGGTCGAGGTCGGGGGGACCCTCGGCACCGGAGTGGTCCGCGGCGTCGCGGAGGCCCTCGGCATCGGCACCGGAGTGGTCCGCGGCGTCGGGGAGATCCTCGGCACCAGGGTCCTCGGGCCCTCCAATGATCACCGGCCCCCGTTCCGTCTCCACGACCTCCACCTCGACCGGCTCCCCGCCCGCCACCTCGATCACCTCGACGTGCCGGGCGGCGGGTCGCCACCGGCCGTCCGGGCCGAGTGCCTCGATGCCGGTGCCCGTGCGCCGCAGCCGTTCCCGGTACAGGTCCTGGTAGTCGGCCATGGCGTTGGTGATGGCCCAGGCGACCGTGCCGGTGTGGCCGAAGTGGGCGATGCCGGGGACGCCGGGGACGGCGAGGCCGACGACGTCGAACTCCGGGCAGGACAGGCGTATCTGCTGGTAGACGCCCGGGTCCTCGATGAAGCGGTGCGGGTCTCCGGCGATGACGGCGTGCCCGGTCGTGGTGCGGGCGCCGGAGACCAGCCAGCCGTTGCTGCCGGAGGTGCCGGGCCCGTCGGCGGCGAACAGGCCTACGGCGTCCGGGCCGAGCAGGTGGGTGACGTGCTCGCGCCACAGCTTGGCCGGGAACCCGGCGAAGAGGATGTGCGTGGCGATCCACACGCCGAGCGGCGTCCACGGCTCCCAGCGCCCGGGAGCGAGCCCGACCCGCGTGAACTCCTCGCAGGCCCCGGCCCGGAGGCCCTCGTTGACGCCGTCGACGTACGCGCGGACCCAGTCGGCCGTCCCGGGGTCGTCGCGTTCCAGGGTGGCGAAGCAGCGGCGGGCGGTGTCGTCCAGCCGGGCGCGGCGCGCGAACCGATCCCAGGGCAGTGCCTCCGCCCCGAGGAACGACGCCGAGGTGCCCTGCGCCCGGTGCCGCTCGACCTCCAGTTGCCAGGCGCGGTCACGGGCGGTGACGCGGCCCTGGGCACGGGCGACTTCGCCGGGACTGTCCGCGCGTACGTGCGGGATTCCCCAGGAATCGCGGTAGATCTCGGCGGCCACCCTGCACCCCTCCTTTAGGTAAGCCTTGCCTAAGCAAGCAGCTGTGGCGGAATCGTACGCGAAGGGTCAAGGCGCATGGTGCGTGGGCGGGCTCCTGGAGTTCGCGCTGCACGAGGGCCGCGCCGGCGACTGGGCGCGGTCGGCGCGGCCCGGCGACAGCGTCGAGGCGGCCGTCCAGGGCACCGGCTTCACGCGGTCGGACCCCGGGCCGTCGCACCTCGTCGCCGTCGGCGACCCGGCGACCCTGCCGGCCCTCACCCCCCTGCTGGGCGCTGGGCTCCGCGCCATTGACGATCTGGCTGGAGGGCGACACGGACGGGCCGCCGCTGCTCACCGACCCGGACCTCCACGACGTACGGCGGGTGCCGCGCCGCGACGCGGGGGCGCAGCTCGTCACCGAGGTGAAGGCGGCCCTGCCGGACCTGCTGAAGGGCGGCGCGGACCCGTACGTGTGGATCGCCTGCGACACGGCGACGACGCGGACTCTCGCGGCGTACGTGCGCAGGGAGCTGAAGCTGCCCGGGCAGCGGGTGCGCGCGCTGGGCTACTGGGGCGCCGCCTGAGCCGCCGCACGGCGAGCGCCGGCCCGCCCGGCGCGGGATGATCGGCGCATGGACGTCACCCTTCACCTCGCCCAGGACCCCGAGGCCGACGCACTCCTCGGGCGCAGTCCGCTCGCCGCGCTGGTCGGCATGCTGCTGGACCAGCAGGTGCCGATGGAGTGGGCGTTCAAGGGGCCGGCGACGATCGCGCGGCGGCTCGGCGCCGACGACCTGGACGCGCACGACATCGCCGCGCAGGAGCCGGAGGCCTTCGCCGCGCTGCTGTCGGAGAAACCGGCCGTGCACCGCTATCCGGGGTCCATGGCCAAGCGGATCCAGCAACTGTGCCAGTACCTCGTGAAGCACTACGACGGTGACGCCGAGGCCGTCTGGCGGGGGGTGGACAGCGGAACCGAGCTGCTGGAGCGGTTGCAGGAGCTGCCCGGGTTCGGCAAGCAGAAGGCGCAGATCTTCCTCGCCCTGCTGGGCAAGCAGCTCGGCGTGCGGCCGTCCGGCTGGCGGGAGGCGGCGGGGGCGTACGGCGAGCCGAAGGCGTATCGCTCGGTCGCGGACATCACGGGGCCGGAGTCGCTGGCGAAGGTGCGGGCGCACAAGCAGGAGCTCAAGGCGGCGGCCAAGAGGGCCTCCGGCGGGTAGGGCGGTTCACCGGCGCGAGGTGTGGGAGTGACCGTCACAGGGTTGCGTGGCCGCCCGGCGCCGACAGGCTGCCGCCGCGCCCCGCCCTCCCCACTCTCTCGACTTCGCCCGAGCCCGGGGGACCCCCATTCGCCCCAGCGGCACGACTGCCCGCGGATCGACGGCCGCGGCGGCGGGTGCGTCAACACCGACCGGCGTCTTCCGTTCCCCATTTCGCGCCGTCCGGGGACGGGCACCCGCCCGAGCGGCCGCGCCCCGCCGGACCCGCACCTTGTCCACAGCCTGTGCACAGCGCCCGCGCCGATCCGGCGCTCATGTCGGGCCGGGCTCGCACTTCCCGTATGACCGGGTTCCCGGTGATTTTTTGGGCGTCACACTCGCTCGCCATGGCTGCGCCCGGAACGTCTTGACCGGTAGGCTTTCCGTGTGATCTTCAAGCGCATCGGAAACGGCCGGCCGTACCCCGACCACGGCCGGGAAAGCACCCGGCAGTGGGCGGACGTCGCGCCGCGCCCGGTCCGCCTCGATCAGCTCGTGACGACCAAGCAGCAGCTCGACCTGGAGACCCTCCTCGCCGAGGACTCGACCTTCTACGGCGACCTCTTCGCGCACGTCGTGAAGTGGCAGGGCGACCTCTATCTGGAGGACGGCCTGCACCGCGCCGTCCGCGCGGCCCTCCAGCAGCGCCAGGTGCTGCACGCGCGCGTACTGGAGCTGGACTGAGTCCGCCCGCCCCCCTCGACCTCCCGGCTTCGCCTTCGCCCTCCCCGCTTCGCCCTTGACCCTTTCGGGTTGGACTGAGCGGCGTCGAATGATCATCTAGTAGGCATTGCCGCTTGATCGCACTACGCTGCGCTCATGAGCATGCTGACTCCCCCTGGCCTGGGCGGCCAGTACCGGATCACGGGGGACAAGTACCCGCGGATGCGGCGACGCCGGGGCGGCAGGCTGGCGGTCGTCGCCGTCGCCTGTGTCGCCGCCCTCGGCCTGACCGGCTGGGGCACGCTGCAGCTCATCGACGTCTTCACCGGCGGCAACGAGGCCTCCGCGGCCGGCACCCCCGAGGGCTGCTCCCCCAGGGCGAGCGCCTCGCCGAGCGGGGTCGCCCCGGCCGCGCTCCCCGCGCCCGGCAAGATCACGGTGAACGTCCTCAACGCCACCACCCGCGCCGGTCTCGCCAAGAAGACCGCGGACGAGCTGAAGAAGCGCGGCTTCCGGATCGGCACGGTCGGCAACGCGTCCAAGCAGTACGACAAGAAGGTCAAGGGCACCGGCATCCTGCTGGGCCCGACCCCGGCCCTGAAGACCTCGCTGCCCGTGCTCGGCACGCAGCTCACCACCGCCGAGCGCCGCGCCGACGCCGCCCGCAAGGGCGCCGACGTGGACCTGATCATCGGCAACGCCTTCAAGACGCTGACGCCGAAGGCGGACGCCTCGAAGGCCCTGACGAAGCTGAAGGCACCCGCGCCCACGCCGACGGCGTCGAACAAGGGCTGCTGAGCCGCGCGGCAGAACGACAAGGCCGCCGATCGGCCGGCCGACCACTCGGCCAGGCGGCCGGCCGATCAGGCAGCCGGCCGGTCACTCAGCCAGTCGGTCACACGACCCATCGGCTGCTCGGCCACCCCGCTACTCGGCCGACCCATACATCCGGTCCCCCGCGTCACCCAGCCCCGGCACGATGTAGCCGTGCTCGTTCAGCCGCTCGTCCACGGACGCCGTCACGACCGTCACCGGCGTGCCCGCCAGGTCGCGCTCCATGACCTCGACACCCTCGGGGGCGGCCAGCAGCACCACGGCGGTCACGTCGTCGGCGCCGCGCCTGATGAGTTCCTGGATCGCCGCGACCAGCGTGCCGCCGGTCGCCAGCATCGGGTCCAGGACGTACACCTGACGCCCCGAGAGGTCCTCCGGCATACGCGTGGCGTACGTGGAGGCCTGCAGCGTCTCCTCGTTGCGGATCATGCCGAGGAAGCCCACCTCGGCGGTCGGCAGCAGCCGGACCATGCCGTCCAGCATGCCGAGCCCGGCCCGCAGGATCGGCACCACCAGCGGGCGCGGGTGGGACAGCTTGACGCCGGTGGTCTCGGCGACCGGTGTCTTGATGTCGACCGCTTCGGTGCGCACGTCCCGGGTGGCCTCGTAGGCCAGCAGGGTGACCAGTTCGTCGGCGAGCCGGCGGAAGGTCGCGGAATCGGTGCGCTGGTCGCGCAGCGTGGTGAGCTTGTGGGCGACCAGGGGGTGGTCGACGACGTGGAGACGCATGTCCCCAACAGTAACCGCGCCCACCGACTGCTACGCGCTGGCGTCAAACCGCCCGTCCGGGGGAAAGTGGAAGGGACGGACGAGGGTGGTGTGCCGATGCCTGACCTGCCTGACCGCGGAGCCGATCACAATCCGCGAACAGCCGAACGGAACGCACCGACGGGCGGTCCGATGCCGTCGCTCGGGCGGACCGGCCCCGAGACGGACGCCGAGCGCCGACGGCGCCGGGCCCGTTTCCTGCGCGAGCTCGCCGAGGCGCGCGAGCTGCGCGAACGCGTGCAGCCCCGCCGGGCCAAGGCGGCCAGGCTCCGGCACGCGATGCGCATGCGGACGTTCCGCTGGTAGATCCGGCGACGACATCGTTCCCCACGGGCCCTGAGCTGTCCGGAACCAGTGACGAACGGGCCCGCAGCGGGCCACGACAGGCGATGAACGGGCCCGCAGCGGGCCACAACGGATGACAGATGACAAACGGGTCCGCAAGGGGCCGCGACAGGTGACGAACAGGCCCGAGCCGGGCCACAACAGGTGACGAACAGGCCCGGAGCAGATCCGGCACAGGTGAGGAACACACGCGGGCAGATCACGGGAAGACCACATGCCGCGCCGACGTTCCGGTGAGTGGTCGCGCGTGACCGGGGCACCGGCCGCGTACGATCCGCAGGTGGCGGCAACTTGCGTGCCGGCGAAGGCAGGACGGATCGCGATCGGTGACCCGCGATCAAAACTGCCGGACACAGGGAGCCGAAGACGTCCCCTGGGCGCCATGTTTCTGCCACGATTCCGAGTGGGTGGGGCTCGGAGGAGCACGCCCCGCCCGCAACCTCCGCCGGGGGGACCCCCAACCGGCACGCCTATGACCAGTGGGAGAGTCACGGTGTACTTCGCCGCACTGCTCGCGCGCACCGAAGACGGGTGGGAAGCGAGCGACACAGAGCTCGACGATGTGGAAACCCTGTCGGATCTGGCCGACCTGGCCCGGGAAGCCTCTCCCGACGAGGACACGGTGCTCGTGCTGATCGAGCAGGAGGGCGGGTGGTTCGGTGTCGTCCGTGTGGACGGCGAGGAGGACCCCCGGATCTACGTGTCGGACGCCGCCGCCGCTGCCCGCAGCAGCTACGGCGAGATCCTGCTCACCGACGAACTGCTCGGCCGGGAGCCCGGTGAGGACGCCCCCGACCTGGACGCCCTGGACCTCGACGGCACGGAGGACGGTGAACCGGACGACGACGAGGCGGACGACCCCGCCGCCGGCGCCGGTTCCGCCGAGGGCATGCCGCACGGCCCCGTCGGCGACGCGCAGGTCCTGGAGGACCTGGGTGTCACCGAGAAGGAGCTGCGCTCGCTGACCGAGGACGCGCTCACCGAGATCGCCGAGGCACTGGGCGCCTCGGAGGTGCTGGAGACCGTCCGCTGACCGAGAACGACATCACGGCACAGCTCCCGGACCCAGTCCGGGACCGCTGGCGGGCCGCGATGCGGCTCGCCCTGGAGGAGGCCCGGCAGGCCGGCCGGGGCGGCGACGTCCCCGTCGGCGCCGTCGTGCTGGCCGCGGACGGCACGACCGTCCTCGCCGCCGGGCACAACGAACGCGAGGCGACCGGCGATCCGACAGCACACGCCGAGGTCCTCGCGGTGCGGCGCGCCGCCGCCGAGGTGGGGCAGTGGCGGCTCGCCGGCTGCACGCTGGTCGTCACCCTCGAGCCCTGCACGATGTGCGCGGGCGCGCTGGTGCAGTCCCGCGTGGACCGCGTCGTCTACGGCGCCCGCGACGAGAAGGCGGGCGCGGCGGGCTCCCTGTGGGACGTCGTACGGGACCGCCGGCTCAACCACCGCCCCGAGGTGATCGAGGGCGTGCTCGCCGGGGAGTGCGCCCGGCTCCTGACCGACTTCTTCCGCGCCCGCTGACCCTCCCGTGCGCCCCGGGAATCCCCGAATCTGATTTCAAAGCACGGCCCACCTTGGGGTAGGGTCTCCCTCGGTAGCGTGTCCGAGCGGCCGAAGGAGCTCGCCTCGAAAGCGAGTGTGGCGCAAGTCACCGAGGGTTCAAATCCCTCCGCTACCGCAGGTAGACGAAGGGTCCGGCTCATCGAGCCGGACCCTTCGCGCGTTTCCGTCTCAGTTTCCGTCTCAGTTGCTGTGTGGCTCTACATCATCAGACACTCCAGATAGCCAAAACGGGCGCATGCCAAGCGGTGAGCGAGGACAATCTCAGTCGGTGATCGCTACGCAGGGGGCGGGATGCCTGAGGGGGACGAATCATGGATCCGGAAGTGATCGGCCTAATTGCTTCAACAGCGGGAACACTCGTCGCCGTCACGGCGACTGAAGCCTTCCGAGGCATCCTTGGATCGATCCTCCGACGCCCGCGAAAGACATCTATGATCGTCGAGGTCGACGGTGAACGTGTTGAGTTGAGCGGCGCCACGGCTGCTGAAGCACGCGCAGCCCTTGAGGCGCTACTTGCCGAAAGAGCCGCGGGAAGCGCGGGAGCACTCGAAACCAGCTCCAAGAATCAGCCTGGCGGACTCACACACCGCGCCCAGACCGTCACAGGGGGCGAGGACAGTGAGTGAAAGCCTCGCGGGCGCCACGTCGGACATGACCACTAACCCCACACCAACAGGAGAACAGGGCACACCGGTGGAAGCCGTCGCACCGGCGGTTACTACCGTGACTCCCCACTTCAAGTTGGTCTTCATCTGTGTGGCAGTCATAACGGTGCTCACGCTCACGGCCAGCCTGTACATCGGGATCTTCGTCGAGAAGCCGACAGAGGCTGCCAAGTCGGCGATGGATACCTGTTCCACCCTCGCCAACTTGGGCTTCGGCGCCATGGTTGGCCTCTTGGGTGGCAAGGCCGTCAACTAGAGGGGCAGGGCCTGGAAGCCCTACCCCTCGGTACTCAGCGGACGGGCGCAAGCGCCCCGGCCTCCCCGTCGTCCGGCTTCCAGATCAGCCCGTCCACCTGACGCGCGATGTCCCGGCGAACCGTGTCGACCATGTGCTGATACCGCGCCGCCATGGCCGTCGTCGACCACCCCATGAGGCCCATGACGGCTCGCTCGGACACGCCGAGGATCAGCAGCACCGTGGCGGCCGTGTGCCGCGCGTCGTGCAGACGGCCGTCTCGCACCTTCGCGGAGTTCAGCAGCTCCTTCCAGTCGTCGTAGTCCGTTCGGGGGGAAGTTCCGCGCCCTGTCTCCGTGGCGAAGAGCCAGCCCTCATCCGTCCACTTCTCCCCGGCCGCCGCGCGCTCGGCCTGCTGCTGACGCTCATGTGCGCGCAGCATGTCCACAAGCTGTGGAGGGAGCCCGACGGCGCGTCGGCCCGCGCGGGACTTCGTGTCGGCGGTCTCCGGGTTCGTCCGCTGACGCTGCGGGCAGTACCCGGCTTTGCGTCCGCAGGTGTCACCGCACCCGTGCGCGTAGCGCGGGCGCCGACGGCTCCGGCGGACCAGCAGTACACCGTTGTCCAGGTCGACATCCGACCACTTCAGTCCCAGTGCCTCGCCCTGTCGGAGCCCGAGGGCAAGCGCCACGGCCCACCGCGCGGAGTTCCGCCGGCGGGCGGCGGCACGCAGCAGGCGCTGCACCTCTTCCACGGTGTACGGCTCAATCTCCTCTTCGCTCACGCGCGGCGCCTTGGCGAGCAGTACGGGATTCTGGGCGAGGTGGCCGCGCCGTACCGCCTCGTTGAGCGCGGTCCGGAAGGTGCGGTGCGCCTGGTGGGCGGTCGCGGGCCTGCTGCCGTTCGCCTGCATCTTGGCGTAGAAGGTCTCGATGTGCTCCGGCTTCAGCCTGTCGAGCCGGTGAGCGCCGAGACCGGGGATCAGGTGCTTTCGTACGGCGACGCCGTAGCCGACCATGGTGTTCTCGTTCACGGCGAGGGGCGCGATGTTGTCGATCCAGTGCGTCAGCCACGCCTTGACCGTCCAGGGCTTGCCCGGCTTGCGCACCGTACCGGCGTCGCGCATCCGCTCCAGCTCCTTCACGGCCTCGACGACTTCCGCCTTGGTCTTCCGCTCGACGTGCCGTCGATCCGGCTTGCCGTCGTCGCGTACGCCGACGGTGACGCGGCCGTGCCACTTGCCGTCCTTGCCCAGGTAGATGGACGAACGGCCGTTCGGCTGTCGAGTGCGCTTCTTCTTGTCTTCCACGGATGTCCTCTCAGGCGGCGTCGGCCATGGGAGCGGCGGCGAGGGTGGCGCGGTTGGCCGCGCGGAGTCGGGCGACGTAGTCGTTCACGGCGTCGGCGGGGACGCGACGGAGTCGACCGACGGGGACGGACTCCAGTTCTCCGGAGCCGATGAGCCGGTAGCACAGGGTGCGACCGATGCGGAGCCGACGGGCGGCCTCTTCGACGGTCAGCAGTGCGAGGGTCGGGTCGATGGAGTCGGCGAGGTGGGCCGTGTCCATACGGGTGACGCTCCTTCGTCTCGCGACGGTGGGGGCAAACCCCCTTGCCCGGAAGTCCGCTACATGCGCCACGGTTGCTACGTCGCAGGTCAGAGCCTGTTTCCGGCGTAGCGGCAGGGCGGGATGTAGCGGAAACAGCCGCTACGCGCTCGGGCGCTGTAACGGCTGCGGGGTGTCCGTAGCGGGGGCGTAGCGGGTTACGTGGGTAACAGCCGCTACGCCGTTTCCGCTGGTCAGACAGTGATCAGTCGGTGTCGGTGGCGGGTGTAGCGGACTCCTTCGGCGCAGGGCAGTAGCGCTTCCACGCGTCGTACAGGTCCGCGGCGTAGTAGCCCTTGACGACTCCGGCTCCGGTGCGGATGTTGCGGGCCTTGATCGGAGTGTTGTCGGCGGTGACGTACTCCCCGAGTCGCTTGGCGAGTTGCCGGGAGTCGAGCGGCTTGCCGCCCATGTCGGCCCAGGGCGCTTCGTCCATGGCGTTGAGCGTGGCGAGGATCTGCGCGGTGGGCATCCGGTCGGCGCCGTTGAACACCACGTCGCGCAGGTCGGTCAGCAGCCGGATGCCCAGGGACGCCTTGTCCCCGGCCGTGGCCGCGGCGACCAGTTCGACGCACGCTTCGCGGGCGCGCTGCGGCCAGTCCCCGCCGGCGGCGTCGGCGATGGCGAGCAGGGGTTCCCAGACGTCCGCGGGACGGTCAGAGACTCCGTCGGGCATCTCGGGGAAGGCGTCCTGCACCTGGTTGCGGATGGTGTCCGCCCATGCGGCGAGCCGGTCACGCAGGGCGCGGCCCTCGGGTTCGTGGAGGCGGCTGCGGAAGGATTCCACGGTCTCGTTGGGGGCCCGGCGGCGCATGCGGATGATGATCGAGCGAGTCAGGATCGTGTCCGGCAGCCAGCCGAGACCGGCGACGGCGACCGCCGCGTACGAGGGGAACGCCTGCACGCTCTGATTGCCGCCGTCCCCGACGCACCGGTACGAGACACCGGTTCGGCGGTGGCCAGCGTTGAGCAGGCCGCGCAGCTCCTCGTTGTCCTTGGCCTTGGGGCCGAAGACGGTGTCGATCTCGTCGAACAGGATCGTGGGGCGCCCGGACTCCATCCCGGAGACCGCACGGAACAGCGCGGCGGGGGACGCGTTGACGGCCACCATCGGCTGCGGGACCAGGGTTCCGCAGATCTCCAGCGCGCGCGTCTTGCCCGACCCCGGCTCCGGGGACAGGAACGCCAGGCGAGGAGTGGACTCGAACGCGTCCAGCAGGTGTGCGTGCGCGTCCCACAGGGCGACGGCGACGTACGCGGCTTCGGTGGGGAAGACGTTGAAACGGCGGTGGAACGCTTCGACCTCATCGAGCAGCGCGGCGCCGTCGATGGCGGGCGGGTTGGTGCTGGTCATGCGGCGTTCCTCCCTTCCTGTGAGGTGGTGCTGTGGGGGCAGTGGCAGACGCGTACACGGCTGGTCAGCTCAATGACGGCCGTGCGGCCACGGGCGCGTTCGTGGTGGCCACAGGAGCACAGCCAGTCGGCAACCGGCGGGCTCGTGAAACGGACCTGGAGACCCGGGCAAATGCCGGTGATGACGACCGTGTCGGTGCCGTCGGGGGGAAGGGCTGAAAGGACGGCCTTGCGGCCGTCGCCCTTCGTGCCGCGGCTGCCATCGGGGTCGGCGGCAGACAGGCGCGGACGGCCCTGTGCGGGTGACTTGGGCTTTTCAGTGCCGCGGGGCCTCATGCCGCGTCCCTGGGTCGGGCGGTGCGGATCGACCAGTCCAGGGCGCTTCGGATGGTGGCCCGGCACTCGCCCGGGGACAGTCCGGCCGCCTCACCCGCCGCCTGAAAAGCCTCCTCCACCACGTCCCGGGCGATCTCGCCCCATGCGACGAACCGGCCCAGAGCGCGGGCTCCCTCCAACAGCCGGTTGTTCCGGCCGCCCTCACCAGCGCCCCGGACGGCGGCGGTCTCGCGTTCCAGGGCGACCGTGGCTCGACGGGTGCCTTCCCCGGGGATGATGAGGGGAGCGACCGTCACCGGAGCGGCGACAGGCCGCTGAAGCTCCAGCAGCAGCCACGTGGGGAGCTCCGCCACGGGGCCGCGGTTGACGGCCTCATAGGCGCCCTGGGGGGTGATGCTGCCCGCGGCTACGACGTTGCCGCCCCATGCGCGGGTGTCGACGTAGGGGGCGAGGGTGCGGGCGCTGTTGTGCAGCTCGATGCCGGGCGGCACCTCGAAGTACAGATGCATGCCGCCGCTGGGCGTCCGCACCGTGTAGGTCGTCGGCCACGACTGTCCGGCGCGCTCGCAGAGCGCCGAAAAGGACGCCGCGCCGTCAGGCGCGTCCGAACTGCTCTTGTGCTCTTCCGGCTTGGGCACGTCCAGGTCGACGACCAGCAGGCGGGAAGGGCCCGGCGCGATACCGACGTTGAACGGGCCCGTCGTCCATGCGGCACGGATGCGGTCCGGGTCGGTGGTGGCGCGCTGTTCCCACTTCACGTGGCCGTCGACGCAGACGCCGGCGCGGGGGCAGGCGTCCTTGCCGTGCAGGGCGGGCGCCTTGCCGGCGGGCCTGAGCGGGTGGACGTGCCATCCGCGTCCGGCCGCGTTCAGCGCGGCGTCCAGCAGACGCGCACGGGCATCTGCTCGCCAGTGCTCGGGAGGTTGGGTCATGCTGGGTGTTCTCCAGTTCTGTTGAAAGTGACTGGAAGGCCGGGGCGGTCGCGGATCTTTGGCGAGATGGAGCGACCGCCCCGGGCGTTGTTAGGCGGCGTCGGCGAGACGACGGCCGGGGGATTCCTGCGTCAGCAGCCGCAGGGCATGGATGGCCTGGAAGGGGACGACACCGTTTCCCAGGGCCTTGAGCTGCGCGGAGCGGGACAGGCCGGGGACTGCGGTGACGTGCCCATGGGGCAGGCCCATGAGCCATTCGACGAAGGGCGGGTTCAGCCGTCCCAGAGCGTCAGTTGGCCGGGGAGCGGGGCGCCCGAGGGCGCTTTCCCAGCGCGCGACGGCCGGGCCGTACTCGCCGAAGTCGATGTCGGATTCGGCAGCAGCATCGTCGCGTCCGTCAGGGTCCTGCCGTACCCGCTGGCGTAGGGCGTCCCGTCCGGCCGATGGTTCCGTGTTCCGTTCGAGTCCGCGACGGTCGGCGTGGGCAGCAGCTCCCCCACCTCCGCCGCCAGGCTCTTGCCGTGCTTGCCCGCTTCCTGCGAGGGACTGCGTTTGGTCTGCCGGTTCTCGTTCGCCGACGCACGCGGGGTGGGCAGCAGGGAGACGACGTGCCGCAGGTTCATCCCGCCCTGGGCTGCGTGTCCGGGCCCGGTGTTCTCCGAGGTCGACGGGGTCGGCAGCAGTGAGGTGACGGCGGTGGGAAGCTGCCCCCTCTGCCCACCGCCGCGCCAGTCCCGGGCCGCCGGTGTCGGCAGGCCACGCGAGGAAGAACAGCCGGTTTCGCTGGTGAGCGGCGCCGACATCGGACGCGCGTACACAGCGCCACTCCGCATCGAACCCGAGCGCGGCAAGGTCTCCAAGCACGGTGTCGAATCCGAGGGAAAGGTGACCTGCGACGTTTTCAAAGACCGCGAGACGGGGTCGTAAAACGCCAAGGGCACGGGCAATGTCGGGCCAGATGTGCCGGTCATCCTGAGTTCCCTTCCTCTTGCCGGCGGAGCTGAAGGGCTGGCAGGGATAGCCGCCGGTGACGATGTCGACCGGGGCAACGGCCGTCCAGTTGACGGCCGTCAAGTCCCCAAGGTTGGGCACGTCGGGGTGGTGATGGGCGAGGATGCGGGCCGCGCCGGGGTCGTTGTCAGCGACCCAGGTGAGCGATCCGCCGAAGACGTGCTGTACGGCTATGTCCAGGCCGCCGTAACCGGTGCACAACGATCCGATGCGCAACGGTGAAGGAGGGGGCATGCTGAGTCCTCTCCGGTCCTGTTGGTAGTGACTGGGAGGCCGGGGCGGTCGCGGATCTTTGGCGAGATGGAGCGACCGCCCCGGGCGTTGCTAGAACGGCGGTTCGTTGCCCGGCTCGGGGCGGTTGTCCCCGGTGTTCCACGGGTCGCCGGACGGGGCGGCGCCGCTGGTGCGCTTGCCGTTGATCTGGACGGTGGTGAAGCGCAGGGAGGCGCCGATCTCGTCGACCTCGACGGCGAGCATCGAGCGGTTCTCACCCTCCGGGGTCTGCCAGTCGTGCTGACGGATCCGGCCGGACAGCACCACCCGCGAGCCCTTGCCCAGCGACTCGGCGACGTGTTCGGCGAGGGTGCGCCAGGCGGCGCAGCGGAAGAACGTGGACGTGCCGTCCTTCCACTGGTTCGACTCGCGGTCGAACATGCGCGGGGTAGAGGCGACGGTGAACTTGGCCAGTGCCTGGCCAGAGGCGGTGAACTTCAGTTCCGGGTCGGCGGTCAGGTTGCCGATGATCGTGATCGGGGTCTCTCCGAACGACATGTGATCACTCGCTTTCGGATGTGGTGGGCCGGTGGTCGGCGGTGAAGTAGAGGCGGGTGCGCTTGCCGTCACGGGTCGGGTACTGACGTGCCGGGCCGGTGTCGAACGCGTTGGCCAGGGCCCGGCTCACGCGGTCGGCGTCGTCCGGCTCGCAGATGACGCGGATCTCGAACACGGCGCTCCTCTCGGTACGGTCAGCCGTGGAAGTGGCTGCGCTTGATGACGGCCTTGCGGATGTTCACCGTCGTGTGGCCCCGGGCCTCGGCGACGGCGCGGGCGGGGGTGCGGCAGGCGAGGGCGATCAGGGCGATCCAGAGCAGGGCGCCGGAGCCGAGTCCGGCGAGGGTGCTGAGGATCTGGCCGACGCCGTAGCCGACGCCGGCGGCGAGGGCGCCGCCCCCGACTCCGGCGCCCACGAAGCGCTGCGCGACGGGGTCGAGCAGGGGCAGCGGGGTCAGGTCGCGCGGCTCCGGGACGGGCACGGGCGGCGGGGCGAGGTGCTTGGGCATGGGAACCATGCGGCCGTAGGCGTCCGGGACCCAGACGACCGGGACGCGTTCGCCGTACAGCTCCACCGGCACCTGCGATGGGGCCTGGAGGGGCTGTATCGAGGTGTCCGAGGTGTGCTCTCGGTAGGGCTCAAGAAGGTAGGTCACGGCCGGTTCTCCGATCACGGATCGTGACTGTCAGAGGGCAGGTCCTGACAGTCAGAAATGGGTGTCAGGTGTGATGTCAGGCCGGAAATCCCTGACTTCTCTATAGGCCGGGCCGCGCCCTGACTGTCAGAGTCAGAGCGCGGCCCTGACAGTCAGGGCGTCACGGTGAGTAGTGCTAGGCGGCGACGGCGACCGGGCGGACGATGGTGTACTCGCCCTGTCCGTCGCGCTGGAGGACGCCCATTTCGGTGAGCTTCTTCAGCTCACCCTGAAGCCACGGGCGGGAGCGGCCGGCGGCCACCGTGGCGGGGATCAGGTCGCCCGGCTCGAAGGTGAGCCGGTCCTGTGCCGCCCATGCGTCGATCTGGCCGTAGAGGATGGCTCGGGCCTCTTCGGTGGACGGGCGCTCCGTCTGCTCGAAGGTGAGGTCCGTGTCCGGGTCGGCGTCGGGTACGTCGTCCTCCAGACGGAGGCGAGCGTACGGGGCGTCCGGCTCCGGGTCCGCCGGGATCTGCGACATCACGTCGTCGTAGGCGTCCTGCAACTCCATGGCGGCGGCCTCCTCGATGGCCGGGTCGACGGCGTCCATGTCGTCGTCCTCCCTGTCGTCCAACTCCGGTGCCGGGTTGGGGACGGCGTGCAGCAGGGCGGGCGCCGTCGCCGTGTCGGGGGCGTTGGTGCGGTTGGTGCCGTGGTGCGTACGCCGCTCGTACGCGAGACCGGCGGCCCGCGCGGACACGTCGTCCAGCGGGTCACGGACCGCGGCGGCGGCCAGCACCATTTCCCGGATCTGTTCCTTGACCGTCTTGGTCAGGGAGCCGCGCACTTCGGTCGTCCACCGCTTGGCCGGGATGCCCATGCCGGTGGCGTAGGCGTAGCCGGGCCGGTCCGCGCCCCAGTCCGGAATGGCGCCGGACTCCGTGACGCGGTCGGGCAGGCAGAACCCGGCGTCGGCGGCTTCGTCGACACCGAAGCAGGCGGCGGCCTGGAGGTTGGCGCGCACGTCGGTGGACACGTTCTTCCACGACGCGCGCTGAAGGCTGATGACCAGCCAGATACCGACCGAGCGGGCAGCACGGGCGATCTTGTCGAGGACATCGAAGTCGGCGACATCGGCGGCCTCTTCGATCCAGACCACCATGGCGTTGAGCTTCGATTCCGGCGTCCACTGGTCCAACCCCTCGTTGGCCAGCTCCGTGCCGCGCGCGGCGATCACGTCCGGCAGGCAGCGCAGCAGGGCTTTCGCCTCCCGCTGCCCGCCACGGTTCTTGTCGACGAACCAGTCCAGTCCCTCGGCCATGTGCCCGACCGTCTGTTCACCCTTGGACAGGTCGATCAGCCAGATCGACAGCTTGCGCCGGGTCATCAGATGGGCGAGCACGGTGCGCGCGAACTCCGACTTACCGGAGCCGGTGACGCCCATGACCAGCAGATGCTGGAGGATCTCGGCAAGGAACGGGTTGATCCACCACACCTCGCCGTCGGCGTACAGACCGACCGGAATCGGCTCCGTCGGCAGCAGGCCCAGTTCCTGCGGCGGACGGAACGGGACGCCGTCCTTGAGCAGGTCGGCCACGCGGGCGGAGAACGTGCCGCGGGCGGCGTTGTCCGGGTTGCGGTCGACGGTGACTGCGGACGGCGGGACGTGCAGGGCCGCCGCGAGTTTCGGGGCGGCCGTCTGTACGTCCTCCATGGTCTTGCCAGGCGGGACGACCACTTCAGCGGTGACCATGCCCTTGCCATTGCCCTTGGCGTTCTTGACCTGCACCTTTTCCATGCCGATGGCTTCGGCGAGCTTGCCCAGGCCGGTGGACTCGGTCTCCTCGGTCTCGTCGTGGGCGTTGCGCATGATCTGGCGCACGTTCCACGACGCGGCGAACAGCCCGCCCCCGAGCAGCCACAGGTCCGTCATCGGGTGACCGAACGGCCCGGCGGACACCGAGCAGGTCAGCCAGCCCATGCCCGCGGCGACGCTCGCGGTGGCCTGAGCGCGGCGGTAGCGGCGGAACTTGTTGGTGCCGCCGGAGACGGCCCAGGTCACGGCAGACAGCAGGACACCACCGGCGCCCATGCCGGCGGACGCGAGACCGGCGGACAGGGCGGAGTCGCCCCACATCTCATGGACGCCCCATCCGGCGGCCGGCGGGAGGACGGCGGCGCCGATCCACGGCGGCAGGTACGGCGCCGCTTTCGCGGCGAGGTGGTTGCCGATGGTGGACAGCACGCCTCCCCGGCCGGTGGGCAGGGTGGCCAGCGCGTAACCGTTCTGGCCGTCCCATCCGCGCACGGCGGGGGTGTTGTCGCGGTCGCGGCGGGCCATCAGTCCTCCCCGATGGTGAACGTCGGGCGGGCCGTCTTGCCGTTGCGCTTCTGCTTGGCCTCCTGCTCCGGCTTGACGAAGTGCCGGTCGAAGGCGTGCGCCATCTTCAGCGCGCCGACCCCGAGCGCCTTGGCGGCTTCCGCAGACACCTTCAGGTGTGCGGAGACCAGCCGGGCCTTGATCCGGGACTGTGTGCCGAAGGTGTACCACTTGCCCTTGTACTGGGAGAGCACGCCGTTCAGCTCCTCGGCGCGCATGCCGAGGATCAGGTACAGCTCACGGCCCAGGTGGTTGACGGCCTTGGCCAGGGCCAGGATGTCCTTGTCGGAGCGGAACTCGATCCGCTCGATCGCGTAGATCAGCCGGTCGCCCTGGTGCCGGTCGGCCGCCCCGCCCCCGCCAGGGGCCTGACCGCCGTTCGGGGCCTGGCCGTTGCCGTTATTGGCGCCGAAGTTGACGTTGAAGGTGCGTTCCTTGTGCGTGTGCCGGGTCCGGCCGCCGGAGGTGGTGCCGCCGTGGCCGTTGGCCGTGCCCCACGGGGCTTGTCCGGCCGGGGCACCGTTGGGGGGAGTGCTCACGAGTCGTCCTCCTCGAAGACGGTGATGGACCCGAGCAGGGGCGAAGTCGCGATGTGGTCGACGGACCATCCGTCGTCCACCGCGTCGGCCGCCTGCTCGATGAGCCGGTGGGAAGCCGCAAACCGTGCCGTGACGGCCGCGGCGTACAGGTCGGTGGGCCGCCATCGGGACTGACCCGAGACGGCGTGAACGAGGGCGCCCAACCGGCGGGCCGCCCGTGAGCCGAGAGCCCACGAGCGGTCCAGCAGGGCGGCGCGGCGCGCGCCGAACACAGCCCGCCCCCTTCAGCCCTTACGACGGATGACCAGCCACGCCGTCTGAGCGGCGAGCGTGATCAGCAGCCACAGCACGGGCAGCGGACCGGCCGTGGGGCCGAACCCGGCGGCCAGGGACAGCCACGTCAGCGCGGACGTGCCACCCGCAGCTAGACCGATCCGCCACAGCAGCACAGAGCGGCTGGCGGGGCGTCGCAGCAGCGCGAACGTCAGCCACGCGAGCGGGGCGGCGGCGAGCGGGGCGAGCAGCAGGCCCGACCACCACGCCCACCAGTGCAGCAGCGCCGTGACCGGCAATGCGGACAGGGCGAGGGTGAGCGGCGCGATGCCGCGGCGGTGCTTCCACAGCAGACGGCCCAGGAAGCCGAACGCCTCACGGGTCAGGGACGGACGCTCCGGGACGACGACCACGAACGGCTGCGCGCCACGGCGCCCGCGCTGGCGCGGGATCTGGACGGTGTGGACGCCCGCGGCCGTCTTCACGGTGCGGGTACGGGTGTGGTTGGACACAGCAGGGCTCCCAACACGGGTTGAGGTGGGGTTTCAGGCGGCGCGCTGTTCCTCGGGATAGGCACACGGCACGCACACCCCGAGCGATGCGGGGATGACGTAACCGGAGTCCATGCGGCACTGCGGGCAGATGCGGCGGGCGGCGTTGGCCTTGTCCAGCGCCGCCCACTTGGCCGGGGTCATCGGCCGCACCGGCTTCGCGGCGTCGACGCGGTAGAGGTAGGCGACCAGCGGCGGACGGCGACGACGCGGGCGCTCGATCTGCGCCACTACGTCCTGACCGCCTGGCCGCAGGTCCATCGCGCGGAGCTGACGGCGGGTGGCCAACCCCTCCGGCGCCAGGCGCCAGGGGTAGACCGGAACGGTCGCCATCAGCCGATCCGGTGGTATCCGGCCCGGCACGCGCCGGCGTGGTCGTTCGCCTTGCTCCGCGTGAAGTACACCGAGTCGGCGTAGTCGGAGCTCTCAGCGCACCCGTGGCAGTACCAGCGCGTCGCCTGGCCGTGCGTCCGGCCGGTCACGTCGACGGCGGCGCCGACCAGGTTGTGGAAGCGGATCAGCAGGTCATCCGGCTCGGTCGGGGCCGTGTTCGGGGAGAGCTTCACGCGGCTGCCCCTTCCAGTGCACGGCCCGCCGGAGCGGCGGCCGGGTGTCCGGCATCGCGCAGTTCCTGGTAGCGGGTGGACACCCACCCGACCGACCAGCCGCACAGCTGGGCGGCGGCCCGCACCGGCAACCCGGCCTCGAAAGCGGCCTGCACGGTCGCGCGCGCCCGGTCCTCGGGGAACTTCTCGACGGCGGGCCCGGCGGCCAGCAGGGCGGCGCGTTCACGCTCGGCCCGCTCCTCACGCTCAGCTCGCTCACGGCGTTCACGCTCGATGCGTTCCTGCCGTTCCCGCTCGCGGCGCTCGGCCTCTTCGCGCTCAGCGCGTTCACGCTCCAGCCGAAGCCGTTCACGCTCGCGCTCATGGCGTTCACGCTCTTCCCGCTCGGCCCGCTCGCGGGCCTCTTCCCGCTCGCGCTCCTCACGGCGGGTGCGTTCCTCCCGCTCGGCCTGCTCGCGAGCCAATCGGGCTTCATGTTCACGCTGTTCACGCGCCAGCATCGCGGCGTGCTCCCGCTCCTCACGCGCCATGCGCGCGGCCGTTTCGCGTTCTTCCCGCGCGGCTTGCTGCCGGGCCTCACGCTCCGCCTGCTGCCGTTCCTCCAGCGCGGTGACGGCGGCGGCGATGGCGCGCCGGTAGGCGAGCCCGGTCTCTGCCGTGACGATGAGCAGCAGCGGGGCGACCGCGTGCACGGCCACGCCCACCAGGTCCTTGTTCAGGGCGGAGTCGGCGACGTTCAGGGCCAGGGTCATGCAGCCGGTCATCCAGCGCAGGGCGACCGGCCAGCGGCCACCGCGCCCGCCCAACCGGGCCAGCACCGCATCCAGCCGGACCACGATGACGACAGCCGCGTCGACGACGAGCGGCAGGATCGGCGCCGTCCAGTCCCACTCATCCGGCGTGTGCTCCGCCGCGAGCGGGGTCACGGTGAGGATCGAGTACAGCATCGCGCCCGCGACGATCAGCCACGTGCCGACCGACAGGGCGCGTTCCGCTGAACGGATCTGATCCGTGTTCACGCGCTCGCCCCCATCCATGAACGCACCTGGACGGCGGCGATCAGCACGACCGGAGAGGACGGGTAACCGTGTTCCTGACTGTCCTCCGTCCACCGCCACTCGGCCCCCGGAACCCGCTCGAAGCCAAGCACGCTGAGCGCGTCCGCACGCTCTTTGAGCGTCGGCACCGGATCAGCCCGGTCGAAGCTGAACTCCGGCCACAGTTCGGTGGTGTTCAGCAGAACGACGTACAGGCGCCACCGGCCCTTGTACACGGACATCTGCGCCGTGAACTCCCGCGCCATCAGGCCACCTCCGGCGCGTCGGCGCCGTCCCGGTTGGCCAGGTCCCGGCGGGCGGCCAGCACCTTGCGACGGGCCCGGCGGAGCCGGCGCGCGTCCAGCTCGGTCACCGGCCGGTCCATGAGGCTGATCTGAACGTCCAGCTCCTCGACCTCCGCGCGGATGAGCGGCATCTCGGCGTCGATGGCGTCCAGCTCCGCGTCCGTCGGTTCGCGGTCCTGCTCGGCCGTGTCGATGTCGGACAGCAGGTGAAGGGGGAGAATCTTCATGGGTCGTGTTCCTCTCGAAGGGTGGAACGGCCGAACGCGGTTCCCGGGTGGCCCCCCGGGAGCCGCTTGCCGTTGAAGCCAGGAACGTCTCGGCTCCCCGCGCCTCGCCCGTACGGAGCCCGCGCGATGCGCGGGCCCGGACGGGCGAGGGAGGCAACCGGCCGCAGCGCTAGCCGCTGCGATGGCAGGAAGGAGGCGGACCGGATTGGCCGCGAGCGCGCGTTCCGCTCACCGGCCGGGATGCCGCACTGGCGCCCGCCGGCCGGTCCATCGCGGCGGCGCCCAAGGTCTTCGTCGGAGCACTGGAACACCTTTCGGTCGAGATCAACAGGGATGAAGCACTGCAAGGGGGACCACGTCCCCACCCTCCGGCCGTTGCTCGCGGTCACCGGGCCACCTCGCCAGTCGGGCCGAAGCCCTGTCCCCTGGCCTTCAGCGGGATTGCAGCGTCCCCGCCTTCTGCGCATGCGGCATGAAGCCGCCTTCCGACCGATGCGGTGCGTTCGGTCGTTGCAGTACCTGTTTTACAGGTACTGCATGAGGGTCCGTCAAGTACGTCGACGGAACCTCCTGGTTTTCGCGCCGGAACTCCTTGGCGCACATTCAGAATCGCGCCAGGTCAGGGGAGTTGGTTACCCCGCACGTAGACAGCTCCCGGTCTTCTGGCTACGGTCGAGAAGTCCCTAGAAGTCCCTACGGGGGTGCAGATGTCGAACGAGCGTCTACGGTCCGCCCTCCTCGCCCGCGGCATGACCGTGCAGAGCCTCGCCGAAGAGATCGGCGTCATCCCGAAGACCGTCGAACGCTGGATCACGCAGGGGAAAGTGCCGTACCGGCGTCACCAGTACGCGACCGCGGCGGCGTTGAACGTCGACGTGACGACGTTGTGGGACGACAGCCGGGCTGTCGACAGCGCTACGGATCTGACCAAAGCCGAGATCGTTGCCGTCTACCCGCATCGGCACACGGTGCCGCCCGGTCTCTGGCGTGACCTCTACGAGCGAGCGGAGAGCAACCTAGATGTTCTCGTCTACTCCGGGCTCTTCCTGTCCGAGGATCCGTTGTTCCACGAGCTTCTGAAGAAGAAGGTGAAGGGGTCCACGCAGGTGCGGATCCTGCTCGGGGACCCAGACTGTGAAGCCGTCCGGCAGCGCGGCATAGATGAGGGGCACCGGATCATGGATGGCAAGATCCGGAACGCGTTGGTGAACTATCGGCCCCTCATGGAGAGCCACCCTGAAATCGGCTTCCGGCTCCACGCGACCACGCTCTACAACTCCATCTACCGGTCCGATGACGAGATGCTCGTCAACCCCCACGTATATGGCATCGGCGCCTACATGGCTCCCGTCTTCCACCTGCGGCGCATGCCGGGCGGCGGCCTGTTCGACACCTATGCGAATAGCATCGAACAGACCTGGGGAGGCGCCCGCCAGGTCACGGACCGCGACATCACAGGAGCCTGAGCATGGGACGCATTGACTACCTGCACGATCCCGACGCCCCGCCGGCCAACTCGGTCGTGCCGTCCGTCGTCGCGTTCGTGCAGAACGACGCGGGTCAGGTTCTGGTGATCCAGCGGTCCGACAACGGACGCTGGGCACTGCCCGGGGGCGGCCACGACGTGGGGGAGTCGATCAGTGACACCGTCGTGCGTGAGGTCTGGGAAGAGACCGGGATCAAGGTGGAAGTCGTCGACGTGTCCGGGCTCTACACGGACCCCGGGCACGTGATGAAGTACGACGACGGCGAGGTGCGCCAGCAGTTCAGCATCTGCTTCCGTGCCCGGCCGGTCGGCGGTGAACTCCGTACGAGCAACGAGACGACTCAGGTCCGCTGGGTCGACCCCGCGGACCTGGCGACACTGGACGTGCACCCCACGATGCGGCTCCGGATCGAGCACGCCATGGATCGGACGCGCACGACTCCCTACATCGGCTGACGTTTGGCGGCGGCGACCCGTTCGAGTACGCGGGAGGTGCAGGCCAAGATCTCGGGTTCCGCGCGACGGATGAACGTCCCGATCAAGCTGTCAGGCCCGTACCGCCCCGCGATCTCGTTGATACGGTTGATCGGGTTGGTGGGCGCGCCATCCGGCGTTGTGTTCATGTCACAGAAGCACAGCGCGTCATTGAGGTGATCGCTCTCGCGGGGAAACTCACCCTCCAGCTCCTCACGCAAGCCGCGCGCTTCCGCCTCCATCCAGGCACAGGAGTGGTGGGCGACCAGGTTGATGACCCGTGCATCGGCGTCGGCCACGTCCCGGAGATAGCGCGCGCCGTCCAGCGGGTGAAAGCCCGTCTTGGCCAGGTCCGGCGCGTAGCCGATGTCGTGCAAGACCGCCGCGGCCTCCAGCAGATCCGCGTCCTGGTCAAGAACGAGCGCGATCGTACGGGCCCTCTCGGCTACCCCGAGACAGTGCTTCCAGCGCCGCGGAAGCGGCTCGGCGAGCAGGGACTCAGCCAGGGGATAAGCCCAATCCGTCAACTTCGGCAAGCTACGAACGCTCCTCTCGCGTCGGCACGGCGCGGACGGTCCGCACCCTGCCCTGTCCTCCCCCCGCCAGCACGCCGGCGGTCTCCAACTTCTCCAGCGCCTTGGCCACGGTGGGACGTGACACCCCGAACCGGTCGGCCAGCGCGGAGGCGCTCGGGAATGCTTCCCCTACTTCCAGCCCCTCAGCGGTGATGATGTCCGCGATCCTCTGATCGAGCGGGCGCCGGTCGACTCGCGCACCCGCGCGCACGACGCGCCACCGCCCGCCGGGCGCCGGTTCAGCCACACCTTCCTGCCGCAGTACCCCGAACGCGCGGAGGGCGACCCCGCGCGAGACCTTGTGGTCGCGCATGACCTGAGCCAGGGACGGGAGCTCCGTCATGTCAGGGTCGTCCTCGACCTGCCGCTTCACCGCGTCGGCAATCTTCAGGAAGGTTCCCCGAGGGTTGGCCTGCTGCGACACTCGCTCTCCCTCTCCCGTTCGCTCGTCGTCACCCCAAGACTCCCACGACTCGCGGCCATCGCGGAGAGGGCCCGAACGGGCGGCTGCACGACCGACCGGCGCCACCGGCCGACTGGTGCCAGGACCGCGCATCGGGCCCGATGGGGGCCGATACGCGCGCCGCAGAGCGAGCTTGTCCGCTGCGACTGCATCACCGCGTGCCGTACGACCCGGAAGGCGTCGCCGTTGGAAGGGCCGCGGTGGGCACCGTAGCCCAGGACCGTTACGGTTGTCGGCGATAAAGAATGGGACATATCGTCTCCTTATGGACGAGGCTCATCCCAACGTTGATCAGATCATGGTGCTTGTCGCGGACAGGCATGGGCGCGTCGGCTACCGGGTCTGGCGCACTGTGCAGGACGACCGTTTCGACACGTACACAGGCCCGAAGACATATTGGGACGTCGAAATCCGCAGCAAGAAGCAGGCCAGGAGCGTCGCTGCCCAGCAAGGCTTCAAACTGCGGTGTGAGGGCGAGGTCTGGGATCGGCTACCCGAAGGTGAAGGGGGCTGATCGGCGTTCCCGGGTGGGCACACGAGATTAGGTGGCCCACACAGTTGATCTAGTTAACCCGCTCGAACAGCCTGAGTACGAGATCCCTCAGCCCCGTCTCAGTTTCCGTCTCATTCATGGCCGTACGCCGGTGTCCGCGATCGTTCAACCGGCCCAGGACGGCGCCACAATGAACGGGGACGAACGACCCCGAACGGCGTCCCCGCAGGTGGGAACAGACCTCGAAAGCGAGTGTGGCGCAAGTCACCGAGGGTTCAAATCCCTCCGCTACCGCTGAAGAAGGGCCCCGTCGCAGGACGGGGCCCTTCCTGCTGTTGATCTCCTCGGTGGCCCGGCGGATACACTCGCCGCCGACAGCGGCGCCCCCACGGGCGCGCCGGCACAGGCAGGCAGAGGCCGCAGGGGAGAAGGGGAGGCCGCGGTGGCGGTGAACGCGAAGAAGATCACCGTCTATGTGCTCGTGGTCTTCATCCTCTACGTGATCATCACGGACCCTGAGACAGCGGCCGACTACGTCCAGATAGGCTTCCAGGGCATTTCGGACGCCGCCAAGGCCATCGGCGACTTCATGACGTGGGTCGCCAACGGAGGAGCATCAGACTCATGATCCGACACCTGGTCCTCTTCAAGCTCAACGAGGGCGTCGAGCGCGACGACCCGCGCGTCGTGAAGGGCGTCGAGGCCTTCGAGGCGCTGGCGGGCAAGATTCCGGAGATCCGCTTCTGGGAGTGCGCCTGGAACAACAGCGACCGGCCGATCGCCTACGACTACGCGATCAACTCCGCGTTCGACGACGAGGCCGCGCTGCGCCACTACGTCGAGCACCCGGACCACCAGGCGGGTGTCGGACTGTGGCGGGAGTTCGCCACATGGGTGATCGCCGACTACGAGTTCTGACCCTCCCGCTCCCCTGTCTCTTCCGTTCGCCTGCCCGTCCCGTACCCACTGGCCCTCCGCCGGACCGGCGGAGGGCTTTCGCATGGCGCCCGCCCGGAGCCCCGCCTGCCGCTCGCCCACCACTCAGGTGTCGCTGGCGGATCATTGGAGGTCGTTCGAGGGTTGTTCGAGGCCTACTCCGCCCCACCCTGTCACTCAACACGGCGGTATGCGGTGCTTGCACACAGTGCACATGTCTTGTGATGCTATGACCGCTTTTGACGGATGAGTGGACCGATGAAGAGGTGGCGTTGACCGTGTCGGCCAGTACTGCGCCGCCCCAGGACGAGGTTCCGGTACGGGCCACGGCTCCGGCCCAGGCGCCCGCGCCGGAGAAGCGCCGCGGCGCGGACACCCGGGCGCTGACGCAGGTGCTCTTCGGAGAGCTCAAAGGGCTGGAACCGGGCACGCCGGAGCACAACCGCGTACGAGCGGCGCTCATCGAGGCCAATCTCCCTCTCGTGCGCTACGCCGCCGCGCGGTTCCGCTCCCGCAACGAGCCGATGGAGGACGTCGTCCAGGTCGGCACCATCGGGCTGATCAACGCCATCGACCGCTTCGACCCGGACCGGGGCGTGCAGTTCCCGACGTTCGCCATGCCGACCGTGATCGGCGAGATCAAGCGGTACTTCCGTGACAACGTCCGCACCGTGCACGTACCGCGCCGACTGCACGAGCTGTGGGTGCAGGTGACCAGCGCGACCGAGGACCTGACGACGGCCCTCGGGCGCTCCCCGACGACCGGCGAGATCGCCGAGCGGCTGCGCATCTCCGAGGAGGAGGTGCTGTCCTGCATCGAGGCCGGACGGTCGTACCACGCGACCTCGCTGGAGGCCGCGCAGGAGGGCGACGGGATGCCGGGGCTGCTCGACCGGCTCGGCTACGAGGACCCGGCGCTGGACGGCGTCGAGCACCGCGATCTCGTGCGGCACCTGCTGGTCCAGCTCCCCGAGCGGGAGCAGCGCATCCTGCTGCTGCGGTACTACAGCAATCTCACCCAGTCGCAGATCAGCGCCGAACTCGGCGTCTCCCAGATGCACGTCTCGCGGCTACTGGCGCGTAGCTTCCAGCGTCTGCGGTCGGCGAACCGCATCGAGGCCTGACCGAAAAGCGCACGAGGCCCGATCGAAAGAGCGAGCGAGGCATCACCGGGGAGAGCGAATCGCTCACCAGCGTCGTTCTTGCGGTTTGAGGGCCGACAGACCGTCAGACCCCCTGTTTCCAGGGCGGATTCGTGTCTCAGATGTCGACATGTCACTACAGCGCGTTGCCGACATGTGACATTCTGCGGGAAGAGCGTTTGGCGGGGCTCCGGCTCCGGTATTCAGGTGGAGGCTGCGTTCCTCACCGGAAGCGTCCGCCACGACCGTCCCGCGACCCAAAGGGGGTGGCATGTCCGCAGAACAGGGCAGCTCGAAGGTGCTCACGCTCGCGGAGAGCGACTCAGCGCCGCATGTGCTCGACGCACTCGGCCCCATCGATGACGTACCGCCCCTGGAGGCCGCGCCGGCCCCGGCCATCCCGGCCCCGGAAGCCATCGACACCCGCACCCTGTCCCGCTCCCTGTTCCTGCGGCTCGCCGCACTCGGTGAGGACAGCCCCGAGCGCGCCTACGTCCGGGACACCCTGATCGAGCTCAACCTCCCGCTGGTGCGCTACGCGGCGGCCCGCTTCCGCTCGCGCAACGAGCCGATGGAGGACATCGTCCAGGTCGGCACCATCGGCCTGATCAAGGCGATCGACCGCTTCGACTGCGAACGCGGCGTGGAGTTCCCGACGTTCGCCATGCCGACCGTCGTCGGCGAGATCAAGCGGTTCTTCCGCGACACCTCGTGGTCGGTGCGCGTGCCGCGCCGGTTGCAGGAGCTGCGCCTGGCGCTGACGAAGGCGAGCGACGAGCTCTCCCAGAAGCTGGACCGCTCCCCGACGGTCTGCGAACTCGCCGCGGTGCTGGGCGTGTCCGAGGAGGACGTCGTCGACGGCCTCGCGGTCGGCAACGCCTACACGGCCTCCTCGCTGGACTCCCCGGCCCCGGAGGACGACGGCGGCGAGGGCTCGCTCGCGGACCGGCTGGGCTACGAGGACACGGCCCTGGAGGGCGTGGAGTACCGCGAGTCGCTCAAGCCGCTGCTGGCCAAGCTGCCGCCCCGTGAGCGGCGGATCATCATGCTGCGCTTCTTCGCCAACATGACCCAGTCGCAGATCGGCGAGGAGGTCGGCATCTCGCAGATGCACGTCTCCCGGCTGCTGACCCGGACGCTGGCGCAGCTGCGCGACGGCCTCATCTCGGACTGACCGCACGCCTGGTGACGGGCCGTCGGCCCGCCCCCCTCACACACGAACCGCCGCGGCACCCTGCGTCAACGCAGGGTGCCGCGGCGGTGTGTTCCCCGCGAGCGCGCGTCCGCCGAAGGCACGCGCCCGCTCAAGCCTGCGCCTGCCGAAGGCACGCGCCTGTTCAGTGGGCCCGCCCGGCGCGCCTACTTCAACGCCAGCCAGGCCACCGCGGCGATGACGGCGACGGCGACGATCACGCCGACGATCAGGCCGATGCGCGGGCCGGCCGGGGCGGCGGCCTGCCGGCCCTGGGGCGCCTCGTCGACGAACGCGCGGAACATCTGGGTGCTGCCAGCGGGGTCGTGGTTGCCCTGAGGGCCCTGGGTGTTAGCCATGGGCCGAGACATTAGCGAATCCCGGGGTGCGGGCCCAAGCTCGGGCCCGGCTCCCCCAGCGGATCCACCAGGTTCCACCGGAGCGCTTTGGGTCTGCCGGACGCACCGGCCCTCCACCCCCCACCAGCGCGTTGACGTTCGTCATACATGCCTTTGCCAACTTTTTTGCCCCGTACTCCCCGATTTGTTTGCCTGTAGCAACCAACCGATCCTATGGTTGCTCTAAGCAACAAACATGGGAGGTGCGATGGCCGGACGGGCGCAGTACGAGGAGCTGATGCGCCAGTTCAGCGCCTTCGGAGCCGTGAAACGGGAGCTGGGGCGCATGATGCCGGCCGACTGCCCGAGCGGTTCCGCCGCCGTGCTGACCCTGCTCCACCGGCACGGGGACATGCGGATGAGCAGGCTCGCCGAGCTGCTCGCCGTGGACATGTCGGTCACCAGCCGCCATGTCGCGCACGCCGCCGAGCGCGGCTGGATCGACCGCTCCCCCGACCCGGCGGACAAGCGCTCCCGCATCCTGCGCCTCACGCCCGCGGGCCTGGCCCGGCTCGACGAGCTGTCCCGGCGGACCACCGAGGTGCTCGCGCGGCGGCTCAGCGACTGGACCGACGAGGACGTCGGCCGGCTGATCCGCCTGATGTCCCGGCTGCGGGCCGACTTCGGCGACAGCCGGGACACCCCGGCCCGGCCCGCCGCGCCTCCCGGAACCGATCCGTCCACCCGTACACCCGCGATCACCACGTAAGAGAAGGAAGTCCATGGCAACGACCACACCGGCCGGTGTGCGGGCTCATGCCAAGCACGGGGGAGGCACCGCCGAGGCCGCTCCGATGACGCACCGGCAGATCATGGAGGCCCTCTCCGGGCTGCTGCTCGGCATGTTCGCCGCCATCCTGTCGTCGACGATCGTCTCCAACGCGCTGCCCGAGATCATCACCGACCTCGGCGGCGGCCAGAGCGCGTACACCTGGGTCGTGACCGCCGCGCTGCTGGCGATGACGGCCTCGACGCCCCTGTGGGGCAAGCTCGCCGACCTGGTCAGCAAGAAGGCGCTGGTCCAGACAGCCCTCTGCGTCTACGTCGTCGGCTCCCTGGTCGCCGGCCTGGCGCAGAACCCCGGCATGCTGATCGGCGCCCGCGTCATCCAGGGCCTGGGCGCGGGCGGCCTGACCGCGCTGGCCCAGATCATCATGGCCGCGATGATCTCGCCGCGGGAGCGTGGCCGTTATTCCGGCTACCTGGGCGCGACCTTCGCCGTGGCGACCGTCGGCGGCCCGCTGGTCGGCGGTGTCATCACCGACACCGAGTGGCTCGGCTGGCGCTGGTGCCTGTACGTCGGTGTGCCGTTCGCGCTGATCGCGCTGGCCGTGCTGCAGAAGACGCTGCACCTGCCGGAGAGCAGGCGGAAGGTCAAGGTCGACTGGGCCGGCGCCTTCTTCATCACCGCGGCCGTCTCCCTGCTGCTGATCTGGGTCACCTTCGCCGACGACAAGTACGCCTGGCTGTCCTGGCAGACCGGTGCCATGGTCGGCGGCGCCCTGGTCCTCGCGCTGGTCTTCCTCCTCGTGGAGACGAAGGCGAGCGAGCCGATCATCCCGCTGCGCCTGTTCCGCAACCGCACCATCACGCTGGCCTCGGCCGCCTCGCTGTTCGTCGGCATCGCGATGTTCGCCGGCACGGTCTTCTTCAGCCAGTACTTCCAGCTCGCCCGCGACAAGTCCCCGACGATGTCGGGCGTCATGACCATCCCGATGATCGCCGGCCTGTTCGTGTCGTCCACGGCGTCCGGCCTGATCATCACCAAGACCGGCAGGTGGAAGGCCTGGCTGGTCACGGGCGGGCTGCTGCTGACGGCGGGCGTGGGCCTGCTCGGCACCATGCGGTACGACACCGACTACTGGAAGATCGCCGCGTACATGGCGGTCATGGGTCTGGGCATCGGCATGATGATGCAGAACCTGGTGCTGTCCACGCAGAACCAGGTCGCCCCGCACGAGCTCGGCGCCGCCAGCTCGGTGGTGACCTTCTTCCGCTCGCTCGGCGGCGCGGTGGGCGTCTCGGCGCTCGGCTCCGTGATGTCGACCCGGATCACGCACTACGCCGAGGACACCATCGGCTCGCTGAGCCCCGAGGCCCGGCAGGCGGCCGGCAAGGCCGTGGGCAGCGGTGCGCTGCCGGACATGGACCTGCTGCCCGCGCCGGTCCGCTCCTGGCTGGAGAGCGCGTACGGGCACGGCATCGCGGACATCTTCCTGTACGTCACGCCGGTCGCGTTCGTCGCCTTCCTGGTGACCCTGTTCATCAAGGAGGTCCCGCTGCGCACGTCCGGCGCGCTGGCCCAGGCCGCCGAGGCGAACGCCGCCTCGGGGGCGCCCGCACCGGCCGCCGCCTCCGGCAAGGTCCCGGCCCCCGCGCAGGGCACGGGCACGGAAGGCAAGGCCTCGCAGCAGCTCACGGCCGTCGCCACCGTCGCCCGCGGCACGGGGACGGGCCACGGTTCCGGCATCCCGGTGCGCGGTTTCGTGCGCGGCGCGGAGAGCGCGCCGGTGCCGCGGGCCGCCGTCACGCTGATCTCGCTCGCGGGCCGGCAGCTCGGCCGCTCGGTCGCGCAGGCCGACGGTTCCTACACGCTGGACGCGCCGGGCGAGGGCTCGTACGTGCTGATCGCGTCGGCCGACGGTTTCCAGCCCCAGGCGTCCACGGTCGTCGTCAGCGGTGAGCCGGTGTCGTACGACATCCTGCTCAGCGGCACCAGCGGGCTGACCGGTGCGGTGCGGGCCGCGCAGGGCGGGCTGCCCGTGCGGGACGCCATGGTGATCGTCACCGATGTGCGCGGCGATCTGCTGGCCACCGCCGTCACCGGCGAGCAGGGCGACTTCGCCTTCGGCGAGCTGGTACCGGGCACGGTGACCGTCGCGGTGAACGCCGCCGGGTACCGCCCCAAGGCCCTGCCCGTGGAGGTCGGCGCGACCGGCGTCACCCGGCTGGACATCGACCTGGACCCCGGCGCCCGCATCCGGGGCACCGTCCGGGCACCGCACGGGCCGCTGGCCGACGCGCGGGTGACGCTGGTGGACGCCGCGGGCAACGTCGTCGGCACCGCCACCACGGGCGCGGACGGGGCGTACGCCTTCGCCGACCTGGACGGCGGCGAGTACACCGTCATCGCCACCGGCTACCCGCCGAAGGCGACCGCGCTGACCGTGTCGGGTCCCGGCGTCGACGGACACGACATCGACCTCGCCCACCCCGGCGAGTAGTCCGGGCACCGGTCCGTGGGGGGGGGGGGGGGGCGGGGGCGGGGCGGCGGGCGCCGGCGCCGCCTCGTGATCGAAGGCGTGGGCGGGCGGGCCGGGGGGCGGGGCGGCGGGTGTGGGCGCCG
>NZ_JBFBAX010000023.1:0-117762 GCF_040682395.1 Streptomyces sp. NPDC051207 | reverse complement strand
GCCTACCGCGACTACCTCGAACTGCACGGCCTGTCCGTGCAGTTGGCCGAGGCACTCGCCGAGTACTGGCACGCGCGCGTCCGCGCCGAACTCGGGTTCGCCGGTGAGGACCCGGCCGAGATGGAGGACATGTTCGCGCTGAAGTACCGCGGCGCCCGCTTCTCCCTCGGCTACGGCGCCTGCCCCGACCTGGAGGACCGGGCGAAGATCGCCGACCTGCTGGAGCCGGAGCGCATCGGCGTGAAGCTGTCCGAGGAGTTCCAGCTCCACCCCGAGCAGTCCACCGACGCCATCGTCATCCACCACCCGGAAGCGAAGTACTTCAACGCGCGCTGAGCCGGTGTGCCCGGGAGCATGCATGCCGGGGAGCCCGGGAGCACGTGAGCCGGTGCGCCCAGGAGCAGCTGAGCCGGTGCGCCCAGGGGCGTGCGGGATAAACGAGGCGATTCTTTCGTGGACGACGTAAACTGGTCGGTCCACCGCAGGCCGGTTCCCCCGTGGGAACCGGCCTGATCGTCCCTCAAGGAGGTGCGCCCGGATGACCAGTACGGTCCCCGCGCTCGGAGTTCGTACGGCGGAAGGCTCGGCCCTGCAGGCCGTGCTGCTCGACATGGACGGCACCCTGGTGGACACCGAGGGCTTCTGGTGGGACGTCGAGGTCGAGGTCTTCGCCGCCCTCGGGCACACCCTGGACGACTCCTGGCGCCATGTCGTGGTGGGCGGGCCCATGACCCGCAGCGCCGGGTTCCTGATCGAGGCCACCGGCGCCGACATCACCCTTCCCGAGCTGACCGTGCTGCTGAACAAGGGCTTCGAGGAGCGCATCGAGCAGGCGCTGCCGCTGATGCCGGGCGCCGCCCGGCTGCTCGCCGAGCTGTCCGAGCACAAGATCCCGACGGCCCTGGTGTCCGCCTCCCACCGGCGCATCATCGACCGCGTCCTGGCCCGTCTGGGCCGCCGGCACTTCGCCCTGTCGGTCGCCGGCGACGAGGTGGCGCGCACCAAGCCGCACCCCGACCCCTACCTGGTGGCCGCCGCGGGCCTCGGCGCGGACCCGGCGAGATGCGTGGTGATCGAGGACACCGCGACCGGCATCGCCTCGGCGGAGGCCGCGGGCTGTCACGTGGTGGCGGTGCCGACGCTGGCGACCGTCGCCCCGGCCGACCGGCGCACGGTGGTGACCTCCCTCGAAGAGGTCGACCTGGCTTTTCTGCGGGATCTGATCCCCGCGCGATGACGGAAATGCGCCGGGGTGTTCACCCGGCGTGCGCCGTCCATTGAACAAGAATTTCCGAGCTGTCGTTCGAATGAATTCGGCCCGGTGCGCATGGCCGAATTGCGGTGCCGGGGAAGGCTCGGCACGCGTGTGACGTTCGCCACGCGGGCGCGGATCGACAGGGGGCCCGGCCTGTGCTGTTCACCCCTTTTCGGGCACCGGCGGCGTGCCCTTGTGTCCCGTTTGGTGAGACCCTGCACGAATCCTTCCGCTGTCACGTTTTCGGTGTGTCCGCGCCCCGTTCCGCTGCGTGAGGGCAGCCCGGCCGCAGGGGCGGCGAAGCGGCGCGCGGGCGCGGACTAACCTCGTCCCGAGGACATCACCCCCTTCCCCCGTGCTCCCGCCGCAACACCCCTGCATGTCGGGTACACGGACTCGACAGCCGTGGAGAAACTCGAGAATGAACCGCAAGACTCTGGTGCTGCCGGCCGTGCTCGGCCTGCTCGTGCCGGTGCTCGCCGCCTGCGGCGGGACCGGTGGCGGCCAAGGAGGCGACGGCATCGTCGTCGGCACCACCGACCGGTTCACCGCCTCGAAGGACGCCCCCGCACCGCTCGACCCCGCCTACGCGTACGACGTCGGCCCCTGGAACATCCTGCGCCAGACCGTGCAGACCCTGATGGTCCAGCCCCGCGGGGACGGTGATCCCGTGCCCGAGGCCGCCGAGAAGTGCGGGTTCACCGACACCGGCAACGAGCGCTACGCGTGCACCCTGCGGGACGGCCTGACGTTCTCGGACGGCGACGCCGTGACCGCGGCCGACGTCAAGTACTCCATCAACCGCGCCCTGGCCATCGAGGCCGACAGCGGTGTCTTCGCCCTGCTGTCGAACATCGACACCATCGAGACGCAGGGCGAGCGCGAGGTCATCTTCCACCTCAAGACGGCCGACGCCACGTTCCCCTTCAAGCTGTCCACGCCGGTCGCCGGCATCGTCGACGCCGACGAGTACCCCAGGGACCGGCTGCGGGACGGCTTCGCGGTCGACGGGTCCGGCCCCTACACCCTGAAGTCCGAGGTCAGGGGCGACGAGCTGGTCAAGGCCGTCTTCACCCGGAACCCCAAGTACAAGGGGGCCCTGGAGGTGCGCAACGACCAGGTCGAGATGGTCTCCTACGAGGACGCCGACGCCATGGGCAAGGCGCTGGAGGAGGGCGACATCGACCTGATGACCCGCACGATGTCGCCGGAGCAGATCCGCAAGCTGTCCGAGGACTCCGGCGACGTCGACCTGATCGAGACGCCCGGCCTCGGCATCCGCTACCTGGCGTTCGACACGACGGACCCGGCCGTGAAGTCCAAGGCCGTCCGGCAGGCCATGGCCCAGATCGTCAACCGCAGCGAACTCGTCTCCAAGGTCTACGGCTCCCAGGCCGAGCCGCTGTACTCGCTCGTCCCGGCCAGCATCACCGGCCACTCCAACTCGTTCTTCAACAAGTACGGCGAACCGGACACCAGTAAGGCCAGGAAGCTGCTGGAACAGGCCGGCATCACCACCCCGGTCGCGCTGACGCTGCACTACACGACCGACCACTACGGCCCGGCCACCAAGGACGAGTTCGAGGTGCTGCGCAAGCAGCTCAACGCCAGCGGCCTCTTCGACGTCCGTATCAAGGGCACCCCGTGGTCGACGTTCCGCCCGGCCGAGCAGAAGGGCGAGTACCAGGTCTACGGCATGGGCTGGTTCCCGGACTTCCCCGACGCCGACAACTTCCTGGCGCCGTTCCTCGACAAGGACAACTTCCTGGGCTCCCCGTACGCCAACCGCCGGATCCGCACCGACCTGATCCCCGAGTCCCGCCGCGAGGCCGACCGGCTGTCCGCCGCGTCGAGCCTCCAGGACATCCAGGACATCGTGGCCGAGGACGTGCCCGTGCTGCCGCTGTGGCAGGGCAAGCAGTACGTCGCCGCGCGGGGTGACGTCACGGGCACCGCGTACGCGCTCAACTCCTCCGCGACCCTTCAGCTCTGGGAGCTCGGCCGTGGCGTGAGCGGCTGAGACCTCCCCCGCCGGGGCCGCCGACCGCGGCTTGCCGGACACACCAGGGGTACGTGACCGCGGCCCCGGGACGACGAATACGACGACAAGGCACCTGCACGTGAACATGCGCAACCAGTGGCCGGTTCTGCCCCTCGTGGCGGGGCTGGCCTCCGGCCTGTTGACCGGATGCGGAACGGAGACCGGCGGTTCCGGGGGCGACGGTTCCCACGTGGTGATGGGGATGTCCGACGACGTCCTCGCCACGGACCCCGCCTCCGGCTACGACCCCGGTTCCTGGCTGTTGTTCAACAACGTCTTCCAGTCGCTGCTGAGCTTCCCGAAGGGCGGCACCGAACCGCAGCCCGAGGCCGCCGAGGAGTGCTCCTTCACCGGCACGGAGACCAAGGTCTACACGTGCACGCTGAAGGACGGCCTGAAGTTCAGCAACGGCGACCCGCTCACCTCGAAGGACGTCAAGTTCTCCTTCGACCGCATGCTGCGGATCAACGACGACACCGGCCCAGCGATCATGTTCCCCATGCTCGACGAGGTCGAGACGCCGGACGACAAGACGGTCGTCTTCAAGCTGAACACACCGGACGCCACCTTCCCGAGCAAGATCGCCTCCGGCGCCGGCTCCATCGTCAACCACCGCCGGTACCAGGGCGACCGGCTGCGCGAGGACGGCAAGGCGGTCGGCTCCGGCCCGTACACGTTGGAGTCCTTCAACGACGACGAGGCCGTCTTCTCCGTCAACGAGCACTACAAGGGCACCGCCGACGTCCAGAACAACGGCGTGACCCTGAAGTTCTTCCACGGCGACCAGGCCGGCCTGAAGAAGGCCGTCAAGGACGGCACGGTCGACATCGCCTACCGAGGGCTCACCGCCGGCGACATCGCCGGCATCGAGCAGGGCGGCGACTCCTCCGGCGTCGAGATCGTCGAGGGCAGCAGCGCCGAGGTCCAGCACCTGGTGTTCAACATGGACGACCCGGTGACCGGCCGGCTCGGCGTGCGCAAGGCCATCGCCCACCTGATCGACCGCGACGCGCTCATCAGGGACGTCCACCAGGGCACCGCGACCCCGCTGTACTCGATCATCCCGGCCGGTATCGCCGGCCACAACACCGCCTTCTTCGACACCTACGGCGCCCAGCCCTCCAAGGCCAGGGCCGAGGCCGCGCTGCGCGCCGAGGGCATCACCGGCAAGGTGAAGCTCACCCTGTGGTCGACGCCGTCGCGCTACGGCCCGGCCACCGACGACGAGTTGAAGGCCATCGCCAGGCAGCTCAACGCCAGCGGCCTGTTCGACGCCGAGATGAAGTCCGTCTCCTTCGACCAGTACGAGAAGGACATCGCCGCCGGCAAGTACGGCGTGTACGTGAAGGGCTGGGTGCCCGACTACCCGGACGCCGACAACTTCACGGCCCCGTTCTTCGGCAAGGGCAACGTGCTGGGCAACAACTACGCGAACCGCACCATCACCGGCTCGCTCATCCCGAGCACCGCCGCCCAGAGCGACCGCTCCGCGACCGAGGAGGAGTACGCCCGGCTCCAGGACATCGTCGCCGAGGACCTGCCCGTGCTTCCCATCTGGCAGGGCAAGCAGTACGCGGTCGTCCGCGACGGCGTCTACGGCCTGGAGTACTGCCTCGACGCCTCGACCGTGTTCCGCTTCTGGGAACTCAGCAAGGACTGAGCCGGGAGCGCTGCCGCGCGGCCGCGCGAAAGGGCGCCCTCCGCACCGGAGTTCCGGCGGGGAGGGCGCCCTCCCGTATATGCGGGCGGGGCCTTCAGCGCGGGCGGGGCCGGGAGAGGCTTACTGCGCGCCGGGGCGCACGAGCCCGCTCTCGTACGCGTACACCGCGGCCTGCACGCGGTCGCGCAGCCCCAGCTTGGTCAGGACGTGCCCCACGTGCGTCTTGACGGTGGTTTCGCTGACGAACAGGTCGGCCGCGATCTCCGCGTTGGACAGCCCGCGCGCCACCAGCTTCAGCACCTCCACCTCCCGGTCGGTCAGCGTGTGCAGCGTGTCCGGGACCGGCTCCTCGCCGGACGGCAGATGCGTGGCGTACTTGTCGAGCAACCGCCGCGTGATGCTCGGCGCGAGCATCGCCTCACCGGCCGCCACGACGCGGATCGCCTGCACCAGTTCGTTGGCCGGGGCGTCCTTCAGCAGGAAACCGCTGGCGCCCGCCCGCAGCGCCTCCACCACGTACTCGTCGAGGTCGAAGGTGGTCAGCACCAGCACCTTCGCCGGACCGTCCCGCCCGGGGCCGGTGATCTGCCGGGTCGCCTCCACGCCGTCCATCCGCGGCATGCGGATGTCCATCAGCACCACATCGGGCTGCAGGGCCCGCACCTGGTCGAGCGCCTGGAGGCCGTCTCCGGCCTCGCCGACGACCGCGATGTCCTGCTCGGCCTCCAGGATCATCCGGAAGCCCGTACGCAGCAGGGGCTGGTCGTCGACCAGTAGGACGCGGATGGCCACGTAAGTCTCCTTCGCTAGTCCGGCCCCATTCTGCCCTGCGCCGCACCGTCCGACTCGGGCGCCCTCACCGGCAGCGGATAGGGCGGGGGAGTGCCGCCGAACTCCGGGCAGTGCGCCTGGTGGTCGCACCAGCCGCACAGCTTCGTCGGGCGGGGCCGCCAGTCGCCCGTCTCCGTGGCCTGCCGGATCGCGTCCCACAGCGCCAGCAGCTTGCGCTCGACACGCTCCAGATCGGCGAGCACCGGATCGTACGTCAGGACGTCACCACTGCCGAGGTACACCAGCTGCAGCCGTCGCGGGACGACCTGCTTCAGCCGCCACACCACCAGGGCGTAGAACTTCATCTGGAACAGCGCGCCCTCGGCGTACTCCGGCCGGGGCGCCTTGCCCGTCTTGTAGTCGACGATGCGGACCTCGCCCGTGGGCGCCACGTCCACCCGGTCGATGATGCCGCGCAGCCGCAGCCCGGAGTCCAGCTCGGCCTCCACGAACAGCTCGCGCTCGGCGGGCTCCAGACGTGCCGGGTCCTCCAGCGTGAACCAGCGCTCGACCAGCCGCTCCGCCTCGTCGAGCCAGCGCGCCAGCCGCTCGCCCTCCGGGTCGTCGGCGAACAGCTCGGCGACCTCCGGCCGGCTCTCGCGCAGCCGGTCCCACTGGCCCGGGATCAGCGACTTGGCGCGCGGTGCCGTGCGCTCGGCGGCCGGGGCGTCGAACAGCCGCTCCAGCACCGCGTGCACCAGCGTGCCCCGGGTCGCCGCCTCACTGGGCTTCTCCGGCAGCCGGTCGATGACCCGGAACCGGTACAGCAGCGGGCACTGCATGAAGTCGCCGGCACGCGAGGGGGACAGCGAAACCGGCGCCACGGCGGTCGTCCCGCTCGCGCCGTGGTCCGCCGCTGCCGCCGTCGGCCCGGCCGGGGCCGGCGGATCCGCCGCCGGGGCAGGGCTGCTGTCGGGCACTGCGGTCGTGCCCTGGGTGCTCGTCTCCATGACGACAGACCTTACGGCCCGGCACCGACAGCGCCCCGTTCGCGGCCCCCGCGCCCCCGGAAGCTGTGGAAAACAACAGGGGGTGCCGGGCGGAACGCGCCGCGACGGCCGCATACCATCGACGTCAGACCCTCCCGGCCGCACCGGCGCGGGAGACGCTTCGATCGAGGGGACACCGGTGGACGAGAGCGGCGGGAGCGGACAGCCGCGATCCGGAAACGACCAGTCGGCCGAGGAGCACGCAGGGTCCCCGGCCGCGGGTCCCGCACGCCCCGAACCGCCCGCCCCCGGCGCACGCCCCCCGGCCGACGAACCGGTCACCCCCGCACGGAACTTCGAGAAACCGGCCCAGGACGCGCAGAACGCGGGCGGCACGGAGAACGGCAAAGCGCCGCACCCCGAACACCCCGGCACCCCCGCGCCGGACACCGGGCCAGGAACGACACCGGACGGCACACGGCCCCAGGCGCCGGAAGGAACCACCGGGCCCGACCGGCCCCCGCCCACCGGAAGCTTCGGGGCGCCCGCGGAGAACGCCAAGCCCGGCGGTGACCGCGACCCGCACCGCACCCTCGCGCGCTCCGGCCGGGGCCGCTCCGCGCAGCGCCCCGGGCCCGGCGGCGGACTGCTCATGGGCCGCCCGTTCGGCGTGCCCGTGTACGTCGCGCCGAGCTGGTTCCTCGTCGCCGCCCTGATCACCTGGGTCTTCGGCGGCCAGCTCGACCGGATCCTGCCCGAGCTCGGCGCCGTCCGCTACTTGGTCTCCCTCTTCTTCGCGGTCGCCTTCTACGCGTCCGTGCTCGTCCACGAACTGGCCCACACGGTCGCCGCGCTCCGCTTCAAGCTCCCGGTCCGCCGCATCCAGCTCCAGTTCTTCGGCGGCGTCTCGGAGATCGAGAAGGAGGCCGAGACCCCCGGCCGCGAGTTCGTCCTCGCCTTCGTCGGTCCGCTGCTCTCCCTCGCCCTCGCGGGCGTGTTCCACCTCGCCATGCGGACCGTCGAGCCCGGCACGGTCCCCGGTGTCCTGCTGGCGGGCCTGATGATCTCCAACCTCATCGTGGCCGCCTTCAACCTGCTGCCCGGCCTCCCGCTGGACGGCGGCCGCATGCTCCGCGCCGTCGTCTGGAAGATCACCGGCAGGCCGATGGCCGGCACCGTGGCCGCCGCCTGGGTCGGCCGGGCCCTCGCCGTCGCCGTCCTCGTGGGCCTCCCGCTGCTCACGCAGTCCGGCGCGCTCGGCTCCGCCGCCGAGGACAGCGTCGGCATGGACACGGTCATGGACGCCCTGCTCGCCGCGATCCTCGCCGCGATCATCTGGACCGGCGCCGGCAACAGCCTGCGCATGGCACGTCTGCGCGAGCACCTCCCGGAGCTGCGCGCCCGCGCCCTCACCCGCCGCGCCGTCCCCGTGGAGGCCGACACCCCGCTCTCCGAGGCCCTGCGCCGGGCCAACGCCGCCGGGGCCCGCGCTCTGGTCGTCGTCGACCACGAGGGCAACCCGCTCTCCCTGGTCCGCGAGGCCGCCATCGTCGGCGTGCCCGAACACCGCCGGCCGTGGGTCGCGGTCGGCGGCCTCGCCCAGGAGATCACGGACGGCATGCGCGTCTCGGCGGAGCTGGCCGGAGAACAGCTCCTGGACGCCCTGCGCGCGACGCCGGCCACCGAGTACCTGGTGGTGGAGGAGACCGGCGAGATCTACGGCGTACTGTCGGCGGCCGACGTCGAGCGGGCGTTCGTGAAGGCCATGGCCCGGCACAGCTGAGACACCCGCTCTCCCGAGGAGGTGCTCGGCGCGCTCCCCGTGCCCGCCGCTCCCGGTGGTCGGCGGCCTCTCCGAACGCCGGTAGGCTGGTCACATGTCCGAACCGACCGGTGCCGCCCGCAGGCGCGGGCCCTTCAAGGTCGGGGACCAGGTTCAGCTGACCGACCCCAAGGGCCGCCACTACACGTTCACGCTCGAGGCCGGGAAGAACTTCCACACCCACAAGGGTTCCTTCCCCCACGACGAACTGATCGGCGCTCCCGAGGGCAGCGTTGTCCGCACCACCGGGAACGTCGCCTACCTCGCGCTGCGCCCCCTGCTCCCCGACTACGTCCTGTCCATGCCCCGCGGGGCAGCCGTCGTGTACCCGAAGGACGCGGGGCAGATCCTCGCCTTCGCCGACATCTTCCCCGGTGCGCGTGTCGTGGAGGCCGGCGTCGGCTCCGGCTCGCTCAGCAGCTTCCTGCTCCGCGCCATCGGCGACCAGGGCATGCTGCACAGCTACGAGCGCCGCGAGGACTTCGCCGAGATCGCCCAGCAGAACGTGGAGCGCTACTTCGGCGGCCCGCACCCCGCCTGGCAGCTCACCGTCGGCGACCTCCAGGACAACCTGTCCGACACCGACGTCGACCGCGTCATCCTCGACATGCTCGCCCCCTGGGAGTGCCTGGAGGCCGTCTCCAAGGCCCTGGTCCCCGGCGGCATCCTGTGCTGCTACGTCGCCACCACCACCCAGCTGGCGCGGACGGTCGAGTCCATCCGCGAGATCGGCAGCTTCAACGAGCCGACCGCCTGGGAGTCGATGATCCGCAACTGGCACATCGAGGGCCTCGCCGTCCGCCCGGACCACCGGATGATCGGCCACACCGGCTTCCTGCTCACCGCCCGCCGCCTCGCCGACGGCGTCGAGCCGCCCATGCGCCGCCGCCGCCCCGCCAAGGGTGCCTACGGCGAGGACTACGCCGGCCCCAACGCCGACGGAGGCGCCGGCCGCTGAGGCGGCCCCCTGCCGCGTACAACGGCTGTCGCGCACAACGACGCGGCGCCGTGGCCCAGTTCCCGGGGACAGCCGGGAACTCCGCCACGGCGCCTTCTCGTTGGTCCGGCAGGTGACACGCCACCAGAGACGGTCACGGCGGACACGATGTCGCACCGCACCCCGCCGTTCCCCCGTGGTGTGACGTGTGGCACCATGCAGGCCACCCCCACCGGCACCGCCCTCGCAGGAGAGACTCCTAGTGCAGCAATCCGCCGTCCCGGAGCTCGCCCACACCCACACCCGCCCCATCCACTGGCTCGCCACCGCCACGGCCGTGGCCGGCGTGGTGGCCCTGTCCTCCGTCGCGCAGCCCGGCCCCGCCACTGCGGCCCAGGCCGCCGCCCCGGAGCCGAAGACCGCCCCGGCGAACGTCGTCCCGCCCGACCCGGCGGACCTCGAGTTCCCGCTCGAGTGCGGAGCGGTGAAGGCGGTGGTGGTGCACAAGGCGTCCGGCGACCTCGACGGCGACGGCACACCCGAGACGGTGGCCGCGGTCCACTGCGACGCCCCGATGGGCACCCCGCCCGACGGCCTGTACGTCCTCACCCGCGGCTCCGGTACCGCCGAACCGCGCGTGGTCGCCACCCTCGTCGACCCCAAGGACCGCCAGACCGTGTCACACCTCGCCGTGCGGGACGGCGCCGTACGGGCCACACTCCTCGGCTACTCCTCGTCCGACGTGCCCAGTTGCTGCCCGGACCTGAAGGACGCGGTGAAGTGGCAGTGGAAGGACGGCGCGTTCGTCCGCTCCACGCCCGCGGGCGCCCGCAGCGTCTGACCCGTTCACCTCGGTCGGCGTGTGAGAAACCAGACAGCGGTGACAGTGCGTACCGGACGGATCACGCCGCGTCCGGCCCGAAGATCTCGACCTTGTCCGAAACGCGACGCACGTGGATGCACTCGCCCGGACATTCCTTCGCCGAGTCGGCGACCTCCGTGAGAAGCGGCAGCGGCACGGGCGTTGTCGCGCCCTTGTCCTGCAGCAGCTCGTCCCCGGCGTTCTTCACGTAGGCCAGACCGTCGATGTCCAGCTCGAACACCTCGGGCGCGTACTGGACGCAGATCCCGTCGCCGGTGCACAGATCCTGGTCGATCCAGACCTCCAGGTCCTCGCCGTCGGCCCCGGCCTCCTGCTGCACGTTCATCTCTCCTGCCGTTTCAACGCCGAACCGGGCGGGAATCCGGCCAGCTCTGACGGGTGTTGAACGTCTCGACCCTACCTCTGGTTGCTTTCCCTTCACGTTCGGTGGGTATCTCCCCTCCGTGAGGGAGAGCGCAAGGGTGAAGATCGGACACACCTCGACCGTCTTTGTGATCTAGGGGTTTCAATCGACACCGGCCCAGGTAGGGTCTGGAAGCGTCCAGCTCCCCTTGGAGGAGGTGAGGACCGTGGCAGCCCACGACGACGACATGAACCGCGGCATCCGCCCGGGACGCGGGTCCGACGACCCGGCCGGGCAGATCGCCTACCTTGAGCAGGAGATCGCCGTCCTGCGACGTAAGCTCGCCGACTCTCCGCGACACACGAGAATTCTCGAAGAGCGGATCGTCGAGCTGCAGACCAATCTGGCCGGCGTGTCCGCACAGAACGAGCGGCTCGCCAACACGCTCCGTGAGGCCCGCGACCAGATCGTGGCCCTCAAGGAGGAGGTCGACCGGCTCGCACAGCCGCCGGCCGGCTTCGGTGTCTTCCTGCAGGCGAACGAGGACGGCACCGCGGACATTTTCACCGGCGGCCGCAAGCTACGGGTGAACGTCAGCCCGAGCGTCGAGCTCGAGGAGCTCCGGCGCGGCCAGGAAGTCATGCTGAACGAAGCGCTCAACGTGGTCGACGCCATGGAGTTCGAGCGCGTGGGTGAGATCGTCACCCTGAAGGAGATCCTCGAGGACGGCGAGCGCGCCCTGGTGCTCGGTCACACGGACGAGGAGCGGGTGGTACGGCTCGCCGAGCCGCTGATGGACGTCACCATCCGCGCCGGAGACGCCCTGCTGCTCGAACCCCGCTCCGGCTATGTCTACGAGGTCGTCCCCAAGAGCGAGGTCGAGGAACTCGTCCTCGAAGAGGTCCCCGACATCGGCTACGAGCAGATCGGCGGTCTGGGTGGCCAGATCGAGGCCATCCGCGACGCGGTCGAGCTCCCGTACCTCTACCCGGACCTGTTCAAGGAGCACGAACTGCGCCCGCCGAAGGGCGTCCTGCTCTACGGCCCGCCCGGCTGCGGAAAGACCCTGATCGCCAAGGCGGTGGCCAACTCGCTGGCCAAGAAGGTCGCCGAGGTGACCGGCAAGGCGGCCGGCAAGAGCTTCTTCCTGAACATCAAGGGCCCCGAGCTGCTGAACAAGTACGTCGGTGAGACCGAGCGGCAGATCCGCCTGGTCTTCCAGCGGGCCCGGGAGAAGGCGAGCGAGGGCACGCCCGTCATCGTCTTCTTCGACGAGATGGAGTCGCTCTTCCGCACCCGTGGCTCCGGTGTCAGCTCGGACGTGGAGAACACCATCGTCCCGCAGCTGCTCGCCGAGATCGACGGTGTCGAGGGCCTGCAGAACGTGGTCGTGATCGGTGCCTCCAACCGTGAGGACATGATCGACCCGGCCATCCTGCGGCCCGGCCGGCTCGACGTGAAGATCAAGATCGAGCGTCCGGACGCCGAGGCGGCCAAGGACATCTTCGGCAAGTACCTCACCGAGCGCCTCCCGCTGCACGCGGAGGACCTGCGCGAGCACGGCGGCGACAAGGGCGCCTGCGTCCAGGCCATGATCCAGACGGCCGTGGAACACATGTACGCCGAAACGGAGGAGAACCGCTTCCTCGAGGTCACCTACGCCAATGGCGACAAGGAAGTCCTCTACTTCAAGGACTTCAATTCCGGCGCCATGATCGAGAACATCGTGGGCCGCGCCAAGAAGATGGCGATCAAGGACTTCCTCGAGCACGACCAGAAGGGTCTGCGGGTCTCCCACCTGCTCCAGGCCTGCGTGGACGAATTCAAGGAGAACGAGGACCTGCCCAACACCACGAACCCGGACGACTGGGCCCGGATCTCCGGAAAGAAGGGCGAGCGGATCGTCTACATCCGCACCCTCATCACCGGAAAGCAGGGCGCGGACACCGGACGCTCCATCGACACGGTGGCGAACACCGGGCAGTACCTGTAACGAGCAGGGTGGCTGCGGGTGCCCTCACCGGGTACCCGCAGCCCACTGTTTTTTCTGGCCACGGGCCACGGCTGGAGCAGGCAATGACGCAAATGATCTCCCCGCCGGCGCAGAGGCGTTCTAGGCTCTTTCGTACCGCCGAGTCGCGCAGTGCGGGGACGGGCACCGCACACGCAACCGAGCGCCAGCGGTACTTGAGCGGCGTCCACGACCGAGGGCGCCGCCGGGCAAGGAGGGCCGCATGACCGTACGGCGAGTAATGGGCATCGAGACGGAGTACGGGATCTCCGTCCCCGGCCACCCCAACGCCAATGCCATGCTCACCTCGTCCCAGATCGTCAACGCCTACGCGGCGGCGATGCACCGGGCCCGCCGGGCCCGCTGGGACTTCGAGGAGGAGAATCCGCTGCGCGACGCGCGGGGCTTCGACCTCGCCCGCGAGGCCGCCGACTCCAGCCAGCTCACCGACGAGGACATCGGCCTGGCCAACGTCATCCTCACCAACGGCGCACGGCTCTACGTGGACCACGCCCACCCGGAGTACAGCGCGCCGGAGGTCACCAATCCCCGGGACGCGGTCCTGTGGGACAAGGCCGGCGAGCGCATCATGGCGGAGGCCGCCGAACGGGCGGCCCAGCTGCCCGGCGCCCAGCCGATCCACCTGTACAAGAACAACACCGACAACAAGGGCGCCTCCTACGGCACGCACGAGAACTACCTGATGAAGCGGGAGACCCCGTTCTCGGACATCGTGCGCCACCTGACGCCCTTCTTCGTCTCCCGCCAGGTCTTCGCCGGGGCGGGCCGCGTCGGCATCGGCCAGGACGGCCACGAGCACGGCTTCCAGCTCAGCCAGCGCGCGGACTACTTCGAGGTCGAGGTGGGCCTGGAGACCACCCTCAAGCGCCCGATCATCAACACGCGCGACGAGCCGCACGCCGACGCCGAGAAGTACCGCCGGCTGCACGTGATCATCGGCGACGCCAACCTGTCGGAGATCTCGACGTACCTCAAGCTGGGCACGACGGCCCTGGTGCTGTCCATGATCGAGGACGGCTTCATCGCCGTCGACCTGGCCGTCGACCAGCCCGTACGCACGCTCCACCAGGTCTCCCACGACCCGACCCTGAAGCGGCTGGTCACGCTGCGCAGCGGCCGGACACTCACCGCGGTGCAGCTCCAGATGGAGTACTACGAGCTGGCCCGCAAGTACGTGGAGGAGCGTTACGGCGCCGACGCGGACGACCAGACCAAGGACATCCTGGGCCGCTGGGAGGACACGCTCAACCGGCTGGAGCACGACCCGATGAGCCTGGCGGGCGAGCTGGACTGGGTCGCCAAGCGGGAGCTCATGGAGGGCTACCGGCGCCGCGACGACCTGGACTGGGACGCCGCCCGGCTGCACCTGGTCGACCTCCAGTATGCCGACGTACGGCCCGACAAGGGCCTCTACAACCGCCTGGCGGCCCGCGGGCGCATCAAGCGCCTCCTGGACGAGGCCGAGGTCGAGCGGGCCCGCACGAAGCCGCCTGAGGACACCCGCGCGTACTTCCGCGGGCGGTGCCTGGAGCAGTACGCGGACGACGTCGCGGCGGCCTCCTGGGACTCGGTGATCTTCGATCTGCCGGGGCGGGACTCGCTGCAACGGGTCCCAACCCTGGAACCGCTTCGCGGAACGCGTAATCACGTCAAGGAGCTCCTGGACCGCTGCCGCACCGCGGAGGACCTGGTCAGAGTCCTGTCGGGCCACTGAGCGCGGTGCGCGGGGCCGATCTGCCGGCGCGGGGTGGAAAACCCCCGCGCCAGGGAATCAAGGAGGTGGGCCCCGTACGTTGGAAGAACTGCGGGGCCGATGTCGGACCCTGCTTGTAGGGTCTGATCAAGAACGTCGAACCGAGCGGGGTGAGGGTTATGGCGACCAAGGACACCGGCGGCGGCCAGCAGAAGGCGACGCGCTCCACCGAGGAGACCGAGGAGCAGGCGCAGGACGCGCAGGCCACCGAGGACCTCAAGGAGCGCCAGGAGAAGCTTTCGGACGACGTGGACTCCGTGCTGGACGAGATCGACGACGTCCTCGAGGAGAACGCCGAGGACTTCGTGCGGTCCTTCGTCCAGAAGGGCGGCCAGTAGGCCCTCACGGGCTGACGAGCGAGCGTGAGTGCTGCGTGCGGTGCGGCCGGGGCCGTGCCGCGCGCAGCATGCGTTTCGTGCCCGGACCGGGACGTGTTTCTTCGATTCCGCCGGGCATGTGGATCACCGCCGTCGGGCGGGTAGGGTCCGTGGCATACCAGGCCCCGGCCGGGACACCGTGCCGGGGAGTTCTCCAGGCTCGGCCCGACGCCAGAGGGCGGGCTGTTGCATACGTGGAAGGAATCGCGTGGAAGCCAACACTCGTAGCACCGGGCGTCTACCAGCTGCCTTCCTGACGCCGGGATCTTCGTCCTTCGTGGACTTCCTGTCCGAGCACCAGCCCGAACTGCTGCCGGGCAACAGGAAGTTGCCGCCCGTCCAGGGCGCGATCGAGGCGCCGCACGGCACCACGATCGTCGCCGTCACGTTCCCCGGCGGCGTCGTGCTCGCCGGTGACCGGCGGGCCACCATGGGCAACGTCATCGCGCAGCGGGACATCGAGAAGGTCTTCCCGGCGGACGAGTACTCGGCGGTGGGCATCGCCGGTACGGCTGGACTCGCCGTGGAGATGGTCAAGCTGTTCCAGCTGGAGCTGGAGCACTTCGAGAAGGTCGAGGGCGCGCAGCTGTCGCTGGAGGGCAAGGCGAACCGGCTGTCGACCATGATCCGTTCCAACCTCGGCATGGCCATGCAGGGCCTGGCCGTGGTGCCGCTCTTCGCGGGGTACGACGTGGACCGCGGCAAGGGCCGCATCTTCTCCTACGACGTCACCGGCGGCCGTTCCGAGGAGCACGGCTTCGCGGCCACGGGCTCCGGCTCGATCTTCGCGCGCGGCGCCATGAAGAAGCTCTACCGCGACGACCTGGACGAGTCCGAGGCCACGACGCTCGTGGTCCAGGCGCTGTACGACGCGGCAGACGACGACTCGGCGACCGGCGGTCCCGATGTCGCCCGCCGGATCTACCCCATCGTCACCGTGATCACCGACGACGGCTTCCGTCGGCTCACCGAGGACGAGTCCTCCGAGATCGCCCGCTCCGTGCTCCAGCGGCGTCTCGAGCAGCCCGACGGTCCGCGGGCCGCGCTGCTCTGAGCGCGGACGCGTGAGCTTTTGATCAGGTGATCCAGTGACTTCGACAGAAAGGGACGGATAACCGGTGTCGACGCCGTTCTATGTCTCACCCCAGCAGGCCATGGCCGACCGGGCGGAGTACGCCCGCAAGGGCATCGCCCGTGGCCGCAGCCTGGTCGTGCTGCAGTACGCCGACGGCATCGTGTTCGTCGGCGAGAACCCGTCCCGCGCGCTGCACAAGTTCAGCGAGATCTACGACCGGATCGGCTTCGCCGCCGCCGGCAAGTACAACGAGTACGAGAACCTCCGCATCGGCGGTGTCCGCTACGCCGACCTGCGCGGCTACACCTACGACCGGGGCGACGTGACCGCCCGCGGCCTGGCCAACGTGTACGCCCAGACGCTGGGCACGATCTTCTCCAGCGTCGGCGAGAAGCCGTACGAGGTGGAGCTGGTCGTCGCGGAGGTGGGCGAGACGCCCGAGGCCGACCAGATCTACCGGCTGCCGCACGACGGCTCGATCGTCGACGAGCACGGCTCGGTGGCGGTCGGCGGCAACGCCGAGACGATCAGCAGCTACCTGGACCAGCGCCACCGGGACGGCATGACGCTGGCGGAGGCGCTGCGGCTGGCGGTGCAGTCCCTGTCCCGCGACACCAACGGCAGCGAGCGGGAGATTCCCGCGGAGCGGCTGGAGGTGGCGGTGCTGGACCGTACGCGACCGCAGAAGCGGAAGTTCCGGCGGATCACGGGCGCCCGGCTGTCGCGGCTGCTCGCGGAGGGCAGCGGCGACACGACGGCGCAGTCCTCGACGGAGGACGACTCCGAGGAGTAGTCACCACGCGTGCCCGCGTGCGCGCCCCGGCCTCGCCAGGCCGGGGCGCGCGGCGTGTGCGGCGCGGGGTGCGTGCCGCGCCCTAGCGACGGGCCGGCGGGGCCGTGGAGCCCCGTACGACCAGTTCGACGGGGATGTCGCCGGCCTCGGGCGTGCGGCCCTCCAGGACCGCCAGCAGGGCCCGCATGCCGCGCTCCCCGAACAGCTCCGCGTCCAGCCGGACCGTCGTCAGCTCCGGGTCGATCGCCGTGGCCAGGGCGAGGTCGTCCAGGCCGGTGACGGACACGTCGGACGGGACGGCGAGTCCCAGGCGCCGGATCGCCTTGTAGGCGCCCGCCGCCAGTTTGTCGTCGTCGCAGACCACCGCCGTGGGACGGGGGCCGGGGGCCGCCAGCGCGGCCTCCGTGGCGTACCGGGCGCCGTCGATCGAGATGGGGGCCGGGGCCGTGCGGATCTCCGCGCCGGCCACCCGGCCGAGCCGTTCCGCCAGCTCCCGGGCGCGTACCTCGAACGTCCAGGAGGGCACGTCCGCCGCCAGGTGCAGGAAGCTCCGGTGGCCCAGCGCCAGCAGGTGCTCGGCGACCTGGCGCACGCCGTCCGCGATGTCCAGGTTCACGGTCGCCGCGCCGAGGCTGCCCGCCGGATCGCTGTCCAGCATCACCAGCGGCAGTTGGTCGCCCCGGATCGCGGTCAGCGCGTCCGCCGCCATCGAGGACGCGATGACGCCGTCCAGGGCCGCCTGCGCCGACGCGAAGGGGTCGCGGGCCGGGCCGATGCCCTCGGGGGAGGGGTAGAGCACCACGCCGAAGCCGTGCTCGGCGGCGACCCGCGCGGCACCCATGTAGACACCGGCGAAGAACTCCGTGGTGAGCGCCGGGACGACCAGCAGGACCGTGCGGGTGCGCCCCAGGCGCAGATTGCGGGCCGCGAGGTTCGGGCGGTAGCCCAGGTCGCGCGCGGCGTCGCGCACGCGCTGCGCGGTGGCCTCCGAGACGCGCCCGCGCCACTTGTCGCCGAGCACCAGGGAGACCGCGGCCTGGGAGACGCCGGCGGCCTGGGCGACGTCCCGGCTCGTCGGGCGTGTGCTGCCTCGTGCCACCGTGGGTCCCGCTCCCTCGTCTGGACTCGTGAACTGCGCACATGGTACGTATGACGGAGCTAGTTATACGTAAAACTCGTGTCGGTGGCCGCAAGCGTCACGGGCGGACGGAGGGCGGACATGGCCACGGGCTATCTGGAGATCCTCAGGACGAAACACGCGACGCGGCTGCTCGTCGGCACCCTCGTGGGCCGGCTGCCCAACGCGACGGCGGCCATCGCCATCGTGCTGTTCGTCCGCGCCGAGGGCGGCACGTACAGCCTCGCGGGCGCCCTCGCGGCCGTGTACGGCGTCTCCAACGCCGTGGGCCAGCCCCTGCTCGGGCGGCTCGTCGACCTGTACGGGCAGCCGCGCGTGCAACTGCCCGCCGCGGTCGGCTCGGCCCTGGCCATGGCCGTCTTCGCCTTCGCCGGGACCGACCCGCTGCTCCTGGCCCACTTCGCCGTCGCCGCCGCCGGACTCCTCACACCGCCCCTGGAAGGCGGGCTGCGGGCGCTGTGGCCCAGCGTGCTGCGCAAGGAGGAGCAGGTGCACACGGCGTACGCCATGGACGCCGTCGCGCAGGAGGTGATGTTCACCGTCGGGCCGCTGCTGGTGACCCTGTGCACCGCCCTGTGGTCCGCGCAGGCCGGGCTCCTCGTCCTGAACGCCGTCGGCGTGCTCGGCGCGCTCTCCGTGGTCGCCTCGCGCCCTTCGCGCGCCTGGCGGTCGGCGCCGCGCGAGGCGCACTGGCTGGGCGCGCTGCGCTCGGCGGGCCTCCTGGCGCTGCTCGCGGCGTTCCTGTTCGTCGGCGTGGCACTGGGCTCCATCACCGTGGCCGCCGTCTCCTACGCGGACGACCACGGCGGCGACGCCGTGTACGGCTGGCTGATGGCGGCCATCGGCATGGGCGCGCTCGCCGGGGGCGCCGTGTACGGCGCCCGGCAGTGGGCCGGTGAACCCGCGCGCCGACTGCGGGTCATCGTGGCCCTCCTGGCGGTGTGTTACCTGCCCCTGATGCTGATGCCGGGGCCTGTCGCCATGACGCTGCTCACCGTCGTCGCCGGTGTCTTCCTCGCACCGGCCATCGCCTGCGCGTTCGTGCTGGTCGACCGGCACGCGCCGCGCGGCACGGTCACCGAGGCGTTCTCCTGGCTGGTGACGACGTTCACCGTCGGCGCGTCCGTCGGAACGGGCCTGACCGGACCGGTCGTCGAGGCGGGCGGCGCCCTGTGGGGCTTCGCCGTACCGGCCGTCGCGGGCGGCGTGTCCCTGCTGGTCCTGACGGCCACCGGACGGGTCCTCGCAGCTCCCGCCAGGGGAGCGGTCGTTGCCGCCGGTTCGGAAAATGATCCAAACCGTGCCGTCGAACCCCGTTTCAGCTCAGGGGATCGGGCGTAATGTTCAGTCATGGACCGCCGCATTTTCGGGCTGGAGAACGAGTACGGCGTCACGTGCACGTTCAGGGGACAGCGCCGCCTGTCGCCTGACGAGGTGGCGCGGTACCTCTTCCGCCGTGTCGTGTCATGGGGCCGCAGCAGCAATGTCTTCCTGCGAAACGGCGCCCGCCTCTATCTCGACGTGGGGTCACATCCGGAATACGCCACACCCGAATGTGACAACGTGACCGAGCTGGTCACCCACGACAAGGCCGGCGAACGCATTCTCGAGGGACTCCTGGTGGACGCGGAACGACGCCTGCACGAGGAGGGAATCGCGGGCGACGTCTACCTCTTCAAGAACAACACCGACTCCGCGGGAAACTCCTACGGGTGCCACGAGAACTACCTCGTCGCCCGGCACGGGGAGTTCTCCCGGCTCGCCGACATCCTCATCCCGTTCCTGGTGACCAGGCAGCTCCTGTGCGGCGCCGGCAAGGTACTGCAGACCCCGCGTGGGGCCGTGTACTGCGTCAGCCAGCGGGCCGAGCACATCTGGGAGGGCGTCTCCTCGGCGACGACCCGCTCCCGGCCGATCATCAACACGCGCGACGAGCCGCACGCCGACGCCGAGCGCTACCGCCGCCTGCACGTCATCGTGGGCGACTCGAACATGTCCGAGACGACCATGCTCCTCAAGGTCGGCGCCACCGACCTGGTGCTCCGCATGATCGAGGCGGGCACCGTGATGCGCGACCTCACCCTGGAGAACCCGATCCGGGCGATCCGCGAGGTCAGCCACGACATCACCGGCCGCCGCAAGGTCCGCCTGGCCAGCGGACGCGAGGCCTCCGCCCTGGAGGTGCAGCGGGAGTACTACGAGAAGGCCGTGGACTTCTGCGAGCGGCGCGGCATCCGCACCGGCACCGTGGAGCAGGTCCTGGAGCTGTGGGGCCGCACCCTCGACTCGATCGAGACCGAGGACTTCGACCGCATCGGCACCGAGATCGACTGGGTCATGAAGTACAAGCTCCTGGAGCGGTACCGCGCCAAGCACAACATGACCATGTCGCACCCGCGGGTCGCGCAGATAGACCTCGCGTACCACGACATCCACCGGCGCCGTGGCCTGTACTACCTGCTCGAGAAGAAGGGCCAGGCGGCCCGGATCTGCAACGACCTGAAGATCTTCGAGGGCAAGTCCGTCCCGCCGCAGACCACCCGGGCCCGGCTGCGCGGCGACTTCATCCGGCGGGCCCAGGAACAGCGCCGCGACTTCACGGTCGACTGGGTGCACCTGAAGCTGAACGATCAGGCGCAGCGCACGGTGCTGTGCAAGGACCCGTTCCGTTCCGTGGACGACCGGGTGGAGAAGCTCATCGCCGGTATGTGACGGCCACGGCCGGTTCGGCGCGGGCTCACTAAGGACGCCCGGTGCCCGGAGGTGTTCACCGCCTCCGGGCACCGGGCGTCCTTTGGTCGTAGAGTGGCGGCCATTGCCCCCCACTCCCGAGCCCAGTTGGACTGATGAACTACACCATGAAACGACGCGCCGTGGCGCTGCTCGCCGTTCCCGCACTGTTGTTCACCGCCGCGTGCGGTTCGGACGACGACAGCAAGGGCGACGCGGCGGCAGGCGTCGCCCAGGTCAAGGGAAAGGCCGGGGAGAAGCCCGAGATCTCCGTGCCCAAGGACGGCAAGCCGTCCCAGAAGACGGTGACCGAGACCGTCCTGGAGGGCAGCGGAGCCGCGATCAAGGCCTCCGACTTCGTCCGGCTGGACTGGACCGTCAAGAAGTGGGGCGGCGACCAGGAACTGGGCGGCACCTGGGCCGCGCCGCAGACCGGCGGCAAGACGCCCAAGCAGCAGTCCGTCGAGCAGGTCGGCAAGCAGAGCCAGCAGCTGCCCGCCAAGGTCCTGGAGGCCGTGAAGGGCAAGAAGGCCGGCAGCCGCATCCTCGTGCAGGGCACCGCGGGCGACCTGATCGGGCAGAACCTCAACCCGCAGTCCGGCATCTCCGCCAAGGACGTGCTGATCTGGGTGGTCGACCCGGTCGGCGCCGCCGCCGTCGACGCCAAGGGCGAGGTCAAGGGCGAGCAGGCCGCCTCCGAGGCGGGCCTGCCCAAGGTGGTGGCCCCCTCGCAGAAGGCGGCCACCATCACCGTCCCCAAGGGCGTCAAGGCCCCCAAGGACCTCAAGCAGCAGGTGCTGATCAAGGGCGACGGCAAGAAGGTCGAGGCCGGCCAGGGGCTCGTCGCCCAGTACACCGGCGTCAAGTGGGAGGACGGCAAGAAGTTCGACTCCTCCTGGGACCACGGGGGCGCCACCGCCTTCCAGATCGGCACCGGCTCCGTCGTGCAGGGCTGGGACAAGGGCCTCGTCGGCAAGAACGTCGGCGACCGGGTCCTGCTGGTGATCCCGCCCTCCCTCGGCTACGGCGCCAGCCCCAGCAGCGAGCTGGCGAAGAACACCCTGGTCTTCGTGGTCGACATCCTCGGCACCGTCTGACCCGGAAGTCTGTGAGACTGTCCGCGACGCAGGTCACGCAACAAGGAGAGATGAAGTGAGCATCGACAAGCCCGAGATCGACTTCCCGGGCGGCGAGCCCCCGGCGGACCTCGAGATCAAGGACATCTGGGAGGGTGACGGCCCGGTCGCGCAGGCCGGCCAGACCGTCACGGTCCACTACGTGGGCGTGGCCTTCAGCACCGGCGAGGAGTTCGACGCCAGCTGGAACCGCGGCACCCCGTTCCGCTTCCCGCTGGGCGCCGGACGCGTCATCAAGGGCTGGGACCAGGGCGTGCAGGGCATGAAGGTCGGCGGCCGCCGCCAGCTGACCATTCCCGCCCACCTCGCCTACGGCAACCAGAGCCCGACCCCGGCCATCAAGCCCGGCGAGACCCTGATCTTCGTGGTCGACCTCCTCGGAGTCTGACCGCCGTCCGACGGGACCCGCTCACCTGGGGCCCATGCCCGTGCGGGCATGGGTCCTCGGCTTTTGTCAGGACACCGCGGAGCGGTACGGTCATCGCTCGTAAGCACCATAGGGAGGCGAAGCGCGTCGATGGCCATTGCCAAGGCCGAGCGGCTGATGAACCTGGCGCTGTGTCTGCTCGGGACGCGGCGGCCGCTCAGCAAGCGCGAGCTGCGCGAATCCATCGAGGCCTACCTCGAAGCCGGCGGTGACGACTCCTTCAACCGGATGTTCGAGCGCGACAAGGACGATCTGCGCGAACTCGGCCTGGTCATCGAGACTGTGGAGAGCCTCGACGGCGAGATCGGCTACCTGGCCCGCCGCGACAGCAACCGGCTGCCGCCCATCACCCTCGACGCGGAGGAGGCCGCCGCCCTCGGGCTCGCCGCCAAAGTGTGGCAGCAGGCCCGGCTCGCCGGCGCCGCCAGCGGCGCCCTGCAGAAACTGCGCGCCGCCGGACTCCCCGAGGACGTCGACCCGTACGGGGCGCACAGCGCGCTGGAGCCACGCATCCCCGTGCACGAGGCCGCCTTCGAACCGCTGATGCTGGCCTGCCGCGACCGCCGCCCGGTCGTCTTCGACTACCGCAAGGCCACCGCCGCGCACCCCGAGCAGCGGCACGTCGAACCCTGGGCGCTGGAGTGCTGGCGCGGCCACTGGTACCTGGCGGGCTGGGACCGCGACCGGGGCGCCGAGCGCGTCTTCCGGCTGTCCCGGATCACCGGCAAGGTGCGCTCGCGCGGCGGCCGGTTCACCGTCCCGGTCCCCGACGTCGTCACCGTCCGTGAAACCGTCGCGAGCTGGGCCGGCGAGACCGCGGACCGCTCCGCGCGCATCCGGCTGCGCACCAACGCCGGATACCCCCTCCGGGCGAAAGCCACCGCCGTACGGGAACTGGGCGACGGCTGGGACGAGTTGGAGATTCCGTACGGGCACGGGCTGGACGCCTGGCTGGTGGAGTTCGGGCCGGACGTGGTGGTCCTGGAGCCCGCCGAGCTGCGGGCCGACGTGGTGGACCGGCTGCGCGCCGTCGCCAAGGGCTGAGGGGGAGCGGACAACACAGTGGCAGGCAAACCGGTCAGGCCCACGAGCGCCATCGACCAGACCCGGCGGATGCTCTCCCTGGTGACCTATCTGCGCGAGCGCCCCGGCGCCCGCATCGAGGACGTCGCGCGCGCCTTCGGCATCACCGAGGACGAGCTGGTCTCCGACCTCGACGTACTGCCCATGTGCGGCACCAGTTTCCGCGGCGGCGACCTGCTCGACATCGACACCGACGGCGAGCGCATCTGGTGGCACAACCCCGCCGCCCTCGGGGCGGAGGCCGCCGAGCCGCTCAGGCTCGCCGCCGACGAGGCCACCGCGCTGCTCGTCGCCGCCCGCGCCGTCGCCACCCTGCCCGGCCTGCGCGAGAGCGACCGGCAGGCGCTGCTGCGGGCGACGGCCAAGGTGGAGGCCGCGGCGGGGGAGGCCGCGGGCGCCAGCTCCCGGCTGTCGGTCACCTTCGAGTCCGAGGGCGGCGTCTTCGCCGACGTCGACCGCGCCATCGCCGAGCGCCGCCGCCTGTGGATCCGCTACTACTCACCGGCCCGCGACGAGGTCACCGAGCGCGAGATCGACCCCATCCGCCTGGTCAGCGTCGGCCACACCTACGTCGAGGCCTGGTGCCGCCGCTCCGAGGCGCGCCGCACCTTCCGGCTCGACCGGGTCGCCGAGATCAAGATCCTGGACGAGCCGTCCGCGCCGCCCGAGGTGGAGCTGCGGGACCTGTCGGAGGGGCTGGTGCAGCCCGCCGCCGAGGACCCGGAGGTCGTCGTCGAGGTCGGCCCGGGCGGCCGGTGGGTCGCGGAGTACTACCCGCACGACAGCGCGGACGAGCTGCCGGACGGCGGGCTGCGCATCAGCCTGCGCACCCCCGACCCGGCGTCGCTGCGGCGCCTGGCGTTGCGGCTCGGCCGCGACGGCCGGATCGTCTCGCCGCCCGAGCTCGCCGACAGCGCCCGGCGGGCGGCCCGCGAGGCCCTCGCGGCGTACGACGGGACCGAGGCGGAGCAGCCGCGGGCGGTGCCCGTGGCCGAGGACGGGCAGGACGACAGGCAGGAGCGAGTGCTGTGAGCGAGTCGGCGACGTCTGGTGTGCGGGGCATGACGGTGGCGTCCGCGTTCGCCGGGATGACGAGCGTGACCCCCGTGGTGTTCCGGGCGGGCTGCCCGGACTGCCGCGGGCGTTTCGAGCTGACCGCGAGCGCCCTGCGCCTGACCATCGGGGCCACGAGCCGGACCACGTTCTACTCCTTCACCTGCCCGGACTGCGGCGCCGCGGTCCGCAAGCCGGCGGGGGAGCGGATAGTGGAGCTGCTCACCGGCGGCGGCGTGCGCACCCTGCGGCTGCACTCGACGCTGTAGCCGTCCGCCGGGCGGGCGCACGGCGACCGGCCGGGACGGTCTAGGCTCGGCGTCATGTTCTGGCCGATGTTCGCGGTTGCTCTGGGTTTTCTGGGGCTTGTGGTCCTGGCGGTGTTCGCCGTGCGTGTCTTCGTGGAGGCGGAGCGTCTGAGCAGACAGGTGTCCGACTCCGCCCGCCGTATCAGCAGGGCGGCCGAGGACCTGGAGCACGCCGCGGCGAGTACGGCCCGTTCCGTGGACGCGCTGTGAGGGGCGCGCCGCGCCGCCCGTGAGGCCGGCGCCCGGACCTTTCGTACCGCTTCGCCCTGTCGGCCCGCCGGGGACGGCAGGTAGGCTTCTGATCGCGGACCGGAGAACGAGGCCCGGCCGCGGACGGGAGTACGCACAGGGGACGCACGGGGATTGCCCCACGTTCACCCCTGAGCGTTACGATCGCTGGCAGCACGATCTGTCGGACAGGCGTCCGACCGGTCGGACGGCACCCACCCCAAGCCGCCTCGGTGAGAAGGTAAAGACTTATGTTCGGAAGGCTCGGCGCTCCCGAGATCATTCTCATCCTCGTCGTCATCATCCTGCTGTTCGGCGCGAAGAAGCTTCCGGACATGGCGCGTTCGTTGGGCAAGTCCGCGCGCATCCTGAAGAGCGAGGCCAAGGCCATGAAGGAGGAGAAGTCCTCCGCCCCGGCCGACCCGCCCGCCGGCGACGAGCAGCCCCCGGCCCAGCGCGTCATCCGGGCCGCCCCCGGCGACGTGTCCACCTCGCGCCCGGTCAACGAGCCGACGGACACGACCAAGCGCTGACGCGGGGCCGGTGACCTCCGGCCCGCCCGCACGAGATGGGAACGTGGGTTGCTGAAGCCTGCCCGCAAGAAGGAGAAGGATCCCGAGGGGCGGATGCCCCTCGCGGAACACCTCCGTGAGCTCCGCAACCGGCTCGCGAAGGCGCTGCTGGCCATCGTCGTCGTCACCGTCGCCGCCGCCTTCTTCTACAACGACATCATCAACTTCTTCACCGAGCCGATCCTGAAGTCGGTGGGCTGCAAGGAGTCCTTCGAGGAACTGGCGAACTCGCGGTCCTCGTCGCCGTGCGCGCAGATCACCATCAACGGCCTGCTGACGCCGTTCACGCTGGCGCTGAAGGTCTCCCTGATGGCCGGTGTCGTGCTGGCCGCCCCGGTCTGGCTCTACCAGCTGTGGGCCTTCGTCGCCCCCGGACTGCACGGGCACGAGAAGAAGTACGCGTACGCGTTCGTGGCCACGGGCTTCCCGCTCTTCCTCGGCGGCGCCTTCTTCGCCTACAAGGTGCTGCCCACCACCGCGAAGGTCCTGATCGAGTTCACGCCGTTCGGCGTCGACAACCTGCTGCCGCTGGACGACCTGCTCGATCTCGTCACCCGCATGGTGATCGTCTTCGGCCTGTCCTTCGAGCTGCCGCTGCTGCTGATCATGCTCAATCTCACCGGGGCACTGAGCGGCAGCCGGATGCTCGGCTGGTGGCGGGGCATGATCCTGGGCATCACGCTGTTCGCGGCCATCGCGACGCCGAGCACGGACCCGCTGACCATGATGGCCCTCGCCGGGCCCATCTGGATCCTGTACTTCACGGCGGTCGCCTTCTCGTTGCTCAACGACCGGCGCCGGCGCCGCCGCGAGGCCCTCGGGCCCGCCGACGACGAGGCCTCAGAGCTGGACCTCACCCCCGAGGACATCGGCGAGGTCGAGCCCGTGACCGCGCAGCGGGCGCTGCCCGAGCAGGCCGGAGCGGACCGGGTCAACGGTTATGACGACGTGACCTGAAGTCCGGGCGGCACCTCGTAGGGTCGGGCCGTGACCTGCGAGATCACCCTCTTCGTCAACCCCACCGCGGGCCGCGGCCGGGGCGCCCGCGCGGCGCAGCCGGCCGCTTCCGCGCTGCGGGCGGCCGGCTTCTCCGTCCGCACGGTCCTCGGCGAGAACGCCCGGGACGCCCTCACGCGCGCGCGTGCCGCCGTCGCGGGCGGCACCGGCGCCCTGATATCCGTCGGCGGCGACGGCATGGCGAACCTCGCCCTGCAGGCCGTCGCGGGCACCGGCACCCCGCTCGGCCTGGTCGCCGTCGGCACCGGCAACGACTTCGCCCGCGCCCTCGGCCTGCCGGTGCGGGACCCGGCCGCCGCGGGCCGCCTGATCGCCGACGCCCTCAAGGGCGGACGGCTGCGGGACATCGACCTCGGGCGGGCCGGCGACCAGTGGTTCGGCACGGTCCTCGCCTCCGGCTTCGACTCCCGCGTGAACGACCGCGGCAACCGGATGCGGTGGCCCGCCGGCCGCGCCAAGTACGACATGGCGATGCTCGCCGAACTCGCCGCGTTCCGGCCGCTTGCCTACCGCATCCGGCTCGACGGCGGCGAGGTCCGGGAGATCGAGGCCACGCTCGTCGCCGTCGGCAACGGGTCGTCGTACGGCGGCGGCATGCGCATCTGCCCCGGCGCCGACCTCACCGACGGGCTGTTCGACATCACCGTGGTCGGGGAGTGCAGCCGCGCGACGCTGCTGAGGGTGTTCCCGAGCGTCTACCGGGGCACGCACGTGGACCACCCCAAGGTCACCGTGGTGCGGGCGGCGCGGGTCGAGCTCGCCGCGGACGGGATCACCGGGTACGCCGACGGCGAGCCGCTCGGCCCGCTGCCGCTGACGGCGCGGTGCGTGCCCGGCGCCGTACGGGTCGTGGGGCCGTGAGCTGGGCGGATCCGGGATTCACCGGAAAACGATCCGGATAATGATCGTCCTGTTGTCAGTGCGGCCCGGTACGCTCGAAAGCACGATGACAGAGGATCTCTCACCGGCCGAGCGGTACGCGGCGGCCCGCAGGCGCGCTGCCGAGCAGGCCACCGCGCTCGCCTCCTTCCGCGAGATGTACGACTTCGGCCTCGACCCCTTCCAGATCGAGGCCTGCCAGGCACTGGAGGCCGGAAAGGGCGTGCTGGTGGCCGCCCCCACCGGCTCGGGCAAGACGATCGTCGGCGAGTTCGCCGTCCACCTCGCCCTCCAGCAGGGCAAGAAGTGCTTCTACACGACGCCCATCAAGGCGCTGTCCAACCAGAAGTACGCCGACCTGTGCCGCCGCTACGGCACGGACAAGGTGGGCCTGCTCACCGGCGACAACAGCGTGAACTCCGACGCCCCGGTGGTCGTGATGACCACCGAGGTCCTGCGGAACATGCTGTACGCGGGCTCCCAGACCCTCCGGGGCCTGGGGTACGTGGTGATGGACGAGGTGCACTACCTCTCCGACCGCTTCCGCGGCGCCGTCTGGGAAGAAGTGATCATCCACCTCCCCGAGTCCGTGACGCTGGTGTCCCTGTCGGCGACCGTGTCGAACGCCGAGGAGTTCGGCGACTGGCTCGACACCGTCCGCGGCGACACCCAGGTGATCGTCTCCGAGCACCGGCCCGTGCCGCTGTTCCAGCACGTGCTGGCCGGGCGCCGGATGTACGACCTCTTCGAGGAGGCCGAGGGCCACAAGAAGGCCGTCAACCCCGACCTGACCCGCATGGCCCGCCTGGAGGCGAGCCGGCCGTCGTACCAGGACCGGCGGCGCGGCCGGCACATGCGGGAGGCCGACCGGGAGCGCGAGCGCAGACAGCGGTCGCGGATCTGGACGCCGAGCCGTCCCGAGGTCATCGAGCGCCTCGACGCCGAGGGCCTGCTGCCCGCGATCACCTTCATCTTCAGCCGCGCCGCCTGCGAGGCCGCCGTCCAGCAGTGCCTGTACGCGGGCCTCAGGCTCAACGACGAGGAGGCCCGCGAGAAGGTCCGCGCCCTGGTCGAGGAGCGCACCGCCTCCATCCCGCCCGAGGACCTGCACGTCCTGGGCTACTACGAGTGGCTGGAAGGCCTGGAGCGCGGCATCGCGGCCCACCACGCGGGCATGCTGCCGACGTTCAAGGAGGTCGTCGAGGAACTGTTCGTCCGGGGCCTGGTCAAGGCCGTATTCGCCACCGAGACCCTCGCCCTCGGCATCAACATGCCGGCGCGCTCGGTGGTGCTGGAGAAACTCGTCAAGTGGAACGGCGAGCAGCACGCCGACATCACCCCCGGTGAGTTCACCCAGCTCACCGGCCGCGCCGGGCGGCGCGGCATCGACGTCGAGGGCCACGCCGTGGTGCTGTGGCAGCGCGGCATGAACCCCGAGCACCTCGCGGGACTCGCGGGCACGCGCACGTACCCGCTGCGCTCCAGCTTCAAGCCGTCGTACAACATGGCCGTCAACCTGGTCGAGCAGTTCGGGCGGCACCGCTCGCGGGAGCTGCTGGAGACGTCCTTCGCGCAGTTCCAGGCCGACAAGTCGGTCGTCGGCATCTCCCGGCAGGTCCAGCGCAACGAGGAGGGCCTGGAGGGCTACAAGGCCTCCATGACCTGCCACCTCGGCGACTTCGAGGAGTACGCGCGGCTGCGCCGGGAGCTGAAGGACCGCGAGACCGAGCTGGCCCGGCAGAGCGCCGGCCAGCGCCGCGCCGAGGCCGCCGTCGCCCTGGAGAAACTGAAGCCGGGCGACGTCATCCACGTGCCGACGGGCAAGTACGCCGGGCTCGCCCTGGTGCTGGACCCGGGCCTGCCCGCCGGGCGGTCCAACGGTCACCGGGGCGTCGAGTACCACGACGGGCCGCGCCCGCTGGTCCTCACCGCCGAGCGGCAGGTCAAGCGGCTCGCGTCGATCGACTTCCCGGTGCCGGTCGAGGCGCTGGAGCGGATGCGGATCCCGAAGTCGTTCAACCCGCGCTCGCCGCAGTCCCGCCGCGACCTGGCGTCGGCGCTGCGCACCAAGGCCGGGCACATCCCGCCCGAGCGGCACCGCAAGCGGCGCTCCGAGGCGGCCGACGACCGGGAGATCGCCCGGCTGCGCACCGCGCTGCGCGCCCACCCCTGCCACGGGTGCAACGACCGGGAGGACCACGCCCGCTGGGCCGAGCGGTACCACCGGCTGCTGCGGGACACCTCGCAGCTGGAGCGCCGTATCGAGGGGCGCACGAACACGATCGCGCGGACCTTCGACCGGATCGTGGCGCTGCTGACCGAGCTGGACTATCTGCGCGGCGACGAGGTCACGGAGCACGGCAAGCGGCTCGCCCGGCTCTACGGCGAGCTGGACCTGCTCTGCAGCGAGTGCCTGCGTGAGGGCGTCTGGGAGGGGCTCGCTCCCGCCGAACTCGCCGCGTGCGTGTCGGCGCTGGTGTACGAGGCGCGGGCCGCCGACGACGCGATGGCGCCGAAGCTGCCGTCCGGGAAGGCCAAGGCCGCGCTGGGCGAGATGGTGCGGATCTGGGGGCGTCTCGACGCGCTGGAGGAGGAGTTCCGGATCACCCAGACGGAGGGGGTCGGGCAGCGCGAGCCGGACCTCGGGTTCGCCTGGGCCGCGTACCAGTGGGCTTCGGGCGCGGGTCTCGACGAGGTGCTGCGGGAGGCGGAGATGCCGGCCGGGGACTTCGTGCGGTGGTGCAAGCAGGTGATCGACGTGCTGGGGCAGATCTCCGCCGCGGCGCCCGCGGCCGAGGGCTCCACCGTGGCCAGGACCGCGCGGAAGGCTGTCGACGGGCTGCTGCGGGGGGTTGTCGCCTACTCGTCGGTGGGGTGATCCACCTGGCCGCGGGTGCGGGGCCGGTCCGGTTCGTCGGTGGGGTGGTTCGTCTGCCCGTGGGTGCGGGTCTGGTCCGGTTCGTCGGCCGGGTGGCCTGCCTGTCCGCGGGCATCGGTCCCGTGCGGCTCGGCGCGTCCGCGCGGTGGGGGGCCGGTCAGGGCATCGAGGGTCGTCGTGGAGTGCGTGGCCGTGCGGAACGCGGGGTCGCCGAGCGCCGCCCGCACCAGCCCCAGACCGGTCCCCGCGCCGTCGATCCAGGGCCCGGCCAGCGCCTCGCCGAGCCGCCGCAGCGCCTCCTCGCGGTCGCAGCCGTGGGCGATCACCTCGGCGAGCACCGGGTCGTACGGCGTCGGCGCCCCGGTGCCGGTCTCCGCCGGGCCGTCCACGCGCACGCCCGGCGGGAGGTCGGCCCCGGCCGGCGGTCCTGAGGCGGGCACAGGTGCGCGCCTCGCGCCCCCGGCGTACAGGCGGACTCCGACGGCGTGGCCGCGCGGTGCGCCCGGGGCGCGCACCACGCCCCGTTCGCCGCGCGCCAGGCGCAGCGTCCAGGCGACCAGATCGACGCCGTAGACCTCCTCCGTGACCGGATGTCCGGCCCGGAGACCGGGGCTGACCTGAAGGAAGTACGCCTCCTCGCGGACGGCGTCGTACAGGAACTCGGCGGTGCCCGCCGAGCGGTAGTCGGTCCAGGCGCACAAGTCGCGGGCCCAGGCCGCCAGTTGGGCGCGTACGTGGTCGGGGAGGCGCGGGGCGGGGGCCTCGGCCAGCACCTTCCGGCCGTGACGGCGCAGGGAGCAGTCCCGGTCGCCGAACGTGACGACCAGGCCGTCTCCGTCGCCGAAGACCGGCACCTCCAGATGCCGGGCGTGCTCCACGAGGCGCTCCAGGAAGACGTCGGTGGAGGCGCGGGACGCGGATGCCGCCCGGCGCGTCCGCCGCCAGGCGCCGGTCAGTTCGGCGGGGGAGCGGCAGGCCGACATGCCGATGCCGCCGCCCGTCGGCTTCAGCATCACCGGGTAGCCGATGCGGCCGGCCTCCCGCAGTGCCTCCTCCAGGGAGGTCAGCGGTTCCGTGCCGGGGGCGAGGGGCAGGCCTGCCGCGTCGGCCGCCGCGCGTGCCGTGTGCTTGGCGCCGAAGATTTCCAGCTGCTCGGGCGCCGGGCCCACGAAGACGAGCCCGGCGTCCTCGCAGCGCCGCGCGAAGGCCGCGTCCCGCGACAGGGAGCCGTGGCCGGGATGGATCGCGCCCGCGCCGGTGTCCTTGGCCGCCCGCAGGATCAGGTCGGTGTCGCCGTGCACGGTCACCGTGCGCAGGCCCAGGGCGCGGGCCGTGCGGACGACGCGGGCGGCGGTCGCACCGCGGTCGGCGACGAGCAGCGTGTGGAACGTCATGCGGCCCCTCGGGTCGTGGCCTGACGCGTCGTCCTGGGCGCGGCGCCGGTGGCCGTCCGGGTGGTCCTCTCCACGGCCGGTGGCCCGAAACCCGCCGCGGGGGTTTTTGATCTACGGACGGCCCCGACGGTTTTCGTACGTCCGTACGCCGTGACGCAAGGTGTGCGAATGGCTCCCGAGCGTGTAAATGGGGTCGAGGGTACTCCGGTCATGGGGCGGGTTTCAGGTGCTTGCCGAATATGCCATGACGTTGATCCGGTCGGGCTAAGCTCGCCCGCAGTGCGCCGAGTTGAGGTGAATTCGCGCGCTTGTTCCCCCATGCGCGGAAAATGCCGCCTGCGTCCCTGACATACCCCCGGTTTCCCTGACGTATCCCCGGCAAGCTTCCCCCAGCCGATTCCTTTACGAGGGCCTACATGGTGAGTGTTGAATCCCCTCCCGGTCGCCGCGAACTCTCGTATGCGCGCGTGCTGTTGCTGCCGGCCGTCCTGATGGCCGCGGCGACCGGGGCCGCCGTCGCCTGGGTGACGCACCCGGCCCGGGCCGCCGTCGGCTGGTGCGGTGCGGTCGCCACGCTGCTGGTCATCGCGACGGCCGCCGAAGCCGTGCGCCGGGGCCGCGCCCTGCGTGCCCTGCGCGCCGAACACGCCCGGCACGTCACGCGTCTGGAACGGCGGCTCGCCGCCGAGGAGATGGAGATGGGCCGCCTCGCCGAGGAGATCGTGCCCACCGCGCTGCACCTCCTGCACGGCGGACTCTCACCCCGCGAGGTCCTGCTGCGCCTGCCCGGCGTCGACCCCTCCTACCGTGACCTGCGGCCCGCGCAGCTGTCGCTGATCAGGACCGTGCTGAAGGTCATCGACACCGAGGAGTCCCTGCGCGACGCCTCGCAGCGCTCCTTCGTCAGCATCGCCCGCCGCGTCCAGGCGATCGTGCATCAGCAGGCCAAGGAACTGCGGGAGATGGAGGAGGACCACGGCCGCAACCCCGAGGTCTTCGACGACCTCCTGCGCATCGACCACGGCACCGCGCTGATCGGCCGCCTCGCCGACTCCGTCACCGTCCTCGGCGGCGGCAGGCCCGGCCGGCAGTGGCCCAAGCCCGTCTCCCTGTACAGCGTGCTGCGCGGCGCGATGTCCCGGATCCTGGAGTACCGCCGCATCGAGCTGCGCTCCATCGCCACGGTCAACATCAAGGGCATCTCCGTCGAGCCCGTCATCCACGCCGCCGCGGAACTCCTCGACAACGCCACCCGCTACTCGCCCCCGCACACCAAGGTGCACGTCACCGCCGTCGAGGTGCAGACCGGCGTCGCCATCGAGATCGAGGACGCCGGGGTCAACTTCAGCGAGGAGGCCCGCGCCCGCATCGAGGGCATGCTGGAGCGCGCCAGGGCCGGCCTCGACCTCCAGGACCTCGGCGAGCACCCGCGCCTCGGCCTCGCCGTCGTCGGCCGCCTCTGCAAGACGCACAACATGCAGGTGTCGCTCCGCGCCTCCGCGTACGGCGGTGTCCGCGCCATCCTGGTCGTCCCGAGCACCATGATGACCACCGAGCCCGGCATCGGGGCCGCCCACGGCATCGGTGCCACCTCCGTGCCCAAGCAGGGTCCCGGCACCCTGGAGGGCCCCAAGCGCGCCCCCAAGACGCGCCGCCCCACCAGCCCCCGCGTCCCCATGACCGTGTCCATGGAGGACGACGTCCCCGAGGTCACCGAATGGACGGCGAACGGCCTGCCGCAGCGCCGCAGCCGGGTCAAGACCCCGATCACCCAGCGCTACGCCGAGCAGTACGCCGCCGAGCGCGCCGCACGCGAGGCCGAGCAGTCCGGGGCGGCGGCCGAGTCCCTCTGGACGACGCCCGCGCCCGCGCCGGAGCCCAAGGAGGACGAGCCCCCGCCGGGCCTGTGGGTCGAGGCGTTCTGGGAAGGGCTCAAGGGCGACCCGGACCCGACCGCGTTCACCCGGCCGGCGACCGAACCGATCACCGAGCCCGCCGCCGGGCCGATCGCCGAACCGGCCACCGGGCCGATCACCGAGCCCGCCGCCGGGCCGATCACCGAGCCTGTCATCCAGCCGACCACCGAGCCGGTCCGTGCCGAGGCCGACGACGAAGGGGACTTCACGTGATCCAGCAGCGAGCCAACTTCGACTGGATGCTCAAGGACCTCGCCGACGGCGTCCCGGGCATCGAGATGATCGTCGTGCTCTCCGCCGACGGCCTGCGCATCGCCCGCCACGGCGGCGACCCCGACGCGGCCGACCGGGTCGCCGCCGCCTGCGCCGGGCTGCAGAGCCTGGCGAGCGCCGTCGCCACCGAGATCCCCGACAGCGACGGCCGTATGAAGCTCGTCATCATCGAGATCAACGGCGGCTACTTCTACCTGATGGCCGCCGGTGCCAACGCCTACCTCGCGGTGCTCTCCGACGTCGTCGCCGAACCCGGCCTGATGAGCAACCGCATGCGCGACCTCGTCGCCCGTATCGGCGCCCATCTGACCAGTCCGCCCCGGCGCAGCGGGCACACCGTATGACTCCTCCGCAACGCCAGAGGCGGACCCCCCAGCCGGAACCTCCCCCCGAACCCCAGAGGAAGGAGGGCGAGGGCGGCGGCGTCGAGCGGCTCTACGTCGTTGCCGGACCGGACGGCAAACGGGCCGAACTCGACCTGGTGACGCTGATCGTGGCACGTGCCGACCCCCCGCAGTCCGCCACCCCCGAGCAGGCGGCACTGATCCGGCTGTGCGCCGCCCCGCTCTCCGTGGCCGAGCTGTCGGCCTATCTGAACCTGCCGTTCAGCGTAGTGACCGTGCTGATCACCGACCTGCTGCCGGCCGAACTGGTGCAGGCGCGCGCCCCGATCGTCCGCCAGGCGCTTCCCGACCGAACCATCCTCGAAGCGGTGATGCATGGACTTCAACGGCTCTGACACCGTCCCGGGCCCGCGGACCGAGGACCAACTGCCGCACACGGCACAGGCCGCGGTGAAGATCGTGATCGCGGGGGGCTTCGGCGTCGGCAAGACCACCATGGTGGGTTCGGTCAGCGAGATCAGACCGCTGACCACCGAGGAGACGATGACCCAGGCCGGCATCGGCGTGGACGACAACTTCGGCTCGCCCACCAAGACGGCCACCACCGTGGCGATGGACTTCGGCCGCATCCGGATCACCGACCAGCTCGTGCTGTACCTGTTCGGGACCCCCGGCCAGGAGCGCTTCTGGTTCCTGTGGAACGGCCTGTTCGAGGGCGCGCTCGGCGCCGTCGTGCTCGTCGACACCCGCCGGCTGGAGGTCAGCTTCGACGTCATGGGGCGTCTGGAGGAGCGGGGCGTGCCGTTCGTGGTCGCCGTCAACACCTTCCCGGACGCGCCTCGCTACCCCCTCCCGGACCTGCGCGCCGCCCTCGACCTGGCCGAGGACATCCCCATCGTCGAGTGCGACGTGCGCCGCCGGGCCTCCAGCCGTGACGTCCTGCTGACCCTGATGCGCTTCCTGCACGCGCTCGCCCAGTCGGGTGCCCTCACCTGACGCCCGCCTCCCCCTGCCCTGTCCTTTCAGCCCCGGAGCGACCACTGTGACGCCTGAATCGCACGTCCCGACCTCGACGGGCGACGCCCGGCCCGTCCCGCCCCCCGGCTGCCCCGCGCACGGCCTCGGAGCCGGCGGGCTGCACCGGCTGCACGAGGTGGACGACCTGGAGGAGCTGTACGAGGAGCTCCGGGCCGAACACGGCCCCGTGGCGCCCGTGCTGCTCCACGACGACATCCCGATGTGGGTGGTCCTCGGCCACACCGAGAACCTCCACATGGTGCGCACCCCGTCCCTGTTCTGCCGGGACAGCCGCATCTGGACCCCGCTCAAGGAGGGGAAGGTCAAGCCCGACCACCCCCTCATGCCGCACATCGCCTGGCAGCCGATCTGCTCGCACGCCGAGGGCGACGAGCACAAGCGGCTGCGCGGCGCGGTCACCGGCGCCATGTCGACCATCGACTACCGCAGCCTGCGCCGGCACATCAACCGCCACACCCAGGCACTCGTCAACCGGTTCTGCGAACAGGGCCGCGCCGACCTCGTCGGGCAGTTCGCCGAGCACCTGCCGATGGGCGTGCTGTGCGAGATCCTCGGCATGCCCGAGGAGTTCAACGACCGGATGGTGGAGGCCGCCCGCGACACCCTCAAGGGCACCGAGACGTCCATGGCCAGCCACGCCTACGTCATGGAGGCCCTGGCCCGGCTCACCGCGCGGCGCCGCGCGCAGCCCGACGAGGACTTCGCCAGCCACCTCGTCAACCACCCGGCCCGGCTCACCGACGACGAGGTGCGCGAGCACCTGCGCGTGGTCCTGCTCGCCGCCTACGAGGCGACCGCCAACCTCATCGGCAACGTCCTGCGCGTGGTGCTCACCGACCCCGGATTCCGGGCCCGGCTCAGCGGCGGCCAGATGACCGTGCCGGAGGCGGTCGAGCAGTCCCTGTGGGACGAGCCGCCGTTCAGCACGGTCTTCGCCTACTTCGCCAAGCAGGACCTGGAGCTGGGCGGGCAGCACATCCGGGCCGGCGACGGGCTGCTGTTCGGCATCGCGCCCGGCAACGTCGATCCCCGGGTGCGGCCCGACCTGGCGGCCAACATGCAGGGCAACCGGTCCCACCTGGCCTTCGGCGGCGGCCCGCACGAGTGTCCCGGACAGGACATCGGCCGCGCCATCGCCGACACCGGCGTCGACGCGCTGCTGCTGCGGCTGCCCGACGTCCAACTCGACTGCCCCGAGGACGAGTTGGCCTGGCGGTCCTCGATCGCCTCGCGTCACCTGGTGGAGCTGCCGGTGTGCTTCGAGCCCAAGGAGCAGCAGGCCGTGACGGACACGCCGGGCACGACACCACCGCAGCGGCGGCCCGACTGGTTCATCGGCACCGAACCGCCGCGCTCCGAGCCCGCGCCGCGGCCGCCCCTGCCGCCCGAGCCCTCGTCCGCCCCTGCCGCCGCGCCGCAGCTGCCCCTGCCGCCGCAGCCGCCGTCCGCGCCGGCCCGCCCGCCGGGTGCCTGGCAGCGTTTCCTGCGCTGGTGGCGCGGCTACTGACGGCGCGGCTGCCGACCGGCCGCCCAGCCGTCGTACGACGCCCAGGCCGCGAGCACCCGCGCGCTGCGGAACCGGTGCGCCGCACCCGTCACCGGATCGGTGAACTCCAGCGCCCGCGCCAGCAATTGCAGCGGGCGGCGGAAGTCGCCGGCCGGTACGGGGCCGGTCACCACGGGATACAGCGGGTCGCCGAGGATCGGCACGCCCAGCGCGGTCATGTGCACCCGAAGCTGGTGCGTCTGGCCGGTGCCGGGCAGCAGCCGGTACCGGCCCAGGCCGTGCGCCGCGCCGTCCGGTGGCACACGGTCCGGTGCAGCGCCGTCCGGTGCAGCGCCGTCCCGTGCGAGCCCGTGCGCCGCCCGGTGCTCCAGCAGCTCGATCCGGCTGACCGCGTTCGGCTCGCCCCCGACCTCGCGGGCGGTGAGTTCGCCGCGTTCCTTCACGATCCGGCTGCGTACCGTGCGGGGCAGGACGAGCCCGGCATCGTACGGGGCGACGGCCTCGTACTCCTTGGTGACCCGGCGGTCGCGGAACAGTGTCTGGTAGGCGCCGCGCTCCTCGGGCCGCACGGTGAACAGCACCAGCCCGGCGGTGAGCCGGTCCAGCCGGTGCGCGGCGGTCAGCGTCGGGATGCCCAGCTCCCGGCGCAGCCGTGCGAGCGCGGTCTCGGCGACATGGCCGCCGCGCGGGGTGGTGGCGAGGAAGTGCGGCTTGTCGGCGACGATGATGTGTTCGTCGCGGTACACCACGTCCAGCGGGTACGGCACCGGCACCTCGGAGGGCAGCTCCCGGTGGAACCACACGAACGTGCCCGGCTCGTACGGGGTGTCCGGCGCCACCGGGTGCCCGTCCGCGCCGACGATCAGGCCCTCCTCGAACATGCCGTCGACCACGCCGGGGCCCGCCGTCGCGAGCCGCTCGGCCAGATGGTCCCGCACCGTGGCCCACGGTCCTCCGGCCGGCAACCGCACCCGCACCGGATCGACCCCGTCGCGCTGGGGGAGAGGGGCGGGCGGAATCGGTCGGCGGCGTCTCATCGGGGGTCAGGGTATGCGGAGCCGGGAGCCGGGAGCCGGGAGCCGGGGGTCGGGAGCCGGGGGCCGGTGACCCGGCCGGGCCGCGGGGCAGTGCCTCACGGTGCCCTCCCCGCGCCTGCGGGGCCGGTTCGAGGCTGGGACGGTGCGTGCCCGGGGCGGGAGTGCCCTCCCGCGCCTGCGGGGCCGGTGACTTCGCCAAGGGGCCGGGTCAGTGCCTCACGCCGCCGACCCCGCGCCCTCCTGCTCCGCCTCGATGCGCGCGTTCCACTCCCGCTTGGAGGCCTGCCAGCCGTCCTCGTTGTGGCCGAGCCGCCAGTAGCCGGAGATCGACAGGTCCTCGCGGGGGACGCCGCGCTCGACGCGCAGCAGGCGGCGCAGCTGCTTCACGCAGTGCGCCTCGCCGTGCACGAAGGCGTGCACCCGGCCCGCCGGGAAGTCCAGCCCCCGCACGGCCTCCACCAGCGCCTCGCCGACCGGCCGGTCGCCGCGGTGCAGCCAGACGACGTCCACGTCGGAGTCGATCTTCTGCTCCTCCTCGGGGCCGGTGACCTCGATGAAGGCGTGTGCCCGCGCGCCGTGCGGCAGGGCCTCCAGGGAGCGGGCGATCGCGGGCAGCGCGCTCTCGTCACCGGCGAGAAGATGCCAGTCGGCGGTCGGATCGGGGGCGTAGGCGCCGCCGGGGCCCAGGAAACGGACGATCTCGCCCGGCTGGACGCGCATCGCCCACGGGCCGGCGAGTCCCTCGTCGCCGTGGAGGACGAAGTCGAGCGTCAGCTCCCGGTGCTCGGGGTCCCAGTGGCGCACCGTGTAGGTGCGGGTGACCGGCCACTGCTCGCGGGGGAACTCCTCGCGCACGCGCTCCGGATCGAACGGCTCCGGATACGTCGCGCCCCCGGCCGGGAACAGCAGCTTCACGTAGTGGTCGGTGCACGTGTCGGCCGAGAACCCGGCGAGACCGTCGCCGCCGAGCACCACGCGCTGCATGTGGGGGGTCAGCCGCTCGGTGCGGACGACCTGCGCGGCGTAGAGCTTGCGCGGCTTGCGGTCCGGTCGGTCTGCCATGAGGGATCTCCCTGGTCCGTGCTTAGGGTTACCTAAGTTAGCACTTCCCTCCCGCGAGTACCCCTCTCATGAACATCTTGAGCACGCGTCCGTCACAAACATCGCGGGTCGCGTGCCGCCCGTGCCGTCACGCCCCGAGCGTCGTCAGCAGCCGTTGCAGCGAGCCGCCCAGGCCCCAGCGGGCCGCCAGCGCCTCCAGCGCCGCCGGGTCGCGCGGCGCGACCGGCACGGCCGTGTCGACCTCGGGCAGCGGGACGTCGTCCGCGACCTTCACCACCTTCGGCGCGACCGCCAGATACGGCCGTGCCTCGTCCAGCCGCCTGCGCTGCGCCGGGGTCAGCTTCGACCGCGGGTCGTCGACGGCGGCCAGGATCCCGGCGAGGTCACCGAACTCGGCCAGCAGCTTCGCGGCCGTCTTCTCGCCGACGCCCGGCACGCCCGGCAGCCCGTCGCTCGGGTCGCCGCGCAGCGTCGCCAGGTCCGCGTACCCCCGTCCGTCCACTCCGTACTTCTCGCGCAGCCACGGCTCGTCGGTCAGCTGGAGCGTGCCGACACCCTTGAGCGGGTACAGCACGCGGACCCCGCGCCCGTCGTCCACCAGCTGGTACAGGTCGCGGTCGCCGGTGACGATGTCGACCGGGCCCGTGGCGCGGGCGGTGAACGTGCCGATCACGTCGTCCGCCTCGTACCCCGCGACGCCCACCCGGGCGATGCCCAGCGCGTCGAGCACGGCCTCGATGACGGGCACCTGCGGCGACAGGGTGTCCGGGACCTCTTCCTCGTCGGGACCCGCCGCGTGCTCCTCGGCGACCCGGTGCGCCTTGTACGACGGGATGAGCTCGACCCGCCACTGCGGCCGCCAGTCGGCGTCCATGCAGGCCACCAGCCGGTCGGGCCGGTGGTCCTTGACCAGGCGGTCGATGAACTCGAGCAGCCCGCGCACGGCGTTCACCGGCGTGCCGTCCGGGGCCCGGACCGACTCCGGGACCCCGAAGTAGGCGCGGAAGTAGAGCGAGGCGGTGTCGAGGAGCATCAGTCGTCCGGTCACGTCTCGCATCATGCCGCACACCACTGACAACCACGCACCGTGACCGTCCGGCCGCCGAATGCCAACGTTGTAAACACTCTGTGAAGTCCGGCCGCCCGTGCGTTTGTGTTCGAGGGCCGGGGGCAGGGGCGGCCTCGGAGCGATGCGGGTTGCGCGTTCAACTGTCACAGATGTCCGCGCCCCGGTCGCTCCGTTCCCATTGCCGTCGAGACGAGAAGGTAAGCGTGTCAGCGAGGCTAGAGGCCGAGCACCTGTACAAGGTGTTCGGCAGACGACCGGACGAGTCGGTCAGACGGCTCCAGCAGGGGGCGGACCGGGAGGAGCTGCGGGCGAACGGCACCACGGCCGCCGTGATCGACGCCTCCTTCACCGTCGAGCCGGGTGAGATCTTCGTCGTCATGGGGCTGTCCGGTTCGGGCAAGTCCACCCTGCTGCGCATGCTCAACGGCCTGCTCGAACCGACCGCGGGTCACGTCCGCTTCGACGGCCAGGACCTGACCGCGCTCGGCGACCGCGACCTGCGCGAGGTCCGCTCCAGGAAGATCAGCATGGTCTTCCAGCACTTCGCGCTCTTCCCGCACCGCAGTGTGCGCGAGAACGCCGCCTACGGTCTGGAAGTGCAGGGCGTGCCCCGCGCCGAGCGCGCACGGCGCGCCGACGAGGCGCTCGCCCTGTGTGGCCTGGCCGGCTGGGAGGAGTCCTGGCCCGACGAGCTGTCCGGCGGCATGCAGCAGCGCGTCGGCCTCGCCCGCGCGCTCGCCACCGACGTCGACCTGCTGCTGATGGACGAGTCCTTCAGCGCCCTGGACCCGCTGATCCGCCGCGACATGCAGGACCAGCTCCTGGAGCTCCAGCGCACCCTGAAGAAGACCATCGTCTTCATCACCCACGACCTCAACGAGGCCATGCGCCTGGGCGACCGCGTCGCCGTCATGCGCGACGGCCGCATCGTGCAGGTCGGCACCGCTCAGGACATCCTGCTGCGCCCCGCCGACGACTACGTCGCCTCCTTCACGCAGGACGTCGACCGCTCCCGCGTGCTGACCGCCGAGTCCGTCATGGACCGCGACGTCAGCGGCCACGAGGCCGACTGCGACTGCGAGACCGCGACGCCCGAGACGCCGTTCACCGACCTCTGCGCGCTCAGCGCCCGGCTGGCCCACCCGGTCGCCGTGCTCGGCGAGCGCCGCGAGGTCGTCGGGGTCGTCCCCCGGCAGCGGCTGGTCGGCTTCCTCGGCGACGAGCAGACGGCGCCGCCCGCGCCCTGCGCCTCCCGGAGCGGCAACGACGGGGAGAAGGTGACCGCCCATGCCTAGGATCCCCTTCGGCGACTGGGTCAACAGCTCCGTCGACTGGCTGCTCGACAACGTGGCGTGGCTGTTCGACTTCCTCAAGACGGTCTTCCTCGGCGCCTACGACGGCATCGACGCCGTCCTCCAGGCCCCCGAGCCGCTGCTGCTGGCCGGCATCTTCGCCGTGATCGCCTTCTGGCTGCGCGGCGCCGTCGCCGGTGTGCTCTCCTTCGCCGGGTTCGCGTTCATCGACTCCCTCGGCCTGTGGGAGAACGCGATGATGACCCTCTCGCTGGTCCTCGTCGCCACGATCATCGCGCTCGTGATCTCGGTGCCCGTCGGCATCTGGGCGGCCCGCTCGGAGCGCGTCAGCGGCGTGGTCCGGCCGGTGCTGGACTTCATGCAGACGCTGCCCGCGATGATCTACCTCATCCCGGCGATCCTCTTCTTCGGCAGCGGCGCTCCCGCGGGCATCGTCGCCACCCTGATCTTCGCGCTGGCCCCCGGCGTCCGCATGACCGAGCTGGGCATCCGGCAGGTCGACAAGGAGCTGGTCGAGGCCGCCGAGGCGTTCGGCACCACCCCGCGCAACATCCTGCTGCGCGTCCAGCTGCCGCTCGCCCTGCCCACCGTCATGGCGGGCGTCAACCAGGTCATCATGCTCGGCCTGTCCATGGCCGCCATCGCCGGCATGGTCGGCGCCGACGGCCTCGGCGGCGACGTCAACGAGGCCATCGGCCAGCTCAACGTCGGCCTCGGCTCCGAGGCCGGTGTCGCGATCGTGATCCTGGCGATCTACCTCGACCGCATGACCAGCGCCCTCGGCACCCAGGTGTCGCCGCTCGGCCGCCGTGCCGCGGCCCGGGCGCGCGCGGCCCAGGGCATGAAGATCTGGTCGTACCGGCCGCGTCCGGCCGTCGCCGTGATCGGCGTCGTGGTGCTCGCGCTCGTGGCGGGCGGCATGGGCGTCTTCGGCGCGGACAAGGGCACCGCCACCGCAGCGAGCGGTGACGTCGGCCAGGACAAGAGGATCAGCATCGGCTACATCCCCTGGGACGAGGGCGTCGCCTCCACCTTCCTGTGGAAGGAGATCCTGGAGCGGCGCGGCTACCAGGTGGAGACCAAGCAGCTGGAGGCCGGCCCGCTCTACACCTCGCTGGCGAGCGGTGACATCGACTTCCAGACCGACGCCTGGCTGCCCACCACCCACGAGCAGTACTGGAAGAAGTACGGCAAGCGGCTCGACGACCTCGGCGCCTGGTACGACGAGACCTCCCTGGAGCTGACCGTCCCCGCGTACATGGAGGACATCGACTCCCTCGCGGACCTCAAGGGCAAGGCCGGGCGGTTCGGCGGGAAGATCACCGGCATCGAGCCGAGCGCCGGCATGATGGGCCTGCTGAAGAGCAAGGTCCTCAAGGAGTACGGCCTCGACAGGGAATACCGGGTCGTGGACAGCTCCACCCCGGCCATGCTCGCGCAGCTCAAGCGCGCCTACGCCAAGAAGCAGCCGATCGTCGTCACCCTGTGGTCCCCGCACTGGGCCTACAGCGACTACGACCTGAAGAAGCTCGAGGACCCCAAGGGCAGCTGGGGCAAGGGCGACGGTGTGCACACCCTGTCCCGCAAGGGCTTCGCGGCCGAGAACCCGGTCGTCGGCACATGGCTGAAGAACTTCCGGATGACCGAGAAGGAACTCACCGGCCTGGAAGCCGAGATCAACAAGGCAGGCAAGGGCAGGCAGCAGCAGGCGGTCAAGGCATGGCTGAAGAAGAACCCGGGCGTGGTCGAGAAGCTCGCCCCGGTGAAGGACGCCGCCGGCAGCACGCCCGCCGAGGCGAAGCGGCCCGTCGACGTGGCCTGGTTCCCCTGGGACGAGGACATCGCCATCACCTATCTGTGGAAGAACGTCCTGGAGCGGCGCGGCTACCGGCTGAACCTGAAGCAGATGGACGTCGGCCCGGTCTACACCGGCCTGGCCTCCGGCGACATCGACCTCAACTTCGACGCCTGGCTGCCGTACGCCCAGAAGAACTACTGGGACCAGCACAAGGACAAGCTCAACGACCTCGGCACCTGGTACGAGCCGACGTCGCTGGAGCTGGCCGTCCCGTCGTACGTGAAGGACGTCAAGTCCCTCGCGGACCTCAAGGGCAAGGCCGACCGCTTCGACGGCAAGATCATCGGCATCGAGCCGGGCACCGGCGAGATGAACCTGCTCAAGAAGGACGTCCTGCCGGGCTACGGCCTCGACGAGGAGTACAAGGTCGTCGACGGCTCCACCCCGGCGATGCTCGCGGAGCTCAAGCGCGCCTACGCCAAGAAGGAGCCCGTCGTCGTCGTGCTCTGGTCGCCGCACTGGGCGTACAGCGAGTACGAGCTGACCAAGCTGAAGGACGAGAAGAAGCTCTTCGGCGAGGGCAACACGATCCGCACCATCTCCAGCGAGAAGTTCCCGGAGCAGTATCCGCAGCTCACCAAGTGGATCAAGGGCTTCCGGATGACCGAGGACGAGCTGGGCACGCTGGAGGCCGAGATCAACGAGCGCGGTCAGGGCCACGAGGAGGAGGCCGTCGCCGCGTGGCTCGAGGAGCACCCGGACATGGTCGGGCGGATGACTCCGCAGTGATCCACGCTTCCGGTCCTGATACCGGGCGTGCCGGGTGACCTGACGGGACCCGGCGCGTCCCCCGCGAGGGGCGGGCCCCGCCGCGAGCCGTGCGGCGGGGCCCGCCCCTTCGGCATACCGGGCGCCCTTTCCGATACCGGCGGGCCGCCCCGGCGCCTGCGGTAGGGATTCGGCCAAACACGTACCGCCACCGCCACGCGATCCGGGACGGGAAATCTCCGCCAGGACGGGAACTCGGACGAGCGACCGTGCATTGACCCGACGGAACGTCCCGTCGTTCCATTGGCGCGAACCATGAGGTCGCAACCCCCACGGGGTGACAGGCATGTGACGGGCGCATGAATCGGTTTGCCGAACATGCGTAGGGTGCAGGGAAGCCGGCACCACGGGCGCGCCGGCGACGGCGCGGCCGGCCGGCCGGACGACGAGCGAAGGAGGGAGCCGGAGCGATGGGCGACCACAAAGAACAGCCCTTGCGGGTGGGCGCGGCCGTACGGCGGCGACGCAGGGCCCTGGAGCTCACGCTCGCCGTCGTGGCCGAACGCAGTGGCCTGTCCGTGCCGTTCCTCAGCCAGATCGAGAACGAGCGGGCGCGGCCCAGCACCAGCTCCCTGGAGAAGCTCGCCGACGCGCTGCGCACCACCGCCGTGGAACTCCTCGCGGCGGCCGACCCGGCGTGCAGCGTGGACGTCGTGCGCGCCGAGGCGGCCGAGCCCTTCCCGGAGCCCCGGGTGCGGTCCCTGGTGCGCGGACACCACCAGATGCACGCCTCGGAGTTCACCGGCGACCACGACGCGGGCCGTGAATTCCAGTACCGCAACGACCAGTTGATGTACGTGGCGGACGGCGCCGTGGAGATCGAGGCCGAGGGCCGCGCCTACCGCCTCGGCCGCGGCGACACCCTCTACCTCACGGGCGGGGTGCGGCACCGCTGGCGGGCCACGGTCTCCGACACGCGGCTGCTGGTCGTCGCGGTCGCCGAACACATCGAGGCGGTCCGGGACAGGCCCCCGCAGTGAGGGTCGTCTCGCTGGTGCCGTCCCTGACGGAGGCGGTGGCCGTGACGCTGCCCGGCGCCCTCGTCGGCGCCACGGACTGGTGCACGCACCCGGCCGGCCTCGACGTCGTACGCATCGGCGGCACCAAGAACCCGAAGACCGAGCGGATCCTCTCCCTCGCCCCCGACCTGGTGATCGCCAACGAGGAGGAGAACCGCGCCCCCGACCTCGACGCCCTGCGGGCGGCCGGTGTCGACGTGCTGGTGACCGAGGTGCGCAGCGTGCCGCAGGCCTTCGGCGAGCTGGAGCGGGTGCTGCGGGCGTGCGGGGCGGGCAGCCGCCCCCGGTGGCTGGACGAGGCCGAGGAGACCTGGGCGGCGCTGCCGCAGCCGGGGCGCCGTACAACCGCCGTGGTGCCCGTGTGGCGCCGCCCGTGGATGGTGCTCGGCCGGGACACCTTCGCCGGCGACGTGCTGGCCCGCCTCGGCGTCGACCACGTGTACGCGGCCCACGCCGAGCGCTATCCGCGCGTGTCCCGGGACGACCTGCTCGCCGCGGGCCCGGACCTCGTCGTGCTCCCCGACGAGCCCTACCGCTTCACCGCCGACGACGGACCCGAGGCCTTCCCCGGGCTGCCCTGCGCGCTGGTCAGTGGCCGCCACCTCACCTGGTACGGCCCGTCGCTGGCCGAGGCGCCCCGGGTGCTGGGGCGGGCCCTGCGAGCGGCGCGCCGCTGACCACACCGCGCGCCGTGCCCACGGCGGCGGCGCCCATGACGGCGGCGTACCGGTTCGGCCCGAGCTGACGGACGGCGGCACGCGGGGACGCGCGGTGGCACGGGGGAGGAGCTGGGCGGCGGTGACCATGACGTCCACCGTCGTGCCCGTTCTCCGCCGCGACCAGGGAGCATCCCTCTGGTGCAACATAAGCTGGGCTTATGAGCAGTGGTGACAGCACGAGGTCGACGGACGGGCACGACGCATCCCGGCAGACCGCCGGGGGGCCGCTGGCGCACCGGGTGCCGGACCTCGGAGCGCTGGAACTGCTGCTGGCGGTCGCGCGGCTCGGCAGCCTCGGCGGTGCCGCCCGGGAACTCGGCATCACCCAGCCCGCCGCCAGCAGCCGCATCCGGTCGATGGAACGGCAGCTCGGTGTGGCCCTCGTGGACCGCTCGCCGCGCGGCTCCCGGCTCACCGACGCGGGCGCCCTCGTCACCGACTGGGCGCGGCGGATCGTGGAGGCCGCCGAGGCGTTCGACGCCGGGGCGCAGGCGCTGCGGGACCGGCGCGACTCCCGGCTGCGGGTGGCGGCGAGCATGACGATCGCCGAGTACCTGCTGCCGGGCTGGCTGCTCGCGCTGCGCGCCCAGCGCCCGGACACGGCGGTGTCGCTGCTCGCCGGCAACTCGGCGGCGGTCGCCGAGCGGCTGCTGTCCGACGAGGCCGACCTGGGCTTCGTGGAGGGCCTGTCGGTCCCGGCCGGCCTGGACTCGGCCGTCATTGCCCACGACCGGCTGATCGTCGTCGCGGCGCCCGGCCATCCCTGGGCCCGCCGCCGCAGGCCGCTGGCCGCGCAGGAGCTGGCGGCGACCCCGCTGATCCTGCGCGAGAAGGGCTCCGGAACCCGTCAGGTCCTGGACGCGGCCCTGGGCGGCCTGGCCCGCCCGCTGATCGAACTGTCCTCCACGACGGCCGTGAAGGCCGCGGTGGTCGGCGGTGCGGGCCCGGCGGTCCTCAGCGAACTGGCCGTGGGGGAGGAGCTGTCGATGCGCCGCCTGGTCCCCGTCCCGGTCGAGGGCATCGCCCTGACGAGGGACCTCCGTGCGGTCTGGCCAACGGGTCACCGCCCGACGGGCCCGGCCCGGGAGCTGTTGTCGCTCACGCGCGCGTGACGGGGGGCGCCCGTCCCGCGGGTACCACGGCATCCGCCGGGGACGGTTCCTACGACCCGCCGGCCGCCCGCACCAGCCCTCGCATCACCCGCAGGTCGTCCCCCATCTCGGGATGCCACTGCACCCCGAGCGTCCACCCCGCCGCCGACGGCAGTTCCACCGCCTCCACCGTCCCGTCCGCCGCCCGCGCCGACACCACGAGCCCCTCCCCGAGGCGGTCCACCGACTGATGGTGGTACGTCGGGACGACCGTCTCCTCCGGGACCAGCGAGGCGTACCGCGTCCCGGGCACCGGCGCGACCGGATGCCCGCCGAACATCCCCACCACCTCCGCGTGCCCTTCCAGGTGCTGCACGAGCGTGCCGCCGAGGGCGACGTTCAGCAACTGCATGCCCCGGCAGATCCCCAGCAGCGGCACCCCCGCCCCCAGCGCCGCCCCGATCAGCGCCAGTTCCCACGCGTCCCGCTCCACGGCGGGCGGTCCCGTACGCGCGTCCCGCGGCGCCCCGTACCGCGCCGGGTCGACATCCGGACCGCCGGCGATCACCACCCCGTCGAGCCGCGCCACCGCCGCCGCGGCGTGTTCGGGCGCGTCCGGGGGCAGCATCACGGCCAGGCCCCCCGCCCGCTGCACCAGCCGCGGATACCCGGCGGGCAGCAGCGCCGCCTCCAGCTCCCACACGCCCCAGCGCGCCCCGGCCTCCAGATACGTGCTGACGCCGATCAGCGGACGCCGTCCGGTCACCTCGACCCCTCCCCGCAATGGTGTGAACCCTTACCTTTACCCTCCGACCGGCTCAGGTGAGAAACCCGCGCAGCAGCGCCGCCGTCCCCGCGCAGTGCTCCCGCATCATCTCCCGCGCCCCGTCCGCGTCACCGTCCAGTACCGCCTCGACCAGCGCCGTGTGCTGCCGCTGCGAGTGCTCCAGGTTGCGCACCAGCAGCGGAATGCAGTCCAGCAGGTCGTTCAGCGTCGCCCGGACCGCCGCGTACTGCGCCGCCAGCGACGGCGACCCGCACAGCTCCGCGAGCGTCAGGTGCAGCATCGTGTCCAGGCGCCGGTACTCGGCGAGCGGCGCGTCGTGCGTGCGGTCCAGCGCCTCCCGCAGCCGGGCCGCGCCCTCGCCGCCCAGGCCGTGCGCCGCGCACAGCCCGGCCGCCCCCACCTCCAGCACCTCCCGGAACCGCAGCACGTCCTCGACGTCCGTGCCGGCCACCCGCCGCCGCAGCGCGTCCTGGCCGCCGGGGCCGTCGGCGCGCGGCAGCACGAACGTTCCGCCGTACCGCCCGCGCCGCGACTCGACCAGCCCCTGGTCCTGGAGCACCTTCAGGACCTCCCGCAGCGTCACCCGGCTGATCCCCAGCCGCTCCGCCAGTTCCCGCTCCGCCGGCAGCCGCCCGCCCTGCGGCACCAGCCCCAGCCGCACCACCTGGAGGATCTGCTCCAGCGCCTCCTCGAAGCCGTTGCCCGCCCGCACCGGCCGCAGCACCGGCGCTAGGCGGTCCCCACCGCCGGGTTCCTCCCGCATACGGCCGTGCCCCCTTCCCAAGCAAAGGTCCTCGGCAATACCTTATGGCTCACGGCGGAACGCAGAAGCCCCAAGGAGGCTCTCCCGTGGCAGACCGCACAGCCCCGCTCGGCATCGAGGAACTGCACGCCCTCGTCGCGGGCGGTGACATCGACACGGTCGTGCTCGCGTTCCCCGACATGCAGGGGCGGCTCCAGGGGAAGCGGTTCGCCGCCCGCTTCTTCCTGGACGAGGTCCTCCACCACGGCACCGAGGGCTGCAACTACCTCCTCGCCGTCGACGCCGACATGAACACCGTCGACGGCTACGCGATGTCCTCCTGGGACCGCGGCTACGGCGACTTCGCCATGCACCCCGACCTCACGACCCTGCGCCGCGTCCCCTGGAACGAGGGCACGGCGATGCTCGTCGCCGACCTCGCCTGGCACGACGGCTCCCCGGTCGCCGCGGCGCCCCGACAGATCCTGCGCCGCCAGCTCGACCGCCTCGCCGCCCACGGCTGGACCGCCCAGGTCGGCACCGAGCTGGAGTTCATCGTCTTCAAGGACACCTACGAACAGGCCTGGGACGCCGGCTACCGGGGCCTGACCCCCGCGAACCAGTACAACGTCGACTACTCCGTCCTCGGCACCGGCCGCATCGAGCCCCTGCTGCGCCGCATCCGCAACGAGATGACCGCCGCCGGCCTGACCGTCGAGTCCGCCAAGGGCGAGTGCAACCCCGGCCAGCACGAGATCGCCTTCCGCTACGACGAGGCCCTCGTCACCTGTGACCAGCACTCCGTCTACAAGACCGGCGCCAAGGAGATCGCCGCCCAGGAGGGCGTGTCGATCACCTTCATGGCCAAGTACAACGAGCGCGAGGGCAACTCCTGCCACATCCACCTCTCGCTCGCCGACGCCGACGGCACCAACGTCATGGCCGCGGGCCCCGGCGGTGACATGTCCGACGTCATGCGGCACTTCCTCGCCGGGCAGCTCGCCGCACTGCGCGACTTCTCCCTGCTGTACGCCCCCAACATCAACTCCTACAAGCGGTTCCAGCCGGGCTCCTTCGCGCCCACCGCCGTCGCCTGGGGCCACGACAACCGCACCTGCGCCCTGCGGGTGGTCGGCCACGGCCGCTCCCTGCGCTTCGAGAACCGGCTGCCCGGCGGCGACGTCAACCCCTACCTCGCCGTCGCCGGCATGATCGCGGCCGGGCTGCACGGCATCGAGCAGCGGCTCGAACTGCCCGACCCCTGCCCCGGCAACGCCTACGCCGCCGGCCTCGCGCACGTCCCGACCACCCTGCGCGAGGCCGCCGGACTCTGGGAGAACAGCCCCCTCGCCAAGGCGGCCTTCGGCGACGAGGTCGTCGCCCACTACCGCAACATGGCGCGCGTCGAACTCGACGCCTTCGACGCCGCGGTCACCGACTGGGAACTGCGCCGCTCCTTCGAACGCATGTGAGGCCCCGCTTGTCCGAACACCCCCACGAACTCACGGTCCTCAACCCCGCGACCGAGGAGGTCGTCGCCACCGTCCCGGCCGCCTCCGCCGCCGACGTCGACGCCGCGGTCGTACGCGCCGCACGGGCGCAGACCGCCTGGGCCGCCCTGGCACCCGGCGACCGCGCCCGCCTGCTGCGCCGCTTCGCCACCGCCGTGGACGCGCACCTGGAGGAGCTGGCCCGGCTGGAGGTCCTGGAGGCGGGCCACCTGATCGGCAACGCCCGCTGGGAGGCCGGCAACGTCCGTGACCTGCTCGACTACGCGGCCGGGGGAGTGGAGCGGCTCACCGGCCGCCAGATCCCCGTCGCGGGCGGACTGGACGTCACGATCCTCGAACCGCTCGGCGTCGTCGGCGTCATCGCCCCCTGGAACTTCCCCATGCCGATCGCGGCCTGGGGCACCGCCCCCGCGCTCGCCGCGGGCAACGCGGTCCTGCTCAAACCCGCCGAGACCACACCCCTGACTGCCCTGCGCCTGGCCGCACTCGCCCTGGAGGCGGGCCTGCCCGAAGGGCTGTTCCAGGTGCTCCCCGGCCACGGCCCCGTCACGGGCACCGCCCTCGTCGAGCACCCCGGCGTCGCCAAGATCGTGTTCACCGGGTCGACGGCCGTCGGCAAACAGGTCCTGGCCAAGGGCTCGGCCCTGCTCAAGCGCGTCACCCTGGAACTCGGCGGCAAGAGCCCCAACATCGTCTTCGCCGACGCCGACCTGGAGGCCGCCGCTGCCGCCGCCCCCATGGCCTTCCTCGACAACTCCGGCCAGGACTGCTGCGCCCGCACCCGCATCCTCGTCCAGCACGACGTCCACGACCGCTTCCTCGAACTCCTCGCCCCCGCCGTCGAGTCCGTCGTCGTCGGCGACCCGGCCGACGACAGCACCGCGATGGGCCCGCTGATCTCCCGCACCCAGCTGGAGCGCGTCCGCTCCTACGTCGACCCGGACGCCGACGGCATCCGCGGCAAGGCCCCCGAGGGCCCCGGCTTCTGGTTCCCGCCCACCGTCCTCACCGGCGTCGACCCCCACGCGCGCGTGGCCGTCGAGGAGGTCTTCGGCCCGGTCGCCGTCGTGCTGCCCTTCGAGGACGAGGCGGAGGCCGTCGCCCTGGCCAACGCCACCGAGTACGGCCTGTCTGGCTCCATCTGGACCCGCGACGTGGGCCGCGCCCTGCGCGTCTGCCAGGCCGTCCGCGCGGGCAACCTGTCCGTCAACTCCCACTCCAGCGTCCGCTACTGGACCCCGTTCGGCGGTTTCAAGCAGTCCGGCATCGGCCGCGAGCTGGGCCCGGACGCCCTGGCCGCCTTCACCGAGACCAAGAACGTCTTCATCAGCACGGAGGGCCCCGCACAGTGACCGCATCGCCTGACGAGAACATCTGCCGCCGCCTGGTCGGCCGTACCGCCGTCGTCACCGGAGCCGGCAGCGGCATCGGACTCGCCACCGCGCGCCGGCTCGCCTCCGAGGGCGCGCACGTCGTCTGCGGCGACGTCGACGAGACCCGCGGCAAGGCGGCGGCCGAGGAGACCGGCGGCATCTTCGTCAACGTCGACGTCACCGACCCGGAGCAGGTCGAGGCGCTGTTCCGGACGGCGTACGACACCTACGGCAGCGTCGACGTCGCCTTCAACAACGCCGGGATCTCCCCGCCCGACGACGACTCCATCCTGGAGACCGGACTGGACGCCTGGAAGCGCGTCCAGGAGGTCAACCTCACCTCCGTCTACCTGTGCTGCAAGGCCGCCATCCCCTACATGCGGCGCCAGGGCAAGGGCTCCATCATCAACACGGCGTCCTTCGTGGCGAAGATGGGCGCGGCCACCTCGCAGATCTCGTACACCGCGTCCAAGGGCGGCGTGCTCGCCCTGTCCCGTGAACTGGGCGTGCAGTTCGCCCGCGAGGGCATCCGCGTCAACGCCCTGTGCCCCGGCCCGGTCAACACCCCGCTCCTTCAGGAGCTGTTCGCCAAGGACCCGGAGCGCGCCGAGCGCCGCCTGGTGCACATCCCGCTCGGCCGGTTCGCCGAGGCGGAGGAGATCGCCGCCGCCGTCGCCTTCCTCGCCAGCGACGACTCGTCCTTCGTGAACGCCACCGACTTCCTGGTGGACGGCGGGATCTCGGGGGCGTACGTCACGCCGCTGTAGGGCCCGTCCTAGAGTGCCGGGATGAGCATGACACCGCCGCCCGGCTGGTACCGCGACCCGTCCGGCCCGCACCTGGAACGCTGGTGGGACGGCACGGCCTGGACCGCGCACCGGCGCGCACCGGAGGCGGCGGCACCCCCCGTGCCGCCGCCGGGCTCCCCGTCCGCCGCCGCCGGCGGCAAGCGGGCCGGGGCCGTCGCCCTCACCACCGCCGGGGCCGTCCTCGTCGCCGCGATCGTCACCGGCACGGTCCTGCTCGGCAAGGACGACGGCGCCCCCGGGACGCGGAACCTGCCGCAGCCCGCCCCGACCGCGTCCGGCGCCACGCCGACGGCCGCCCCGCCCCCAGCGTCCCCCTCGAAGCCGTCCGCCGAGGACCCGTCCCGCGTCGTGGACGAACTCAACGGCATCACCCTGCCCCTCCTCGACGGCTGGATCCGGCCCGAGCACGTCGCCCAGGACGACGTCGTCATGACCAGGGACGGCACCTACGACTGCCCCGGCGACGGCGGCCTGTGCCGGCACGGCCTCGTCATCTCCCGCACGGTCACCGCGAACGACGAGCGGTCGCCCGAGGCGCTGGCCCGCGAGGACATCCCCGACGCGGCCGACGACGCCTACGACCGTGACCTCCTCGGCAACCGGCCCTTCGGCGGCATCGAGTCCCACGAGCAGGTCGCGGCGGGCCCCGTCGCGGTCGCGGGACGCGCCGGGTACTTCGTGCGCTGGCGGGTGAGGACCGCCAAGGGCCCCGGCGGCCATGTGCAGTCGCTGGTGTTCCCCTCGACCGTCGGCACCGAGTCGCCCATTGTCGTCCGGTACGTCTTCGACGCGGGCGAGGACGGCCCGCCGCTCGCCGACATGGACCGCATCACCGAAGGCATCCGCCCGGTCGGCGACGCGTCCACCGGAGGCGGCGTCGGCAGCAGCATCGGTCCCACCGGCTGAACGGGCGCGCGGCGGCTACAGGAACGCGTGCCCCTCGCCCCGGTACGTCGGCACCGACGCCGTCACCGCGTCCCCCGCCACCAGATGCAGCGTGCCGAACCGCTCGCACAGCTCGCCCGCCTTCGCGTGCCGGAACCACACCTTGTCCCCGACGAGGAGATCGTCGGCGGGCGAGCCCACCAGCGGCGTCTGCACCTCGCCCGCGCCCTCCTGCGGGTCGTACCGCAGCCCCTCCGGCAGATACGGCACCGGCAGCCGGTCCGGGCCGGGCGCGCCGGACGCCGGATAGCCGCCGCCGAGCACCGTCACCACGCCGACGCCCGGACGCCGCACCACCGGCTGCGCGAACAGGGCGGCCGGACGGCCCGTGAACGACGTGTAGTGGTCGAACAGCCGCGGCACGTACAGCCCCGACCCGGCCGCGATCTCCGTCACCGCGTCCTCCGCGGCCGTGTGCTGCACACTCCCGGTGCCGCCGCCGTTGACGAACTCCAGGTCCGGCACCACGGCCCGCACCGCCCGCACCGCCGCCGCGCGCCGCTCGGCCAGCTCCCGGCGGGCCGCGGCCTGCATCAGCCGCACGGCCCGCGACCGCAGCGGACGCCCGGCCACCGCGTCCCCGACCCCGGCGACATGACCCTCGTACGCCATGATCCCGACGACCCGGAAACCCGGCCGGCGGGTCACCGCGCGGGCCAGGTCGGCGAGTTGTGCCGGGGAGTGCAGCGGGGAGCGCAGCGCGCCGACCCGCACCCGCCCGCCGAACATCCTCAGCGAGGTGTCCAACTCCAGGCACACCCGCACCACTTCGCGTCCGCCGTCGCGCGAGGCGTCGATGAGGTCGAGCTGCGCCGGGTCGTCCACCAGCACGGTCACGGCGGCGGCCGGCTTGGGGTCCCCGGCCAGTTCCGCGAAACCGGCGCGGTCGGCGGACGGGTAGGCGAGCAGCACGTCCTCGAAACCGGAGCGCGCCAGCCACAGCGACTCGGCCAGCGTGAACGACATGATCCCCGCGAAACCGTCCCGGGCCAGGACCCGTTCGAGCAGCGCACGGCAGCGCACGGACTTGCTGGCGACCCGGACCGGCTTCCCACCGGCCCGGCGGACCAGGTCGTCGGCGTTGGCGTCGAACGCGTCCAGGTCCACGATCGCGAGAGGAGCGTCGAGATGGGCGGTGGCCCGGTCGTACCGAGCCCGGTCGGCGGCGCGTGCGGTCATGGGCGCAGCCTGCCAGACGGAATTACCGGAGGGGAGGGGGACGTTCCCGGGCAGATGCCCCGGCGGCGCGGACTGGTTCCCGCTCCGGCACCGACACGCCGTAGAGTGACGCGCACGCACGCGGAACCCCACCCGCCGCCACAGCGCCGGATGCGGCCACGCGCGCGCGGGTGTGCGTGCCCCGGGGGATCCCGCCCGGGGTGTGCGTGCCTGACGGAATTCCGCGCGTGGGTATACCTGCCCTGGGAATTCCAGCCCGCCGGAACAAGACTGCCCTGGGGCGGAAGGCGGGTCCGCGTACGGGACAAGCCCCGGGCATGGGACAAGATCCGGGGACCGGACAAGGCCCGGGGAACGGGACAAGCCCGAGGACGGGGACGGCAGGACCCGGGGACGAGGAAACGGGGGGCGGATGAGCACGGAAGCGCGGCGCGCCTCCACCCCTTCGACGCCCGAGACCCCGGCCCCCGAGACCCGGGAACCGGCACAGCCCCGCCCACAGGAGCGGGACACGCACCCGACGGGCAACGACTCGCCGCACGAGCCGTCGCCTTCGCGCCGCGAGGCACCGCGCGACAGCACCGCACCGGGGACCGACAGCCCTCGCTCCCCGAGCTTCCGTTCGCCTGCCACGGGCAACCCCCCGCCCCCGCCGAAGGCATCGGCCCGCTTCCCCGACACGCCACCGGCCGCCGGCGAGGACACCAGCGTCCCTGGGCCCGCCCAGACCCCGGCCCCGTTCCACCCACCGGCACCGACGCACCCCCCGGCATCCCCGGACCACCCCACGGAACCGACGAGCCGAACCACCATGCCCCCACGCCCGTCGGCGCCCGCGCCGCGCTTCACGGAGGCGGCGAGCGGGACCGCCGTACCTCCACGCCCGTCGGCGCCCGCGCCGCGCTTCACGGAGCCGGTGAGCCGAACCACCATGCCTCCACGCCCGTCGGCGCCCGCGCCGCGCCCCGCGGAGGCGGCGAGCCGGACCACCATGCCTCCACGCCCGTCGGGCCTGCCGTCCGCGCCCGCGCCGCGCCCCGCGTCCCCGGTGCCCTTCGCCGAGGGGACTGGCCAGGCCGCCGTACCGCCCCGCCCGGCCAGTCGTCCGCCGAGGTCCGCCGCTTCAGCGCCCCTCGGTGAAGGGCCGGGGCAGGCCCCCGTGCCGCCCCGCCCTGTCGGCCGCCCGTCGGCGCCCGCGCCGCGCCCCTCGGCGCCCCTCACCGAAGGCCCGGGCCGGCGCCCGGTGCCGCCCCGCCCCCTCCGCCGCCCGTCCCCGCCCGCGCAGCCGACCGCCGGGCCCGGCGGGGACTTCCGGGCGCCCTCGGGGCCGTCCGGCGGGCGGCCGGGTGACATGTCCTATGGCGAGGCCCGTCCTCCGGGCTCCACCGGGGCGGTCACGCCGCCCGACCCCTCCCTCGCCTGGAGCGCGCCCACCGCCGCGCGCCCCGTCGTGTCGTTCGGGGTGCCCGAGGGGTACGACGAGCAGGCCCGGCCCCGGCCGCTCGGCGCCCCGCGGCGGTCGCGGACCGCTGCCGCCGCCGTGTGCCTCGTGCTCGGGCTCGGCCTCATCGGCGGTGCCGTCACCGGCAGCTGGCTCGTCGGCGAGCCCGGCGGGGGCGGCGCGCGCGAGGCGTACGAGGCCGCCGGCGGCCTGTGGCACAGCGTCCCCGTCGACCAGCTCTTCCCGCCCACCGTGAACGGCCGCGGCGCCGGACCCGGCGGAGCCGACCGCACCTGGACCCGGATCGCCGTCGCCCCCGACAGCGGCTGCCAGGGCGCCTTCGACCCGCTGCTGCGCAAGGCCCTGGACCCCGCCGGCTGCCGGCGCCTGCTGCGCGCCACCTACACGGACGCCACCCAGAGCCACGTCACCACCGTCGGCCTGCTGTTCACCGACGCCGACGCCGCCGCCATGACCAGCCTCGCCGCCCGCTTCCGCAAGGACGGCCTCGACCGCCGCACCGACCTGATGCCGCTGCCGTACGCCGCGCCGGACACCCCCGCCGCACGCTTCGGCGCCGAGCAGCGCGCCTCCTGGGAGATCTCCGTCCTCACCGACGCCCCCGTCGTCGTCTTCGCCGTCTCCGGCTGGGCCGACGGCCGTACCGTCGACGAACCGCTGCCCGCCGAGGAGGCCATGAAGACCGGCACCACCGCGGCCCCCGCCCAGGCCGGCCTCGGCCACGAGGCGCGCGGCCTCGCCGACCGCGTCGAGCGGAGCCTGCGCAAAACCGCCGGCCGGGCCACGGAGCAGCCCTCATGACCCGTCCGTTCCCCCGCCGGGCCAGGCTGCTCGGCCCGCTCCTCGCCGTCGCCCTCGCCGTCGTACCGGCCACCACCGCCCACGCCGACGGCATCCGCGCCCAGCAGTGGGGCCTGGACGCCATGCACACCGAGCAGGCCTGGCGCACCACCAAGGGCGAGGGCGTCACCGTCGCCGTCCTCGACACCGGCGTCGACGCCGACCACCCCGACCTCCGGGGCAACGTCCTCACCGGCAAGGACATGGTCGGCTTCGGCGCCGAGCGCGGCGATCGCGCCTGGGCCCGGCACGGCACCGCCATGGCCGGCATCGTCGCGGGCCACGGACACGGCAGCGGCGGCACCGAGGGCGTCATGGGCATCGCGCCCGAGGCCAAGATCCTCCCTGTCCGCGTGATCCTGGAGGACGGCGACCCGTCCCGCGCCAGGGCCCGCAAGACCCGCGGCAACGCCCTCGCCGAGGGCATCCGCTGGGCCGCCGACCACGGCGCCGACGTCATCAACCTCTCCCTCGGCGACGACTCCGCCTCCGCGCACCCCGAACCCGCCGAGGACGAGGCCATCCAGTACGCCCTGCGCAAGGGCGTGGTCGTCGTCGCCTCCGCCGGAAACGGCGGCGAGAAGGGCGACCGCGTCTCCTACCCGGCCGCCTACCCGGGCGTGATCGCCGTGACCGCCGTGGACCGCTACGGCACCCGCGCCTCCTTCTCCACCCGCCGCTGGTACGCCACGGTCAGCGCGCCCGGCGTCGACGTCGTCATCGCCGACCCCGACCGCAAGTACTACGAGGGCTGGGGCACGAGCGCCGCCGCCGCGTTCGTCTCCGGCGCCGCGGCCCTGGTGACGTCGGCCCACCCCGAGCTGACCCCGGCGCAGGTCAAGGACCTCCTGGAGGACACCGCGCGCAACGCCCCCGCCGGGGGCCGCGACGACTCACGCGGCTTCGGCTTCGTCGACCCGGCCGCCGCCATCGAGGCCGCCGGCCGGCTCCAGCCGAAGGGGCTGCGCGCGGCGGCGTACGGCGAGAAGTACTTCGGCCCCGGCCCGGACACCGCCGCCTCGGCCGAGGACACCGCCGGCTGGGCGGCCCCGCTTGCGGGCGGCGCCGGCGGCGTGCTGCTGGTCATGGCGGTGGTGATGTGGCGCGCCCGCCGCACCCCGTCCGCCTGGCCGCCGCCCGACGGCCGGTAGCCCCGTACGGCGCCTGCCGGTGCCCCCGATAGGGTCGGTGACCGTGGCGAACAAGAACATCCCCGACCCGGGCTTCTCCGACGACGACGGCTCCGCCGACCCCCGGCTGGGCGCGGCGCTCGCCCGCTGGGCCGACGACCGCACCGCCGTCGCGCCGGTCCTGGAGGCACTCAAGGACGCCCGGCTGCTCGTCCCGGTCGTCGCCGTGCTCGGTGAGGCCGAGGAGGACGAGCGGGGGCTGCGGCGGGAGAAGACCAGCGACATGGCCGTCCCCACCCTGAAGGCGGCCGGCCGCACCGCCCTCCCGGCCTTCACGTCCACCGACTCGCTGGCCCGCTGGGACCCGGCGGCCCGCCCCGTCGCCGTACCCCTGCACCAGGCGCTCCGAGCTGCCGCACACGAGAAGGCGGACACTGTCGTGCTGGACGTGGCCGGTCCGGTGCCGTTCGAGCTGACCGGCCCCGCGCTGCTGGCGCTGGCGGAGGGCCGCACGACCACCGATCCGCTCGCCGACCCCGCCGTCCTGGCCGCCGTCCGCACCGCCGTCGCCGCCGAGCCCGCCGTGCTGCGCGCCCACCTCGGGCCCGGACAGGCCGACGGCACCCTCGCCCTCGTCCTGGACGCCGCCGCACCGCCCGCCGAGACCGCTCGCGCCGTCGCCGAGCGCCTCGCCGCCGACGAAACGCTGCGGGCCCGCCTGGTGCGCGGCCTCGACCTGGCACTGATGCCGGCCGGGGCGACGCCACCGGGCGAGCCCCTGTACGTCCGCGGCTGAATCAGCCGGACGTCACCCGAAGACCGGGCCCGTGTACTTCTCGCCCGGGCCCTGACCCGGCTCGTCCGGGACGAGCGACGCCTCGCGGAACGCCAGCTGCAGCGACTTCAGGCCGTCCCGCAGCGGCGCCGCGTGGAAGGAGCTGATCTCGGTCGTGCTCGCGTCCAGCAGACCGGCCAGCGCGTGCACCAGCTTGCGGGCCTCGTCCAGGTCCTTGTGGGTGTCGCCCTCCTCGGTCAGTCCGAGCTTCACGGCGGCGGCGCTCATCAGGTTGACGGCGACCGTGACGATCACCTCGACCGCCGGGACCTCGGCGATGTCGCGGGTCATGGCGTCGAAGTCGGGCGTCTCAGGAGGGGTCTCACTCATGCCGCACACGATAGGCGTACGGCGACGCCCCGGCGCATGCAGTCTCGGTTAGCCCTTGCCCCGGCGAGCTGCTAACCTTGAGTAAGGACCGGTCGGACACGTACGCCCATGGCGGCGGGCCCGGCCCACAAGTGGAGGCTTTCGAACTCCCACCTGACCGTCCCCCTGGGACGGCGGGTCACCGGTCAGGCGGCCCCGCCCCTCCGTGGCGGCGGTCGACCCGAAAGTGCGCCCCGCGTTCGTCGCGGCGGTGCTCCGGTAGTTCGAGGAGCCCCGCCTGTGATCGTCCGGGGCATTTTTGTTGCCCCGGCGCGGTTGGGACTGTCACATACAGACGTTACGCGGCTGTCCGCCAGACCGTCGCGTGGTGCTACCGAGGAGGATCCATCAGCGCCGAGCCCCGCATCAACGACCGGATTCGCGTTCCCGAGGTGCGACTTGTCGGTCCCAGTGGCGAGCAGGTGGGCATCGTCCCCCTGGCCAAGGCACTGGAGCTTGCGCAGGAGTACGACCTGGACCTGGTCGAGGTCGCGGCGAACGCCCGTCCGCCCGTGTGCAAGCTCATGGACTACGGGAAGTTCAAGTACGAGTCGGCCATGAAGGCCCGTGAGGCGCGCAAGAACCAGGCGCACACGGTCATCAAGGAGATGAAGCTCCGGCCGAAGATCGACCCGCACGACTACGACACCAAGAAGGGTCACGTCGTCCGGTTCCTCAAGCAGGGCGACAAGGTCAAGATCACGATCATGTTCCGTGGACGTGAGCAGTCCCGGCCCGAGCTGGGCTACCGACTGCTGCAGCGTCTCGCGGAGGACGTCCAGGACCTCGGATTCGTGGAGTCGAACCCGAAGCAGGACGGCCGAAACATGATCATGGTTCTCGGTCCGCACAAGAAGAAGACCGAGGCGATGGCCGAGGCCCGCCAGGCGCAGGAGGCCCGCAAGGCGGATGCGAAGGCCAACCCCGGCCGCTCGCAGAACGCCGCGGAAGCCGACGCGCCGGCCGACGAGCCCGCCGAGGCGTGACCCCGGGGACGCCAGTCCCAGGGAAGCAGTAACCGATACAAGCGACGCTCCACCGTGCCCGGTTTCACGACCGGGCACCGGAGCGCCACCGACGAGGAGAGAACGGCGCCATGCCGAAGAACAAGTCGCACAGCGGTGCCAGCAAGCGCTTCAAGGTCACCGGCTCCGGCAAGGTGCTCCGTGAGCGTGCCGGCAAGCGCCACCTGCTCGAGCACAAGTCGTCCCGTCTGACGCGGCGCCTCACCGGCAACGCCGAGATGGCCCCGGGCGACGCCAAGAAGATCAAGAAGCTTCTCGGCAAGTGACGCTGCGGCGCCCGAGCGCCGTTCGTCTGGACCGGGACCCAATCGATTTCGGGCCGCGTGAGGACCACCGCGGCCCCGCTACAAGGAGTTAACAAGTGGCACGCGTCAAGCGGGCAGTCAACGCCCACAAGAAGCGCCGGGCAATCCTCGAGCAGGCCTCCGGCTACCGCGGTCAGCGCTCGCGCCTGTACCGCAAGGCCAAGGAGCAGGTCACCCACTCGCTGGTCTACAACTACAACGACCGCAAGAAGCGCAAGGGCGACTTCCGTCAGCTGTGGATCCAGCGCATCAACGCCGCTGCCCGCGCCAACGGCATGACCTACAACCGCTTCATCCAGGGTCTGAAGGCCGCCAACGTCGAGGTCGACCGCAAGATCCTCGCCGAGCTCGCCGTGAACGACGCCAACGCGTTCGCCGCGCTCGTCGAGGTCGCGCAGAAGGCCCTGCCGAGCGACGTCAACGCGCCCAAGGCCGCGTGACGCTGCGCCGGCACTGAGCCGACGTGCCTGAACGGACCCGTGGGGATGACCCGCGGGTCCGTTGTGTTGTCTGAGTACCGGTTGGTTCGGCACCGCCGAACACCGCCGTCGTGGCCGATCGCCGCCGCGGCGGGCCTTTCCGTACCGAAGGTGAGCTGCCGCATGCCCCCCGCCCTCCCCGAGCCGATCTCCCCCCGTTCGCCCCGTGTGCTGGCCGCGCGGCGGCTGGCCAAGCGGAACTTCCGGGGGAAGGAGCGGCTGTTCCTCGCGGAGGGGCCGCAGGCCGTGCGGGAGGCCGCCGGGCACCGGATCGATGGCGCGCCCACCCTGGTCGAGCTGTTCGTGACGCCGGACGCCGCCGAACGGCACGCCGGCATCGTCGGCGCGGCCCGTGACGCCGGCGCCCGCGTGCACCTGGCCGCCGAGCAGGTCGTCGCCGACATCTCCACCACCGTCACCCCGCAGGGGCTGGTCGGGGTCTGCCGGTTCCTGGACACGCCGTTCGAGGACATCCTCAAGGCCCGCCCGCGCCTCGTCGCCGTCCTCGCCCACGTCCGCGACCCGGGCAACGCCGGCACCGTCCTGCGGTGCGCCGACGCCGCCGGTGCCGAGGCCGTCGTCCTCACCGACGCCTCCGTCGACCTGTACAACCCCAAGGCCGTCCGCGCCTCCGTCGGCTCCCACTTCCACCTGCCCGTCGCCGTCGGCGTCCCCGTCGGGCAGGCCGTCGGGCGGCTCAGGGACGCCGGTGTGCGCGTCCTGGCCGCCGACGGGGCCGGCGACCGCGACCTCGACGACGAACTCGACCAGGGCACCATGGGCGGCCCGACCGCCTGGGTGTTCGGCAACGAGGCCTGGGGCCTGCCCGAGGAGACGCGGGCCCTCGCGGACGCCGTGGTGCGCGTCCCGATCCACGGAAGCGCCGAGAGCCTGAACCTCGCCACCGCCGCCGCCGTATGCCTGTACGCGTCCGCGCGTGCACAGCGCGCCTCGGGAGGGTGCCGCTCCGTCACCGGCAGCTAGTAGGCTGACCAGCTCAGGGGCACTGCACCTCCCATGCCGTCTGAGAGGTGGGACACGGGGATGAGCGTCGGCACGAGCAGCGCACCGGGGGCCCGGAAGGCGCGGCGGCGCCCGCCCGCGTCCGGGGCCGGTGATCTCGCCGGGCTCGGCGTCGGTCCCGACGAGCTGCCCGACGGCCTCGTCGTCGCCGACGAACACGGCCGGGTGATCTGCTGCAACGCCGCCGCCGAGCGCATCGCGGCCGTCCGCGCCGCCGACGTGCTCGGCCTGCCGCTGGAGAAGGCCCTGCCGCTGGAGGACCTGGAGGGCCGGCGCTGGTGGCAGCTCACCGACCCCTACGGCGGCCTCGCCATCCGCACCCGCCAGCCCGAACGGAACCTCTTACTCCCCGGCGGCCGGGAAGTCCTCGTCACCGCGCGCTACGTCCGCACCGAGCCCACCGGCCCCGTCCACCGCGTCGTCGTCACCCTGCGCGACACCGAGGCCCGGCGCCGCACCGAGCGCAGCCACGCCGAGCTGATCGCCACCGTCGCCCACGAACTGCGCTCGCCGCTGACCTCCGTCAAGGGCTTCACCGCGACCCTGCTCGCCAAGTGGGAACGGTTCACCGACGACCAGAAACGGCTGATGCTGGAGACCGTCGACGCCGACGCCGACCGCGTCACCCGGCTCATCGCCGAACTCCTCGACATCTCCCGCATCGACTCCGGACGGCTGGAGCTGCGCCGCCAGCCCGTCGACATCGGCGCCGCCGTCGGCCGCCACATCCAGGCGTACGTCGCCGCGGGCCTGCCCGCCGACCGCTTCCTGCTCCGCCTCGAACAGCCGCTGCCCGGCCTGTGGGCCGACCCCGACAAGATCGACCAGGTGCTCAGCAACCTGCTGGAAAATGCCGTGCGGCACGGCGAGGGAACCGTCACCATCGACATCACGGCCGCCACATCCCCCCGCGAGGGCGAGGAGACCGGCACGTCGGTCACGGTGAGCGACGAGGGGCCCGGCATCCCGGAGGAGTCCATGAACCGCGTCTTCACCCGCTTCTGGCGGGGCAGCAAGCGCGGCGGCACGGGCCTCGGGCTCTACATCGTCAAGGGCATCGTGGAGGCCCACGGCGGCACCATCACGGTCGGCCGCGCTCCCGGTGGCGGCGCCGAGTTCCGATTTACGCTGCCCGTGGCGGCACCGGCGTATCTCACCTGAGACGGCCGGGAGCCCCACGGGCGCATTCGTCAACCCCCACCCCGTTAGACTCGGCCTTTGGCACCTTTGCGTCCCGAAGTCGGCGACGATCCGTCATCGGATCAGTGACGGGGACCTCCAGCCAGCCAACCGGAAGCACGGGAAGAGATGTCGGCACCGAATAAGTCGTACGACCCTGTCGAGGTCGAGGCGTTGAAACCGGAAGAGATCGAGCGCATGCGGGACGAGGCGCTCGCCGCCTTCGCCGCCGCGGACTCCCTCGACGCGCTCCAGGAGGCGAAGGTCGCGCACACCGGCGGCACCTCCCCGCTGGCCCTCGCCAACCGCGAGATCGGCGCCCTGCCCCCGCACGCCAAGGCCGACGCCGGCAAGCGCGTCGGACAGGCCCGCGGTGCCGTCAACAAGGCCCTCGCCGCCCGTCAGGCCGAGCTGGAGGCCGAGCGCGACGCCCGTGTGCTGGTCGAGGAGGCCGTGGACGTCACGCTGCCCCACGACCGGGTTCCGGCCGGTGCCCGCCACCCGCTGACCACGCTGTCGGAGCGCATCGAGGACATCTTCGTGGCCATGGGCTACGAGGTCGCCGAGGGCCCGCAGGCCGAGGCCGAGTGGTTCAACTTCGACGCCCTGAACATCGGCCCCGACCACCCCGCGCGCGGCGAGCACGACACGTTCTTCGTGCAGGGCCCCGAGGGCGGCACCGAGTCCGGCGTCGTGCTGCGCACCCACACCTCGCCCGTGCAGATCCGCTCCCTGCTGGAGCGCGAGCTGCCCGTCTACGTCATCTGCCCCGGCCGCGTGTACCGCACCGACGAGCTGGACGCCACGCACACGCCCGTCTTCCACCAGGTCGAGCTGCTCGCCGTGGACGAGGGCCTGACCATGGCCGACCTGAAGGGCACCCTGGACCACATGGTCCAGTCGCTGTTCGGCGCGGAGATGAAGACCCGGCTGCGGCCGAACTTCTTCCCCTTCACCGAGCCCAGCGCCGAGATGGACATGCTCTGCTACGTCTGCAAGGGCGACTCCGTCGGCAACCCCGACCGGCCCTGCCGCACCTGCTCCAGCGAGGGCTGGATCGAGCTCGGCGGCTGCGGCATGGTCAACCCGCGGGTGCTGATCGCCTGCGGCGTCGACCCGGAGAAGTACAGCGGCTTCGCCTTCGGGTTCGGCATCGAGCGGATGCTGATGTTCCGCCACAACGTCGAGGACATGCGAGACATGGTCGAGGGTGACGTCCGGTTCACCCGGCCGTTCGGGATGGAGATCTGATGCGGGTCCCGCTTTCTTGGCTGCGGGAGTACGTCGACCTGCCGGCCACCGAAACCGGCCGTGACGTCCAGGCCAAGCTCATTTCCGCAGGTCTTGAGGTCGAGACCGTCGAGCAGCTCGGCGCCGACCTCAAGGGCCCGCTGGTCGTCGGCCAGGTGCTGACCATCGAGGAGCTGGAGGGCTTCAAGAAGCCGATCCGCTTCTGCACCGTCGACGTCGGCCCGGCCAACGGAACCGGCGAGCCGCAGGAGATCGTCTGCGGCGCGCGGAACTTCTCCGTCGGCGACAAGGTCGTCGTGGTCCTCCCGGGCGCCGTGCTGCCCGGCGGCTTCGCGATCGCCGCGCGCAAGACCTACGGCAAGGTCTCGCACGGCATGATCTGCTCCAGCGACGAACTCGGCATGGGCGACGACGGCAGCAAGGGCATCATCGTGCTGCCGCCCGAGACCGAGGTCGGCAAGGACGCCGTCGAACTGCTGGAACTGGTCGACGAGGTCCTGGACATCGCCGTCACGCCCGACCGCGGCTACTGCCTGTCGATGCGCGGCGTCGCCCGCGAGACCGCAACCGCCTACGGCCTGCCGCTGCGCGACCCGGCACTCCTCGACGTCCCCGCCCCGAACGCCTTCGGCTACCCGGTGCGGGTCTCCGACCCGTCCGGCTGCGACCGCTTCACCGCCCGCACGGTGACCGGCCTGAGCCCCGAGGCGCGCTCCCCGATCTGGCTCCAGCGCCGTCTGCAGAAGGCCGGCATGCGCCCGATCTCGCTCGCCGTCGACGTCACGAACTACGTGATGATGGAGCTGGGCCAGCCCCTGCACGCCTACGACCGCAAGCTGGTCCAGGGCGCCATCGGGGTGCGCCGAGCCGAGGCCGGCGAGAAGCTCACCACCCTCGACGGCGTCACCCGCACCCTCGACGCCGAGGACCTCGTCATCACCGACGAGCGCGGCCCCATCGGGCTCGCCGGAGTCATGGGCGGCGCCAACACCGAGATCGCCGACCACGACGCGGGCGAGGGCGCGGCGAACGCCACGACCGACGTGGTGATCGAGGCCGCGCACTTCGACCCCGTCTCCGTCGCCCGCACGGCCCGCCGCCACAAGCTGTCCTCCGAGGCGTCCCGCCGCTTCGAGCGCGGCGTCGACCCGCAGGCCGCCGCTGCCGCCGCGCAGCGCACCGTCGACCTGCTGGTGCTGCTCGCGGGCGGCACCGCCGAGGCCGGCGTCACCGAGGTCGCCGCGCCGGCCGAGCCGCGCACCATCACCCTCCCGGCCGACCACCCGGACAGGGTCGCGGGCGTGCCGTACGGCCGCGAGACCGTCGTACGCCGCCTCCAGGAGGTCGGCTGCGGCGTCTCCGGGCAGGACCAGCTGGTCGTCACCGTGCCGTCCTGGCGGCCCGACCTGACCGACCCGAACGACCTGGCGGAAGAGGTCATCCGGCTGGAGGGCTACGAGAACCTGCCCTCGACGCTGCCCAGACCGCCGGCCGGCCGCGGCCTCACCCACCGCCAGCGGCTGCACCGCCGCATCGGCCGGGCCCTGGCCGGGGCGGGCTACGTCGAGGCGCCGAACTACCCGTTCGTCAGCGAGCAGGTCTTCGACCAGCTCGGCCTGGACGCCGGTGACCCGGCCCGCCGCGTCGTCCGGCTGACGAACCCGCTCAGCGACGAGGAGCCCGCGCTGCGCACCTCGCTGCTGCCGGGCCTGCTCGGCGCGCTGCGCCGCAACGACGGCCGGGGCTCGCACGACCTCGCGCTGTTCGAAACCGGCCTGGTCTTCCACCCGCGCGAGGAGCAGCGCGTCGCCCCGGTCCTGCCCGTCGACCGGCGGCCGACCGACGGGGAGATCGCCGAGCTGGACGCCGCGCTGCCGCACCAGCCGCGGCACGTCGCCGTCGTCCTCGCGGGCGCCCGTGAGCAGGCCGGCTGGTGGGGCAGGGGCCGCCCGGCCGACTGGGCCGACGCCATCGAGGCCGCCCGCACCGTGGCCCGCGAGGCCGGCGCCGGACTCGCCGTACGCAAGGGCCAGTACGGGCCGTGGCACCCCGGCCGGTGCGCCGAGCTGGTGATCACCGTCGACGGCGCCGAGCGCGTCATCGGCCACGCCGGCGAGCTGCACCCGCGCGTGCTCAAGACGCTGGGCCTGCCGGAGCGCAGCTGTGCGATGGAGCTGGACCTGGACGCCCTGGAGGTGGCCGGCGACAGCACGCCGCAGGCGCCGGGCATCTCCACCTTCCCGGTCGCCACGCAGGACGTCGCCCTCGTCGTGGACAAGCCGGTGCCGGCCGCCGAAGTCGAGGCCGCGCTGCGCGACGGCGCCGGTGAACTGCTGGAGTCCATCCGGCTGTTCGACGTCTACGAGAACGAGGACCAGCTCGGCGACGGCAAAAAGTCGCTGGCCTACGCGCTGCGCTTCCGCGCGGCGGACCGGACGCTGACGGTGGACGAGGCGTCGGCCGCCCGGGACGCGGCGGTCGCCCTCGCCGGGGAGCGCGTGGGGGCCGTACTGCGCGGCTGAGCGTCGCGGGGGACCGCGCGGCACGGAGGGCGTGGCACCCCCGCACGTTTTCCGGGTGTTGCCCGCGGTGCCTCACTCGTATGGGTGAGGTTCCTGGGCGAGGTGGCCTTCCGGGAGGGGGCCGTAGACAGAATCGGACCGGCCTTTCGGGGCCGTCCGCGCTGTCACGGCCTACTTGGGGGGCCATCGGCATGATCCGCATCAGATCACGGGCCCGGCCGGCCACGCGGCGGTCCCTCCGGCGCCTGCTCGCGCTCGGCCTGCCCACGGCGTGGGGGGCCGTGGCGGTCGTGTACAAGCTGGGCTGCCCGCTCGCCCAGCAGGACGGGTTCGGCGCACGCGTCGTCACCAGCGCCGTGTTCTTCGCCGTGGGCACCGGGCTGGTCCTGCACGTCAGACAGGTGCTGCTGCGGGAGGTGCGGCAGGCCCGCCGGGTCGCGCACGCCGCCCAGCGGGTGCTGCTGCGTCCGCTGCCGCCCCGCATCGACGGGCTGCGGGTGGCCGCCGCGCAGCTGTCCGCCGACCGGGGCGCCTCGATCGGCGGGGACCTCTACGAGGTGATCCCCACCGAGCACGGCGTGCGGGTGGTCATGGGCGACGTACGCGGACACGGCCTCGCGGCGACGTCGACCGCCGCCGCCGTCCTCGGCAGCTTCCGGGAGGCCGTGCACGACGAGTCCGACCTCGGGGGCGTGCTGCGCAGGCTGGACCGCGCGCTGGCCCGGCACCTGCGGGAACACGCCCGCGACGACCACGGGCCGCCCGGACGCGATCTGGACGTCCCGGTCGCCGAGGAGTTCGTCACCCTGCTCCTGCTGGAGATCCGCGACGACGGCACCCTGCACGTCCTCAACTGCGGGCACCCCTGGCCGTACGTGCTGGGCGACGACCGTGCCGTGCCGCTGGCCGCGTCCGAACCGCTGCCGCCGATCGGGCCGTTTGCGCTGCCGGCCGAGCTGACCGCCGACCCGTGCGGCCGGCTGCGGCCCGGTGACGCGCTGTTCCTCTACACCGACGGGGCGGAGGAGGCCCGGGACGGCCATGGCCGGTTCTTCCCGCTCGCCGACGTGCTCACCGAGGCCGTGCGCGGCACGCCGGTCTGCCCGCAGAGCGTGCTGCGCACCGTCCTGACCGAGCTGCTGCGCCACACCGGCACGGCGCCGGCCGACGACGTCGCCCTGCTCGTCCTGCGCAACGACCGGTGCCCCCGCGCCCCGCACGCGGGCGCACCTGCGGGACACCGGGCGTACCACGTCCCATGACGCCCGGGCCGCGCGGCGCGCCGTCCGCCCCGCCGCGGAGTGCCGGGCAGGCAGCCGGGCGGACGGCGCGGGATCGGGCCGCCGTGCTGTTCGAGGGGGAGCCGGCGGCCCGGCCGGCCTCTTGCGAGGCGTTTCAGTCAACCGGTGGGGCACTCTCCGCGACAGCGCGCACACGGTGCGGATTCGGGCACTCCGTTCACACCCCGTGTGAAGCCGCTCGCACTAGTCTGTCCCGCACCGAGCCACCCGGGGGGCACCCATGCAGCCCAACACTCTGCTCGACGCGATCCTGGACGAGGCCGGGATCTCGCACGCGGGTCTCGCGGCCCACGTCAACCAGGCGGGCCGCCGCCGCGGGCTCTCCCTGCGGTACGAACACACCGCCGTGGCACGGTGGCTGAAGGGGCAGCGCCCGCGCGGCCAGGTGCCCGACCTGATCTGCGAGGTTCTCGCCGCCCGGCTGCACAGACCCGTCACCCTGGACGACATCGGCCTCGGCGTGCCCGGCGAACCGTCCGTGCCGCACACCGGGTCGCTGTCGGGCTTCGTGGAGCGCGCCACCGCGCTGTGGCGCTCCGACCAGCAGCAGCGCCCGCACATCCTGGGCGCGCCCGCCGTCACCGGCACGCCCGCCGTGATGCCCGTGTGGGAGTGGGAGAACCCGCCCGAGGACGTGGACGTCTCCCGGGGCGGCCGGCACCGGGTCACGGCGGCCGACCTGGAGATGCTGCGCGCCGCCCGCACCCACTACGAGCAGATGTACCGCAAGGCCGGCGGCGTGGCGACCCGCGCCCGCATCGTCGGCTTCCTCACCTCCGAGGCCGCCCCGCTGCTGCGCGGCGGCTACACCGACGCCACCGGCCGCCAGTTGCACCGGGCGACCGGCGGGCTGGTGGCGATCGCCGGCATCTGCGCGTACGACTCCGACGCGCACGGTCTCGCCCAGCGCTACTTCCACCAGGCCCTCAGACTCGCCAAGGCCAGCGGTGACCGGGGGCTCGGGGCGTACGTGATCGCGCTGCTGGTCAACCAGTCGCTGTTCATGCGGGAGTACCGCCAGGCCGTCGCCTTCGCGGAGGCCGCGCTGCGCGCCGCGGGACGGCACATCACCCCGGCGCTCGCCTCCGACCTGTACGCGATGCAGGCCAAGGCGTACGCGCACCTGGGCGACGGCAGCGGAGCCCTGTCGTGCATCCGGCGCGCCGAGCAGGCCGCCGAGCGCATCCGGCGCGGCCACGAGCCCGACGAGACCGGCTACGTACAGCCCGGCCTGGTCAACGTGCAGGTCGCCGAGGCGCTGCTGAGCCTCGGCGAGCTGGCCGCGGCCGGGGAGCACGCGGCGGCGGCCGTGGACACTCCCGCCCACGACCGGGGCCGGGTGCACCGGCTGGCCATGCTCAGCACCATCGAGCTGCGCCAGGGCAACGCCGACAAGGCGGTCGCCATCGCCGTCCAGATGGCCGAGCAGGCCCGGGGGATGGAGTCGCAGCGGCTGCGCGACCGGCTGCGGGCGGTCCGCGAGCGCCTGAGGGCGAGCGGCTGCGCGGGCACGGCCGAGGCCGCCGAACTCATCGACGGGGCGCTGCGCGTGCCGCTGTAGGCGTTCCCGTCGCCGTCCCACGTCACAGGCCCCGCGCCCCGTCGCCGCGCCGGGAGTGGCCCGCCGGGCGCCTGCTGTCGCACCACTGCTGCTGCGATATTGCCATCTACTCGGTGAAAGGTGGCAGAACCGTGCAGTGGACGAAACAGAACGAACAACCTGTGTACGCAAATCGCTGGTTCAACGTCAATCTCGCGGATGTCGAGCTGCCGGACGGCCGGCACCTCGACCACTTCCTCATACGGCTGCGGCCCGTCGCCGTGGCCACGGTGGTCAACGAGGCGAACGAGGTCCTCCTGCTGTGGCGGCACCGCTTCATCACCGACAGCTGGGGGTGGGAACTCGCGGCGGGCGTCGTCGAGGACGGCGAGGACATCGCGGGCGCGGCGGCCAGGGAACTGGAGGAGGAGACCGGCTGGCGGCCGGGACCCCTGCACCACCTCATGACCGTGGAGCCGTCCAACGGCCTCACCGACGCCCGGCACCACATCTACTGGGCCGACGAGGGCGAGTACCTCGGACACCCCGTGGACGACTTCGAGTCGGACCGCCGGGAATGGGTTCCCCTCAAGGTCGTCCCCGATCTGGTCGCCCGCGGCGAGGTCCCGGCCGCCGGCATGGCGGCCGCGTTACTCCTGCTGCACCACCTCAGGCTCGGACAGGACACCCTGCCCTGACCCCCCCCCACCACGCCCGGCTCCCTCAGCGGCCGAACGCCTGCCAGAGCGCCACCAGGAGCGCGCCCACGGCCGCCAGGGCGGCGATCGACGCCAGTGGCCAGCGGGTGTGCTCCAGCGTGATGATCCGGGAGTTCAGCTCCTCGATTTCCTTGGCGGTCTCCTCGGTGCGATGACTGAGCAGCGCGAGGCCGCCCTCGACGCGGGCGTACGCCACGTCGAGGCGGCGTCGTAACTCTGCGAGTTCTCCGTGGACGGCGGGATGGTCGGGATCGGCGGTCACAGATCCGCTCCTTTCCGTAGTTGGTCGTGCTCGCTTCACATCCCCTTCGTGCGCATCACGAGTCAACTCGCCTGGTGGGCGCGTGGGGAGGGTGTGCGAGAGGCATATGCGGGCCCGGTGCGCACACGCCGTGTGAACGGCGCGGGCCCGGCACCTTTTTCGGTGCCGGGCCCGCCAACTGGCCGAAATCTGACCGTGCGTAATCAGCCGTAGGTGTAGAAGCCGGAGCCGGTCTTGCGGCCCAGCCGGCCCGCGTCGACCATCCGCTGGAGCAGCGGGGGAGCGGCGTACAGCGGCTCCTTGTACTCGTCGTACATGCTCTGGGCGACCGAGGCGACCGTGTCCAGGCCGATGAGGTCGGACAGCTTCAGCGGGCCCATCGGGTGGGCGCAGCCCATCTCCATGCCGTTGTCGATGTCCTCGCGGCTGGCGATGCCCGTCTCGAACATCCGGATCGCGGAGAGCAGGTACGGGATCAGCAGCGCGTTCACCACGAAGCCGGAGCGGTCCTGGGCGCGGATCGCGTGCTTGCCGAGCATCTTCTCGGTGAAGACCTGGGCCCGCCCGAGGGTGCCCTCCGAGGTGGTCAGCGCCGGGATCAGCTCGACGAGCTGCTGCACGGGCGCCGGGTTGAAGAAGTGGATGCCGATGACCTGGTCGGGCCGCGAGGTGGCGACCGCCAGCTTCACCAGCGGGATGGAGGAGGTGTTGGAGGCCAAGATCGCGTCCGGCCGGGTCACGACCTGGTCGAGCACCTGGAAGATCTCGGTCTTGACCTGCTCGTTCTCCACGACGGCCTCGATGACGAGGTCGCGGTCGGCGAACTCGCCGAGGTCGGTGGTGAAGCTCAGGCGCGCCTGCGTCGCCTCCCGCTCCTCCTCGGTGATCTTGCCGCGCTGGGCAGCCTTGTCCAGGGAGGTGAACAGCCGGGTACGGCCTATCTCCAGGGCTTCGCCGGTGGTTTCGGCGACCTTCACGTCCAGTCCGGCCCGGGCGCACACCTCCGCGATGCCCGCTCCCATCTGGCCGCAGCCCACGACTCCGACGCGCTCGATGTCTGTCACATCGTCCCTTTCGCTGATCTACGGCTGGGGGCAGGTCGCCGTGGTAACGGGTGCCCTGCTCCGATCGTGCACGTTACCGCCACGTCTCGATGATCGATCGCCAGGGTGGGGCATGCTGGGGGACTTCAGTGTCGATCCGTGACCGCACGGGTCCGGAGTGTTCCGGAAGGTTCCGGGGGTGCGCAGATGAGCAGATTGTCACGCAGGACGTTCGCGGTCGCGGCGCTCGCCGCCTTGACGGCCGTACCGGGGGCCGCTCCGGGCGCCGCGGCCGTGCCGGGCGGCGGGCGACGGGTGATCACCGAGATGCGGGGCGTGTGGCTGGCGACCGTCGCCAACCGCGACTGGCCGTCCCGGCCGGGCCTGCCCGCGGCCGAGCAGCGGGCGCAACTGATCGCCCACCTCGACACGGCCGTCCGCCGCCGCCTCAACACGGTGATCTTCCAGGTGCGGCCGACGGCCGACGCGCTGTGGCCCTCGCCGTACGAGCCGTGGTCGCAGTACCTCACCGGCACCCAGGGCAGGTCGCCCGGCTGGGACCCGCTCGGCACGGCCGTCGAGGAGGCCCACGCCCGGGGCCTGGAGCTGCACGCCTGGTTCAACCCCTACCGCGTCGCCAACCACACCGACCCCGCCCGGCTCGCCGCCTCGCACCCCGCGCGCCGCAACCCCGAGTGGGTCGTGGCGTACGGCGGGAAGCTCTACTACAACCCCGGGCTGCCCGAGGTCCGCGCCTTCGTGCAGGACGCGATGCTCGACGCCGTGCACCGCTACCCGGTCGACGCCGTGCACTTCGACGACTACTTCTACCCCTACCCGGTGGCCGGCCAGGCCTTCGACGACGACGCCGCCCACCGGGCGCACGGCGCCGGCTTCCCGGACCGCGCCTCCTGGCGGCGCGACAACATCGACCGGCTGGTGCGCGAGACCGCCGCCCGGATCAAGAGCGTCCGGCCCACCACCCGGTTCGGCATCAGCCCCTTCGGCGTGTGGCGCAACGCCGCCACCGACCCCAGCGGCTCCGACACGCGCGCGGGCGTGCAGACGTACGACGACCTGTACGCGGACACCCGGCGCTGGGTGCGGGAGAACTGGATCGACTACATCTGCCCGCAGCTGTACTGGAACATCGGCTTCCCCGCCGCCGACTACGCCAAGCTGCTGCCCTGGTGGGCCGACGTGGCGCAGGGCACCGGCACCAGCCTCTACGTGGGGGAGGCGCTCTACAAGGCGGGCGACCCGGCGCAGCCCGCGGCCTGGCAGGACCCGGCCGAGCTGTCCCGGCACCTCGCGCTCGCCGAGCGATACGCGCAGGTGCGCGGGCACGTCTACTTCGCCGCCCGGGACGCGGCGGCGGACCGCATCGGGGCCCTCGCGCGGGTGGTCGCCGACCACTACGAGCGGCCGGCGGGACCACCGCGCTGATCTACTGGTGTGTTTTCCTGTGCCGGATCTCGCTGTCCGGGCCGGGGGAGCACACCGCTTCGTGGCCGTCCTCGAACCGGACGCGGTACGGCGGGGTGCCTTCCTTGCCCATCACTTCGACGATCTCGGCGACCTTGTCGTGCTGACCGACCACCCTGCCGTGCTGGACAAGCTGGTCGCCCACGGTTGCGCGCATCTGCGGGGCCTCCTCACGAAGGTGCGGGAGCAGCGGTCCGCGGCCTCGAGTCCACGGCGCGGTGGCCCGGTGGGAACCGGCCCGTGCGCGCCGCTCAGCCTCGCGCCCGCTGTGTGACGGCGATGCAGACGAGCACCGCGGCGGCCGTCAGCGGGGCGGCCACCGTCAGGTGCTCGCCCAGCAGCAGCACCGACCACACCAGTGTGAGCAGCGGCTGGGCGAGCTGCAACTGGCTGGCCTTCGGTATGCCGATCGCCGCCATGCCCCGGTACCAGACGACCAGCCCGAGGAACTGCGAGCCCGCCGCCACCCACAGCAGCCCGGTCACGCTGTGCGCGGTCAGCTCCACCGGCTCGTGCGCCAGCGCCACCGCGGCGGCCGGCACGGCCAGGGGCAGGCACAGCACCAGCGCCCAGCCGATCACCTGCCAGCCGGGCATGACCCGGGCCAGCCGGCCGCCCTCGGTGTAACCGGCCGCGCACACCAGCAGCGCCCCGAACAGGTACGCGTCGGCGGCGGTGAGGGCGCCGCCGCTCTGCTGCACGGTGAAGGCGACCACGGCCGCCGCGCCCGCCAGCGCCGCCGCCCAGAAGGTGCGCGAGGGGCGGGTGCCGACCCGCAGCGCGGAGAACAGGGCGGTGGTCAGCGGCAGCAGGCCCACGACGACGGCCGCGTGCGCCGTGGTCGACGTCCGCAGGGCGAGCGTGGTCAGCAGCGGGAACCCGACGACGACCCCGGCGGCGACGACCGCGAGCCCCGGCCAGTGCGCGCGGGACGGCGGCCGGACCCGCAGGGCGAGCAGAGCGCCGCCCGCGATCAGCGCGGCGAGGACGCTGCGCACGGCCACCAGCGACCAGGGCCCGAAGCCCTCCAGGCCCCAGGCGGTGGCCGGGAACGTGAGGGAGAAGGCGACGACGCCGAGCGCGGCGAGGGCGGTGCCGGGCCCCGGGCGCTGCACGGGGGCGGTTACCGCTATCGAGGGCGGGGCGATAGTGCTACTGTGTGCTCTCATGCATGAGCGTAGCAGCGTCGGTGAACTGGCGAACCAACTGCGGAGTGAACTCCACCGCTACTCACCCGGTGGAAAGCTGCCCTCCAGCCGGGCCCTCGTCGAACGGTTCCGGGTCAGCCCGGTGACCGTCTCGCGCGCCCTGGCCCAGCTGGCCGCCGAAGGGCTGGTCGTCACCCGGCCCGGCGCCGGAGCGTTCCGGGCCCGGCCGCCGGTCTCCGCCACCCCCGCCGGGGACACCTCCTGGCAGGAGATCGCCCTCAGCGCGGACGGCACCGCCGACCTCGTGCCGCGCTCCGTCGACGCCTCCGGCGTGCTCGCCTCGCTGGCCGCGCCCGCGCCCGGCGTCATGGAGTTCAACGGCGGCTATCTGCACCCGTCCCTCCAGCCGGAGCGGGCCATGGCCGCCGCGCTGTCCCGGGCCGGCCGGCGCCCCGGCGCCTGGGGGAGACCGCCCATGGAGGGCCTGCCCGAACTGCGCGAGTGGTTCGCGCGCGGCATCGGCGGGCCCGTCACCGCCGCCGAGGTACTGGTCACCGCGGGCGGCCAGGCCGCGCTGACCACCGCACTGCGCGCCCTGGCACCGCCCGGGGCGCCCGTCCTGGTCGAGTCGCCCACCTACCCGGGCATGCTGGCCATCTGCCGCGCCTCCGGACTGCGCCCGGTGCCCGTGCCGGTCGACGCGGACGGCGTGAAACCGGCCCTGCTCGCCGACGCCTTCCGCGCCAGCGGTGCCCGCGTCCTGATCTGCCAGCCGCTGTTCCAGAACCCGACCGGCGCCGTGCTCTCCCCCGAGCGGCGCCCCGAGGTGCTGCGCATCGCACGCGAGGCCGGGGCGTTCGTCATCGAGGACGACTTCGTGCGGCGGCTCGTGCACGAGGACGCCGGGCCCCTGCCGCGCCCGCTCGCCGCCGACGACCCCGACGGCGTCGTCGTGCACGTCGGCTCCCTGACCAAGGCGACCTCGCCGAGCTTCCGGGTGAGCGCCCTCGCGGCCCGCGGACCGGTGCTGGACCGGCTGCGGGCCATCCAGGTCGTCGACACCTTCTTCGTGCCCCGGCCGCTGCAGGAGGCGGCGCTCGAACTCGTCGGCTCGCCCGCCTGGCCGCGCCATCTGCGCGCCGTCTCCGCGCAGTTGCGCGCCCGCCGCGACGCGATGACCGCCGCCGTCCGCCTCCACCTGCCCGAACTCGCCCTGCCGCACATCCCGTTAGGCGGCTACCACCTGTGGCTGCGGCTGCCCGACGGCGCCGACGACGCCGCCCTCACCGCCGCCGCGCTGCGCGCCGGCGTCGCCATCACGCCCGGCCGCCCCTACTTCAGCGCCGAACCCCCGGCCGCGCACATCCGGCTCAGCTTCGCCGCGGTCGCCGGGACCGGCGAGATCGCGGAGGGCGTACGGCGGCTGCGCACCGCCTGCGACGAGGCGCTCAACGGCTTAACGGGTCGACGCCGACCCGCCCCACCTGCGACGATCCCGCCATGACCGATACGCCGACGCTCCCCGCGGGCTACGAGTTCTCCGCCGACCCCGACCGCGTCGACGCCGGGCGCGTGCACCACTGGCTGTCCACCGACGCGTACTGGGCGCTCGGCCGGTCCCGCGACAGGCAGGACCTGGCCATCGCGGGCTCGCTCAACTTCGGCGTGTACGAGACCGTCTCGGGCGAGCAGGTGGCGTACGCCCGCGCCGTCACCGACGGGGCCACCTTCGCGTGGCTGTGCGACGTGTACGTCGACCCGGCCGTGCGCGGCAAGGGCGTCGGCACCGCCCTGGTCGCCGCCGTCCGCGAGCACCTGCGGTCCCTCGGGCTGCGGCGCGTCCTGCTCGCCACGCACGACGCGCACGGCGTCTACGAGAAGCTCGGGTTCGCGCCGCTGGAGCACCCCGGGCGGTGGATGGCGCTCCATTTCGAGTGATCCGCCCGGCTCGGCCGGACACTTCCCTGACCTGTGGGTAAGGTTTCGCGGACCTTCGGGCGATTGACCGGCAATCCCTCTTGACCTGCGCACATTCCGGGACCACCATCACCGCATGTCGCTCCGGGTCACGTTCGTCGCCGCCGCGCGCGGTGCGCCGCCGCTCGCGGAACGCTTCGACGACGACCGGCCGCTGGACGAGGCCGGCTGGGACGAGGTGCAGCGCGTCGGCCGTGACCTGCTGCCGCTCGCGGGGGCCGAGCTGCGCTACTGCTCGCCCGCCCCGCGCTCCCGCGCCACCGGCGCCGCCCTCGGCTACGCCCCGCTCGTGCAACTCGCCCTGCGGGACTGCGACATGGGCCGCTGGCGCGGACTGACCCTCGGCGAGGCGATGGCCCGCGAGCCGGAGGCCGTGGACGCCTGGCTCGCCGACCCGCGTGCCGTGCCGCACGGCGGCGAGTCGCTGCTCGCCTTCATCGGCCGCGTCGGCGGCTGGCTCGACACCCGGCCCGTCGGCGACGGCGGCCACATCGTCGCGGTGGCCGAGCCGGCGGTGATCCGGGCCGCCCTGGTCTACGCCCTGAAGGCGCCGCCCGCGACGTACTGGAACTTCGACGTGCGCCCGCTGTCGGCGACGTCCGTGACGGGCCGCGCCGGCCGCTGGAACCTGCGCTTCGACGGGGTGCCGCTTCAGTCCTCCCGGTCGTAGTCGGTGGTCAGCACCAGGTCCTTGGCGGGTCCGCCCACCCGCCACACCGTCCGCCGGCGTCCGGCGTCCAGAGCGGTGAACTCGCCGCGGTAGAGGTCCGCCGCGCACGGGTGGCCGGCGACATGGCGGCCGGTGCTCAGGTCCAGGCCGTGGAAGAACCGCCCGTCCGCGAAGCGCACGTCCGCCGTCCCGGGCGCACTGCCGGGCAGGAAGCGCAGGGTCCGCTCGGCGGGCCGGGCGACGCCCCGCCAGACGAAGGTGCCGGACTCGACGTGCAGCAGCCCGCCGCCGTCCAGTGGCCGGAACTCGGTGGTCCCGGTGAACCGCCCGTCGTGTCCGCTCGCCCGATCCCGCACCGACCGCCGCACCCGCCAGCGCCCCGCGAGGAACGCCAGCACGTCCGGCACTGGCCAGAACTCGCCCATCCCGTCCCGTTCTTCCGTCCCGTCGGTTTCTGCGCGACCCATTGACGCGTCTGCGCGCCCTCCCTATCTTGCCGTTCGAAGTCCTGACCATCGTACGAAATATCGAACAGCCGTGAACGACTCCCATCGAGCCGCGGAGCTTCCATGTCACGCACCACCCGCACGCGCTGGAGACTCGCTCTGGCCGCCTGCGCGTTCCTGACGGCCGGCGCCGTCGTCGTCCCGGCACCCGTGCAGGCCGCGGACGCCGCCGACTACGCGATCACCGTCGACCCGGCCCGGCAGGGTGCGAGGATCGACGACACGATGTACGGCGTCTTCTTCGAGGACATCAACCGCGCCGCCGACGGCGGCCTGTACGCCGAACTCGTGCAGAATCGGTCCTTCGAGTACTCCACCGACGACAACACCTCGTACACGCCGCTGACCTCCTGGACGGTCGACGGCACGGCGAAGGTCGTCAACGACGCGGGCCGCCTCAACGAACGCAACCGCAGCTACCTGTCGCTCGGCGCCGGTTCGGCCGTGACCAACGCCGGGTACAACACCGGCATCCGCGTCGAGGCGGGCAAGCGCTACGACTTCTCCGTGTGGGCCCGCGCCGCATCCGCCGCCACCCTCACCGTGTCGCTGAAGGACGCCGCCGGCGGCCTGGCGACCGGCCGCCGGATCACCGCGCAGGGCGGCTGGGCCAAGTACACGGCGACCTTCACGGCCGCCCGCACCAGCAGCACCGGCCGTCTCGCCGTCGCCTCCTCGGCGGACGCCGCCCTCGACATGGTGTCGCTGTTCCCCCGTGACACCTACAAGCGGCAGCCGAACGGCCTGCGCAAGGACCTCGCCGAGAAGATCGAGGCCCTGCGGCCCGGCTTCGTCCGCTTCCCCGGCGGCTGCATCGTCAACACCGGCTCCATGCAGGACTACAGCGAGGCCTCCGGCTGGCAGCGCAAGCGCTCCTACCAGTGGAAGGACACCATCGGCCCCGTCGAGGAACGCGCCACCAACGCCAACTTCTGGGGTTACAACCAGAGTTACGGCCTCGGCTACTACGAGTACTTCCGCTTCGCCGAGGACGTCGGCGCCATGCCGCTGCCCGTCGTCCCGGCCCTGGTGACCGGCTGCGGCCAGAACCGCGCCACCGACGACGAGGCCCTGCTGGAGCGGCACATCCAGGACACCCTGGACCTCATCGAGTTCGCCAACGGCCCGGCCACCTCCGAATGGGGCGCCAAGCGGGCCGAGATGGGCCATCCCAAGCCCTTCGGCCTCACCCACATCGGGGTGGGCAACGAGGAGAACCTGCCGGCCGCGTTCATGGACCGCTTCCAGCGCTTCCGGGCCGCCATCGAGGCGAAGTACCCGGACATCACCGTGGTCTCCAACTCCGGCCCCGACGACTCCGGCACCACCTTCGACACCGCCTGGCGGCTGAACCGCGAGGCCGGCGTCGACATGGTCGACGAGCACTACTACAACAGCCCGCAGTGGTTCCTCCAGAACAACGACCGTTACGACTCCTACGACCGCGGCGGCCCCGAGGTCTTCCTCGGCGAGTACGCCTCCCAGGGCAACGCCTGGAAGAACGGCCTCGCCGAAGCCGCCTTCATGACCGGCCTGGAGCGCAACGCCGACATCGTCAAGCTCGCCTCGTACGCGCCGCTGCTCGCCAACGAGGACTACGTGCAGTGGCGCCCGGACATGATCTGGTTCAACAACCACGCCTCCTGGGGATCGGCCAACTACGAGGTCCAGAAGCTGTTCATGACCAACACCGGTGACCGCGTCGTGCCCTCCACGGCCACCACCACCCCCGGCGTCAACGGCCCGATCACCGGCGCCGTGGGCCTGTCGACGTGGGCGACCAGCGCCGCGTACGACGACGTGCGGGTCACCTCGGCGGACGGCTCCGCCCTGCTGAGCGACGACTTCTCCGGTGACGCCGCCAAGTGGACGCACCGGGGCGGCGGAAGCTGGAGCGTCGTGGACGGCCAGTACGTGCAGACCGACACGGCGGCCGAGAACACCCTGGTCACCGCCGGCGACCCGGCCTGGCACGACTACGACCTGCATGTCAGGGCCACCAAGAAGGCGGGCAACGAGGGCTTCCTCGTCGCCTTCGGCGTCAAGGACACCGGCACCTACTACTGGTGGAACCTCGGCGGCTGGAACAACACCCAGTCCGCGGTGGAACAGGCGTCCGACGGCGGCAAGTCCACCCTGATCGCCAAGGCCGGCTCCATCGAGACGGGCCGCGCCTACGACATCGACATCAAGGTGCGCGGCCGTCACGTCACCCTCTACCTCGACGGCCAGGAGTGGGGCAGCTTCACGGACGACAAGCCGGCCGAACCCTTCCGGCAGGTCGTCACCAGGGACGCGAAGACCGGCGAGCTGATCGTCAAGGTCGTCAACGCCCAGCCCACGGCGGCGCGCACGGCGATCGACCTGGGCGGCGCGAAGGTCTCCGCCACGGCCCGCGTGACGACGCTGGCGGCCGACCCGGAGGCGGTGAACACCGAGACGGACACCCCCGTCACGCCGGTCGAGTCGACCTTCCGCGGCGCGTCCGCCCGGTTCACGTACACCTTCCCGGCGAACTCGATCACCTTCCTGCGGCTCAAGCAGAGGTGACCGGGCCGGGACCCGGGCCGGGCGGGGCGGCGGCGCTCAGGCCGTCGCCCCGCCCGGCGTCGCCGGTAGTCCCCGGCGCGCCGGTCTCAGCCGGGGGCGGTGGTCGGCGCCGGGCCCTCGCCCGCCGCCTCCACCACCGTCTGCCCGGCCCGGGTGCGGGCGTACAGCACGAAGCGGCCCGCACGGTGGGCGCCGACCAGTCCCGCGGTGCGCAGGGCTGTCAGGTGCTGGGAGACACCGCCCGGGGTCAATCCGGTGCGGCGGGCCAGTTTCGGTGGTCGAGGCCGGGGCGGTCAGCTCGGTCAGGAGCCTCGCGCGGGAACGGCCCAGCACCCCCGCCAGGGCGTCGGACACGGTCGCGGGCCGCGTGTCCCACAAGGTGCCGACGGCGCGCGGCGGGTAGCGCAGCGACGGCTGCCAGGGCTCGTTCAGCACCGAGAAGACGCGCGGCCACACGAACGCCGACGGCACCAGCAGCAGCCCCCGGCCCGCCAGGCGCCGCTCCCCGCACGCGGTGCGGTGGGCCAGTCGCAGGGTGTTCCCCGCCCAGGTCACCTGCGGATCGAGGTCGGCGAACAGGTGCTGGGCGCCACCCTCGACCAGGCGCCCGGCGCGGTAGCGGATGTCGCTTTCCAGCAGCGTCAGTATCCGCGGCCAGTACGGCGCGAGGACCAGCTCCCAGTACGCCTCGATCAGCCCGGCCAGCCGCCCCAGCCCGGCCACCGGGTCGGCGCGCAGTTCCGCGAGCCGCCCCGGCGGCACCTCGGCCGTCGTACGCAGCAGCTCCGGCGGGGTCGCCCGGACCGTGGCCAGCTCCACGTCCAGGGACGGCAGCGGCGTCGTGGGCGGCGGGCAGAGGAACCCCGGGACGCGGCCGGCCCACGGCGAGCGCGTCGGCACCGGAACGAGGTCGAACAACGGGCCGACATCGAGGTCCGCCGCCGCCAGCCGCGAGCGCGCCTGCGCGGTCCACGTGCGGTGCAGGCCCTGTTCGTCGGCGCCCTTGAGCACCCGCACACTCGCCACCACCTCCCACAGCGGGGAGATCGCGAAGCGGGTGCGGGCCACGTCCGCCAGACCCAGCTCGATCTCGATCATTCAGCCCAGGCTAAATCAATAGGGAAGCGGACGGCGGGCGCGCACGGTACCGGGCATGACCGACACACCCCGCTCCCCGTGGCGGCTGCGCGACTTCCGCATCCTCTTCGCCGCCGGTGCCCTCAGCCACCTCGCCGGCAACATGGGCTACGTGGCGATCCCGCTGCTCGCGGTCACCGCCCTCGGCGCGGGACCCGGACAGGCGGGTGCGCTGGCCGCGCTGTCCACCGCCGCCTTCCTCCTCGTCGGCCTGCCCGCCGGCGTCTGGGTGGACCGGCTGCCCGGCCGCCGGGTGCTGGTGGCCGCCGACACCGCCCGCGCGCTGCTGTTCGCGTCGGTCCCCGTCGCCTGGTGGCTGGACGTGCTGTCGCTGCCGCAGCTGTACGCGGTGGTCCTGCTGAACGGCTGCGCCACGGTGTTCTTCGACATCGGCTCGCAGAGCGCGCTGCCCGACCTCGTCGGCCGCGAACGGCTGGTGCCCGCGAACGCCGCCCTGGTGAGTCTGATGGCCGGCGCCAACATCGCGGGCCGCGGCGCGGGCGGCTTCCTGGTCCAGCTCTGCACGGCCCCGCCCGCGATTCTCGTCGGGGCCGTCGCCTACCTGGCCTCCGCGCTCGGCCTCACCCGCATCGGGCAGCGACCCGCGCCCGCCGCGGCGCCGGCCGGCCGGCAAGGGCTGCGGGCCGAGACGGCGGCAGGACTGCGCCACGTCCTCGGCAGCCGCGAACTGCGCGCGCTGGCCCTCACCGCGACCCTCGGCAACCTCGGCGGCCAGATGATCAACGCGGTCCTGCCCGTGCTCTTCACCCGCGAGCTGGGCCTGTCCGCCGGAGCGCTCGGCGCGTACTGGGCGGCGGGCGGTGTGGGCATCCTGCTCGGCGCCGCCGTCGCCCGCCGGCTGGCCGCCCGGCTCGGCCACGGGCGTGCCCTGGGGCTGGCCGGCCTGTGGTTCGCGCCCGCCGCACTCGCCGTCGGCCTGGTCGGCGCGGGCCCGTGGCTGTGGGTGGCCGGCGCCGGATGGCTGGCCGCCATGACCAAGACGGGCATCGACAACGTCCTCGGCGTCACCCTGCGCCAGCACATGACCCCGGACCCCCTGCTCGGCCGCATGAACGCCACCTTCCGCTTCCTGCTCACCGGCGCCCTCGCCGTCGGCTCCGCCCTCGGCGGCCTCATCGGCGAGGTGGCGGGCGTACGGATGGCGGTCTGGGCGGGCGCGGTGTGCATGGCAGGCGCGTTCCTGCCGGTGTTCTGCTCGCCTGTGCGGAGGTTGCGGAAGCTGCCGGGGGTGGTGCTGTCGGCGTAGACGTCCATCAGCCGGCGGGTGGCCTGGTGGCCGAACGGGCGGAGCGCCCGGTGCCCAGTGGCCGAGCGGCCACAGGGCCGACCCCTGGGTCGAAAAGGGCGCGCCCCGGAACAACCGCCCCCGCTACGCTCGGCTCCATGAACGTCACGGGCCGGCCCACCACCGCGACCGCGCGAGCGACCAGCTCGCCGGTTGCCGCCGCCTGACGTATCCCCTCCCCACCGGCGACCGGAAACGGCCTGCCGGTGGGTCCACGGCGCTCCCGCCGCGGCTCCGACGACCGTGCGGACCGTTGTCCGGTGCCTCCCCGCTCACGCGAAGGAGCCACCCCATGAACACCGACCGGATCGTCCGCACGTTCGTCGAGTACTTCGAGGAACGCGGCCACCGCCGTATCACCGGCTCGACCCTGCTCCCGCCCGAGGACGACCCCGTGCTGTTCACCACCTCGGGCATGCACCCGCTCACCCCGTACCTGGAGGGCCGCCCGCACCCCCTCGGCGGCAGGCTGGTCAACGTGCAGCGCTGCCTGCGCACCACGGACCTCGAGGAGGTCGGGGACAGCACCCACCTGACGGTCTTCGAGATGCTCGGCACCTGGTCGCTCGGAGACTACGGGCACCGGCAGAGCCTCGACTGGGCCTTCGGCCTGCTCACCGAGGGGTTCGGCATCGACCCGGGACTCCTGTACGCCACGGCCTTCGGCGGTGACGACCGGACCGGCCCCGACACCGCCTCCCTGGAGCTGTGGCAGGAGCGCGGGGTGCCGGTGGAGCTCACCGTCGAGGACAACTGGTGGTCCGGCGGACCGACCGGCCCGTGCGGCCCCGACTCGGAGATCTTCCTGTGGACCGGCGACACCCCGCCGCGGTCGACGCCGACGGGTGACGGACGCTGGGTGGAGGTGTGGAACCACGTGTCGATGGGCCACCGGCAGCTCGCCGACGGTTCCCTCGTGCCGCTCCCCCGGAACAACGTCGACACCGGACTGGGCCTGGAACGCCTGGCCGCTGCGGTGCAGCGCCGGACGTCGGTGTTCGAGTGCGACCTCTTCGACCCCTGGCGCCGCCTGGTACCGGCCCTGTGGCCGCTGGACGAGCCGTCGCTGCGGCTGGTCTGCGACCACCTGCGCTCAGCCGTGGTGGTGATCGGCGACGGGGTGCGCCCGGCCGGCACCGGCCGCGGCCACGTGCTGCGCAGTCTGGTGCGGCGGGTGCTCACCGTGGTGCGGCGGCACGATCCGTCGGGCAGCCTCGGCGACCTGCCGGACGAGCTGGTCCGGCACACCCTGGACCACTTCCGCCAGGGCGAGGACCCGCACGTCGTGCGCCGGGTGCTGCTGGAGGAGGAGCGCCGTTTCGGCCGGCTCCTGGAGCGCGGCCGGCGGGTACTGGCCCGGCCGCGCTTCCGGGGCCCGCTGAGCGAGGAGGACTTCCACTACCTCCACGACACCCACGGCCTGCCGCGCGACCTCGTCCTCGGGCTGCGGCCGGAGTGACAGCCGGGGGCGCGGCCGGTGTTCGGCCCGCTCGCCCGGCGCTGCCGCGCCCATGGCCGTCGCGCGCAGTGTCACAAAGCTGTTCGCAGTCAGTTCCCACCCGGTGCGAGCGGTCCCCAGCACCGCTCCCGTAGGGCACGATCACCGGACCATTCCAACTCGGGGGGCATCTCATGGTTCGCACAGCCCGTTCGCGCCGCACCACCGCCGTACTCGCCGCTCTCTCACTCGGAGTGCCGGCCCTCACCGCATGCGCGGGCGACACCGGGAAGGACAAGGCCGCTCCGAGCGCGACCGCGAGCCCGTCCGCCGCCGGCAAGGACACGGGCAAGGACAAGGGCAAGGGCTCCGGCACGCCGTCGACGGCCGGACCGAGCGACGGCGGCACAGGCGACGGCGGCACAGGCGGCGAGGGCTCCTCCGACGGCGGCACCCCGCCGCCGTCGGAGGCCGGGGTGGACGACGACCAGGACGGCGGCGTGGGCATGTGCGAGACGACCGACATGGGCTTCACCGTCACCGTCGCCTCCCAGCCCGCCAACCACGCCCTGCTGACCGCGATCAACAACAGCGGCGACCCCTGCGCGCTGGCGGCGAACGAACCGATGATCACGGTCCCGGGGCTCGACGGCGCCGCCCAGAAGAGGGGACCCGCGAACGAGGACTGGATGCTGAACCCCGGCGACAAGGCCTACGCCGGGATCCTGTTCGCGCGCGTCGGCACCGAGGGCGGCAAGAGCGCCGACAAGGTGGAGATCGCGCTCGCCGCCTCCGAGAGCCCCGCGACGGTGCCGATCGGCGGCGGCCCCGTCACGGTCAACGACGGCCAGGTCACCAGCTTCTTCGCCACCGCCGAGGACGCGCTCACCCACTGATCGCTCCGCCCCGGCCGTCATTGCATAAACGTGCAGCGAAACGTATAGTCATGCCATCGAGAGAGTCGGTGGAGGATGTCCATGACGGTACGTGCGGCAGTGGCCGGAGCGAGCGGATACGCGGGCGGGGAGCTCCTGCGTCTGCTCCTCGCCCATCCCGGGGTCGAGATCGGCGCCCTGACCGGCAACTCCAACGCCGGGCAGCGGCTCGGCACGCTCCAGCCGCACCTGCTGCCGCTGGCCGACCGGGTCCTCCAGGAGACCACCGCCGACGTCCTCGCCGGTCACGACGTGGTCTTCCTCGCGTTGCCGCACGGCCAGTCCGCCGCCGTCGCCGAACAGCTCGGACCCGACGTGCTGGTCGTGGACATGGGAGCCGACTTCCGGCTGGCGGACGCCGCCGACTGGGAGAGGTTCTACGGCTCGCCGCACGCCGGCACCTGGCCGTACGGCCTGCCCGAACTGCCGGGGGCCCGCGCCGCGCTGGAGGGGTCCAAGCGCGTCGCGGTGCCCGGCTGCTACCCGACCGCCGTCTCCCTCGCCCTCTTCCCGGCCTACGCCACCCAGCTCGCCGGGGCCGAGGCCGTGATCGTCGCCGCCTCCGGCACCTCCGGCGCGGGCAAGGCGCCCAAGCCGCACCTGCTGGGCAGCGAGGTCATGGGGTCCATGTCGCCGTACGGCGTCGGCGGCGGTCACCGGCACACCCCCGAGATGATCCAGAACCTCAGCGCGGTCGCCGGGGAGCGCGTCTCGGTGTCCTTCACGCCGACCCTCGCACCGATGCCCCGCGGCATCCTCGCCACCTGCAGCGCCAAGGCACGCGAGGGCGTGAACGCCGAGTCGCTGCGCGCCGCCTACGAGAAGGCCTACGCCGACGAGCCGTTCGTGCACCTGCTGCCCGAGGGGCAGTGGCCCGCCACGGCGTCCGTCCACGGTTCCAACGCCGTTCAGGTGCAGGTCGCGTACGACGAGGCGGCGGGGCGGATCATCGCGATCAGTGCCATCGACAACCTGACCAAGGGCACCGCGGGCGGTGCCGTGCAGAGCATGAACATCGCCCTGGGGCTCGATGAGACCACCGGACTGACGACGATCGGAGTTGCGCCGTGAGCGTGACGGCAGCGAAGGGATTCACGGCGGCGGGCATCGCCGCCGGGATCAAGGAGAACGGCAACCCGGACCTGGCCCTCGTGGTCAACACCGGGCCCCGCCGCGCCGCCGCGGGCGTGTTCACCTCCAACCGCGTCAAGGCCGCGCCCGTCCTGTGGTCCGAGCAGGTCCTCAAGAGCGGGCAGCTGACCGCCGTCGTCCTCAACTCCGGCGGCGCCAACGCCTGCACCGGCCCGAAGGGCTTCCAGGACACCCACGCCACCGCCGAGAAGGCCGCCGAGGTCCTCGGCGTGGGCGCCGGCGAGGTCGCCGTCTGCTCCACCGGGCTCATCGGCGTCCTGCTCCCCATGGACAAGCTGCTGCCCGGCATCGAGACCGCCGCCGGCCGGCTCTCCGAACACGGCGGCGAGAAGGCCGCCATCGCCATCAAGACCACCGACACCGTCCACAAGACGTCCGTCGTCACCAAGGACGGCTGGACCGTCGGCGGCATGGCCAAGGGCGCGGGCATGCTCGCCCCCGGCCTCGCCACCATGCTGGTCGTCCTCACCACGGACGCCGACCTGGAGTCCGCAGCGCTCGACCGGGCGCTGCGCGCGGCCACCCGGGTCACCTTCGACCGCGTCGACTCCGACGGCTGCATGTCCACCAACGACACCGTGCTGCTGCTGGCCTCCGGCGCCTCCGGGATCATTCCCGACCAGGACGCCTTCGCCGAGGCCGTACGGGCCGTCTGCGACGACCTCGGCCGGCAGCTCATCCGGGACGCGGAGGGCGCCAGCAAGGACATCAAGGTCGAGGTGGTGGGCGCCGGGACCGAGGCCGACGCCGTCGAGGTGGGCCGCTCCATCGCCCGCAACAACCTCCTCAAGTGCGCGATCCACGGCGAGGACCCCAACTGGGGCCGCGTCCTGTCCGCCATCGGCACCACGACCGCCGCCTTCGAGCCGGACCGGCTGAACGTCGCCATCAACGGCGTCTGGGTCTGCAAGAACGGCTCCGTCGGCGAGGACCGCGAGAAGGTCGACATGCGCTACCGGGAGGTGCACATCGTCGCCGACCTCGCCGCGGGCTCCGAAACGGCCACCATCTGGACCAACGACCTCACCGCCGACTACGTCCACGAGAACAGCGCCTACTCCTCATGAGCACCCGCAAGCACACCGCCCTGCCCAAGGCCCAGATCCTCATCGAGGCGCTGCCCTGGCTCACCCGGCACCACGGGAAGATCGTCGTCATCAAGTTCGGCGGCAACGCCATGGTCGACGAGGAGCTGAAGGCCGCCTTCGCACAGGACGTCGTCTTCCTGCGGCACGCCGGGCTCCGGCCGGTCGTCGTGCACGGCGGCGGCCCGCAGATCAGCGCCGCCCTCGACCGGCACGGCATCGTCAGCGAGTTCCGGGCCGGCCTGCGCGTCACCAGCGAGGAGGCCATGGACGTCGTACGGATGGTGCTCGCCGGGCAGGTGCAGCGCGAGCTGGTCGGGCTGCTCAACCGGCACGGACCGTTCGCCGTGGGCCTCACCGGCGAGGACGCGCACACCATCACCGCCACCCGCCACCGGCCCCGGATCGATGGCGAGCCGGTCGACATCGGCCGGGTCGGCGAGATCACCGGGATCGACACGGGCGCCATCGAGGCGCTGCTGGCCGACGGCCGCATCCCGGTCGTCTCGTCGATCGCCCGCTCCGAGGACGACGGACACGTCTACAACGTCAACGCCGATACGGCGGCCGCGGCACTCGCTGCCGCGCTGGGCGCCGAAACCCTCATGGTCCTCACGGACGTCGAGGGCCTCTACGAGGACTGGCCGAACTCCGACGAGGTGATCAGCCGCCTCACCGCGGCCCAGCTGGAGAAGCTCCTGCCGGAGCTGTCCTCCGGGATGGTGCCCAAGATGGAGGGCTGCCTGCACGCCGTCCGGGGCGGCGTGAACACCGCCCGCGTCCTCGACGGGCGGGTCCAGCACTCGATCCTGCTGGAGATCTTCACCGACGAGGGCATCGGAACGATGGTCGTGCCCGACGAGCACGAGGGGGAGCCGTCATGAGCAACCAGGAACTGAGCGCGCGGTGGCAGGGCGCGCTCATGAACAACTACGGCACCCCCCGGCTGCCCCTGGTGCGCGGCGCCGGCACCAGGGTGTGGGACGCCGAGGGCAACGCGTACCTCGACTTCGTCGGCGGCATCGCCACCAACGCGCTCGGCCACGCCCACCCGGCCGTCGTGGAGGCCGTCACCCGGCAGATCGGCTCCCTCGGCCACATCTCCAACTTCTTCATGGCCGAGCCGACCGTCGCGCTCGCCGAGCGGCTGCTGCGGCTGTTCGGCCGGGACGGCAGGGTCTTCTTCTGCAACTCCGGCGCGGAGGCCAACGAGGCCGCGTTCAAGATGGGCCGGCTCACCGGCCGCACCCATGCCGTCGCCACCGACGGCGGCTTCCACGGCCGGACCATGGGCGCCCTCGCGCTGACCGGCCAGCCCGGCAAGCGGGACCCGTTCCTGCCGCTGCCCGGCGACGTCACGCACGTGCCGTACGGCGACGCGCAGGCACTGGCCGCCGCGGTCACCGAGGACACCGCGCTCGTGATCATCGAGCCGGTGCAGGGCGAGAACGGCGTCGTCGTCCCGCCCTCCGGCTACCTCAAGGCCGCCCGCGCGATCACCGCGGCGACCGGCGCGCTGCTCGTCCTGGACGAGGTGCAGACCGGCATCGGCCGCACCGGGCACTGGTTCGAGTACCAGGCCCACGAGGGCGTCCTGCCCGACGTCGTCACCCTCGCCAAGCAGCTCGGCGGCGGGCTGCCGCTCGGCGCCACCGTCGCCTTCGGCCGGGCCGCCGACCTGCTCCGGCCGGGCCACCACGGCACCACGTTCGGCGGCAACCCCGTCGCCTGCGCCGCCGGGCTCGCCGTCCTCGACACCATCGACAACGAGGGACTGCTGGAGAACGTCAAGCGGCAGAGCGAGAAGCTGCGCGACGGGATCGAGGCCCTCGGCCACCGGTTGACCGACCATGTCCGGGGCGCGGGCCTGCTCCTGGGTATCGTGCTCACCGAGCCGCTCGCCCCCAAGGTGCAGCAGGCGGCTCAGGACGCCGGTCTCCTGGTGAACGCGCCCGCCCCCGATGTCGTACGGCTGATGCCGCCGCTGAACCTGCGCGACGACGAGGTGGACGCCTTCCTCCGGGCGCTGCCCGGCATCCTCGACCAGGCCCTGGAGGGGGCCGACAGGGCCCACGGGGCCGACGGGGAAAGATGATCCGGAGAATGAGACGACGATGAGCCAGGCGCAGGACCACGAGCACAACGGCGGGCCTGCCGTGCCGCAGACCCGCACCGCACGCCACCGCCGGATCGTGGACATCCTCAACCGGCAGCCGGTGCGCTCGCAGAGCCAGCTGGCGAAGCTGCTCGCCGACGACGGGCTGACCGTCACGCAGGCGACGCTCAGCCGCGACCTGGACGAGCTGAACGCGGTGAAGATCCGCAACACCGACGGCGACCTCATCTACGCGGTACCGAGCGAGGGCGGTTTCCGCACGCCGCGGGCCCCGCTCGGGGAGTCCGCGAAGGAGGAGCGGATGCGGCGGCTGTCGCAGGAGCTGCTGATCTCCGCGGAGGCGTCCGCGAACCTCGTGGTCCTGCGGACCCCGCCGGGTGCCGCGCAGTTCCTCGCCTCGGCGATCGACCAGGCGGAGCTGCACGACATCCTGGGCACGATCGCCGGCGACGACACACTGCTGCTGATCTCACGCGAGCCGACGGGGGGTCAGGCCCTGGCCGACCATTTGCTGCGGCTGGCGCAGAACGGGCACTAGGGCGGACTGCTGCGCCTGCGGGCGGTCGTGCCGGTGCGGTCCCTCGAGGAGGTCTCATCCCTGCGCGGGGCAGGGGACTCGGTGGCCGACCCAGGCGACGGCGACCGCCCCTGCCGCGAGCACGATCCCCCCGCAGCAGCACACCGCGACCCGCCGCAACGCCCGCCGCACGCGGTCCACTTCACGGTCGCTCCAGCGGCGCGGCGCCTGCCCGTCGCGCGACCCAAGGAGGCGATCCGGCGCCGGGCCGGCTCGGCCGGCGCCGGTCAGTACCGCGTGATGGCCGTCCCTCCCCCCTCCGTCCCGATCGCGATGTGCGGGCGGGCCGCAGGGTCCGCCCAGCTCAGGATGCGGCGCATCGCGTCCGGGGGGACCGAGACGCAGCCCTCCGTCGCGCCGTGGCCGTTGACGTGGAGGAAGATGCCGGCGCCGCGCCCGCGCACCGGGCGTTCGTAGTTGAAGCCGATGACGAGGGCGTGCGCGTACTGCGTGCCGTAGGTGATCAGGTGCTCGGCGTGGGCGGCCCGGCAGTCGGCCACGCGGGGCTCGGTCCAGCGGTTGTAGGAGCGGGAGGCGTTGTCCTGGCACCACCAGGAGTCCTCGCGCACCCGGCGGTAGGGGTACGCCGTCCCGGGCGGGGCCGCCCTGATGCCGAAGGCGTACGGCAGGTCGTACAGGCCGGTCGGGGTGGTCCTGGTGCCCTGCTTGCGCGAGGAGCCCTCGGTGAGGCCGTTGGCCCCGAAGCGGGCGGGCGCCGAACCGGCCCGCGTCCAGCGCCCGTCCCGCAGGTCCCACCAGGTGACCGTGCCCGACGTCGAGGCGGTGCCGGGTGCCCGCGCGGTGATCAGCTGGGTGCCGCCGCCGGTGTCCGCCATCCGGGCCGGCAGCGGCGGCGGACCCTCGCCGGGCGGCGCGGCGCCCAGCAGGAGCAGGACCGAGGAGGCGAGGGCGAGGGCGGCGACGACACCGGGGCGCATGGCTCAGACGGTAGAGGGCGGCAGCGGCAGCGGCAGCCCGGGTAGGCCGTCCAGGCTGGTGGCGATGTGGTCCTTCCGGGCGAAGTACGCGCTCAGCGAGGTGTCGTCCTCGCGCGCGAAGCGCCTGCGGTGCAGGTCGCGGTCCTCGTCGTACGTCATGTACGGCACGGCGTAGCCGCACGAGTCGCGGACGAGGTCGGCGGTCACGACGACGACCGCGCGCAGGCCGTGCTGGGCCGGGTCGATGTCCGGGAAGCGGGCGAGGAGGTCCCCGAAGCGCGGGTCGTCGCGGAAGACCGGCTCGCCGCGGCCGTGCACCCGGACGATGTTCGGCGGGCCCTGGAAGGCGCACCACATCAGGGTGATGCGGCCGTTCTCCCGCAGGTGCGCGATGGTCTCGGCATGGGAGCCGGCGAAGTCGAGGTAGGCCACGGTGTGCTCGTCCAGCACGGCGAAGGAGCCCTTGAGGCCTTTGGGGGAGAGGTTGACGGTGCCGTCGGCGGAGAGCGGCGCGGTGGCGGTGAAGAACACGGGCTGCGACTCGATGAAGGTGCGGAGTCTGCCGTCTATGCGGTCATAGGTCTTTCCCATATCTAACGATTATGCAGGCGAACCTTTTGGCTGTCTAAGGAATGGGCGGCAGGGACCGGGGCCGGGGCCGGGGGCGGGCCCGCGTCCGGGTCCGCGGACTGACCCGGACGGGCTGGATTGACGAATCATGCGGAGCACTGCATACTCATGCATATCAGCGAATGCACTGTGAGGAGAAACCCGTGACCGAGCGCGTCGTACTCGCCTACTCAGGCGGTCTGGACACCTCCGTCGCCATCGGCTGGATCGCCGAGGAGACGGGCGCCGAGGTCATCGCCGTTGCGGTCGACGTTGGCCAGGGCGGCGAGGACCTGGACGTGATCCGCAAGCGCGCGCTCGCCTGCGGTGCCGTCGAGGCCGAGGTCGCGGACGCCAAGGACGAGTTCGCCGAGGAGTACTGCCTCCCGGCGATCAAGGCCAACGCCCTCTACATGGACCGCTACCCGCTGGTCTCCGCGCTGTCCCGGCCGACGATCGTCAAGCACCTCGTCGCCGCCGCGCAGAAGCACGGCGCCACCACCGTCGCCCACGGCTGCACTGGCAAGGGCAACGACCAGGTGCGGTTCGAGGCCGGCATCGTCGCCCTCGCCCCCGACCTCAAGTGCATCGCCCCGGTCCGCGACTACGCCATGACCCGCGACAAGGCCATCGCCTTCTGCGAGGACAAGGGCCTGCCTATCGCGACCACCAAGAAGTCGCCGTACTCCATCGACCAGAACGTCTTCGGCCGCGCCATCGAGACCGGCTTCCTCGAGGACATCTGGAACGCCCCGATCGAGGACATCTACGAGTACACGCAGAACCCGGCCGCCGCCCGCGAGGCCGACGAGGTGATCATCTCCTTCAAGGAAGGCGTCCCGGTCGCCATCGACGGCAGGCCCGTCACCGTCCTGCAGGCCATCCAGCAGCTCAACGAGCGCGCCGGCGCCCAGGGCGTCGGCCGGATCGACATGGTCGAGGACCGCCTCGTCGGCATCAAGTCCCGCGAGGTCTACGAGGCTCCCGGCGCGATCGCCCTGATCACCGCCCACCAGGAGCTGGAGAACGTCACCGTCGAGCGCGAACTGGCCCGCTACAAGCGGCAGGTCGAGCAGCGCTGGAGCGAGCTGGTCTACGACGGCCTGTGGTTCTCCCCGCTCAAGCGCGCCCTGGACGGCTTCGTCAACGAGGCCAACCAGCACGTCACCGGCGACATCCGGATGACCCTGCACGGCGGCCGCGCGGTCGTCACCGGCCGGCGCTCCGAGTCGTCCCTGTACGACTTCAACCTGGCCACGTACGACACGGGCGACACCTTCGACCAGGCCGCGGCCAAGGGCTTCATCGACATCTACAGCCTGTCGTCGAAGATCGCGGCCAAGCGCGACCTCGCGTAACGGCCTGACGGTCCCTCACACGCACTAGCCTGACAGCCGCCTCCCCGCTTGCCGAGAGTGGGGAGGCGGTCGCACATCGCCATCTTTTCCGAGGAGCACGCAAGTGAGCAGCAACAGCGGTGACGTACGGCTCTGGGGCGGCCGTTTCGCCGACGGTCCCGCCGAGGCCCTGGCGAAGCTGTCCGCGTCCGTCCACTTCGACTGGCGGCTCGCGCCCTACGACATCGCCGGCTCGCGCGCCCACGCGCGCGTGCTGCACAAGGCGGGCCTGCTCACCGAGGACGAGCTCACCCGGATGATCGAAGGGCTGGACCGGCTCGAGGCGGACGTGGCGTCGGGCGAGTTCGTGGGCACCATCGCCGACGAGGACGTCCACACCGCCCTGGAGCGCGGCCTGCTGGAGCGCCTCGGCCCCGACCTCGGCGGCAAGCTGCGCGCCGGCCGCTCGCGCAACGACCAGGTGGCGACCCTGTTCCGGATGTACCTGCGCGACCACGCCCGCGTCATCGGCGGCCTGATCGCCGACCTCCAGGACGCCCTGATCGGCCTCGCCGAGGCCCACCCCGACGTCGCCATGCCGGGACGCACCCACCTCCAGCACGCCCAGCCGGTGCTGTTCGCCCACCACGTCCTCGCGCACGTGCAGTCCCTGTCCCGGGACGCCGAGCGGCTGCGCCAGTGGGACGAGCGGACGGCCGTGTCGCCGTACGGCTCGGGCGCCCTGGCCGGTTCCTCCCTCGGCCTGGACCCGGAGGCGGTGGCGAAGGACCTCGGCTTCGAGCACGGCAGCTCGGCCAACTCCATCGACGGCACGGCCTCCCGCGACTTCGTCGCCGAGTTCGCCTTCATCACCGCGATGATCGGCGTGAACGTCTCCCGGATCGCCGAGGAGGTCATCATCTGGAACACGAAGGAGTTCTCCTTCGTGACCCTGCACGACGCCTTCTCCACCGGCTCCTCGATCATGCCGCAGAAGAAGAACCCGGACATCGCCGAGCTGGCGCGCGGCAAGTCCGGCCGCCTCATCGGCAACCTCACCGGTCTGATGGCGACGCTGAAGGCCCTGCCGCTGGCGTACAACCGCGACCTCCAGGAGGACAAGGAGCCGGTCTTCGACTCCGTCGACCAGCTGGAGGTCCTGCTCCCGGCCTTCACCGGCATGATGGCCACCCTCACGGTGCACCGCGAGCGCATGGAGGAGCTGGCCCCGGCCGGGTTCTCCCTCGCCACCGACATCGCCGAGTGGCTGGTCCGCCAGGGCGTGCCGTTCCGCGTCGCGCACGAGGTCGCCGGCGAGTGCGTGAAGGCCGCGGAGGCCGAGGGCAAGGAACTGGACGAGCTGACCGACGAGCAGTTCGCCAAGATCTCCTCCCACCTGACCCCCGAGGTGCGCACCGTCCTCACCGTGCGGGGCGCCCTGGCCTCCCGCAACGGCCGCGGCGGTACGGCACCCGAGGCGGTCGCCGTCCAGCTCGCGGAGGTGAAGGCGGACGTGGCCGCCCAGCACGCGTGGGCGTCGGCGAAGAAGCAGGACTGAGGGGCAGCACCCCGACAGGGACGCGGGGAACCGCGCGGCACGACGCTGAGAACATCCGCGCCCCCGGCGCACCGGACGAACCGGGCGCCGGGGGCGCAGGCCATCAGGGGTTACGTTGGTCGAAGCCGTACCGGAGCCGACCGAACGGAGCCCGCGATGCCCTTCGCCCGCCTCGCCTCAGCGACGACCCCGACCTGCCACATCGGCCTGGGCCTCGCCGCCGTCGGCCGCCCCGGGTACCTCACCCTCGGCCGGGACCGGGACCTCGGAGAGGACCGCAGCGTCGAAGCCCTGCGCGAGCGCACCCACGAACTCCTCGAAGCCGCCTACGCGCAGGGCGTGCGCTACTTCGACGCCGCCCGCTCCTACGGCCGCTCCGAGGAGTTCCTCGCCTCCTGGCTCCAGGCCCACCCGGCCGTGAACGACGTGGTGATCGGCAGCAAGTGGGGCTACACCTACACCGCCGGCTGGTCCACGGACGCCGAGCGGCACGAGGTCAAGGACCACTCCCTCGCCACGTACGAGCGGCAGCGCGCCGAGACCGACGCCCTGCTCGGCAGGCGGCTCGACCTCTACCAGATCCACTCGGTGACACCGGACAGCCCCGCCCTCACCGACAAGGACCTGCACGCCCGCCTCGCCGAGGCCGCCGGGCAGGGCGTCAGCGTCGGCTTCTCCACCAGCGGCCCCGCCCAGGCCGACGCGATCCGCGCCGCGCTGGAGGTGACCGTCGACGGCAACCCCCTGTTCCGTACGGTCCAGTCCACGTACAACCTCCTGGAGACCTCGGCGGAGCCCGCGCTCGCCGAGGCGCACGCCGCCGGGCTCACCGTGATCGTGAAGGAGGCCATGGCCAACGGCAGGCTCGCCGCCCCGCACGCCCCGGACGCGCTGCGGGCCGTCGCCCAGGAGACCGGCCAGGGCTGCGACGCGGTCGCGCTGGCGTTCGTCCTGAGCCGGCCGTGGGCCGGTGTCGTCCTGTCCGGCGCCGCGACCGTCGGCCAGCTGGCCTCGAACCTGCACGCCGCGGTCGTCGACCTGGACGACGACCGCCTGTCCCGGCTCGCCACCCTCACCGAGGACCCGGCCGCGTACTGGGAGCGACGCGGACAGCTGCCCTGGCGCTGAGCGCCAAGATCGCCCGTTCCTCACCGTGGATGAGACGCACGTACCCCGTATGAGACATTGATGTCTCATATAGGTTATGGTTGTCTCATGGCTGTCGATCGTGATCACGTGCTGCGCACCGCCGCGGCCCTGCTGAGCCGCAAGTCCACCGCGACCATGGACGAGGTGGCCAAGGCCGCCGGCATCAGCCGGGCCACCCTGCACCGGCAGTTCGCCGGGCGCGACGCGCTCGTCCGCGCGCTGGAGGCCCTCGGCATCGCCGAGTGCGAGGCGGCACTGGACGCGGCCCGCCCCGACGAAGGGCCCGCCGGCGACGCCGTACGGCGCCTGGTGCACGCCCTCGAACCGGCCGCCGGACTGCTCGCCTTCCTCTACTCCGAGAACCAGCTCTTCGAGGGCGAGCAGCGCAACGCGGGCTGGTCCCGGCTCGACGAGCGCATCGAGGCGCTGTTCCGGCGCGGCCAGCTCAGCGGCGAGTTCCGCATCGACCTGACCCCGGCCTGGCTCACCGAGGCCCTGTACGGCCTGCTGGCCTCCGCCGCCTGGGCCGTGTCCGAGGGCCGTGTGGCCGGCAAGGACTTCACCCACATGATCGTCGAGCTGCTGCTCGGCGGTGCGACACGGAGAGAGGAATCATGAGCAGCACCCTGCGGCCGGCCGACCCGACGGAGGCGGTGCAGCGCCCGGGCCGCTGGCTCGCGCTGTCCGTCCTCGTGCTGGCCGTGCTGCTGGTGGCCGTCGACGCGACCGTGCTCGGCCTGGCGACCCCCTACATCAGCGAGGACCTCGCGCCCACCGGCACCCAGCTGCTGTGGATCGGCGACGTCTACTCGTTCGTCATCGCCGGACTGCTGGTCTCCATGGGCGGCCTCGGCGACCGCATCGGCCGCAAGCGGATCCTGCTCGTCGGCGCCACCGCATTCGGCGCGGTCTCCGTTCTCAACGCCTACGCGTCGACACCCGAGCTGATGATCCTCGCCCGGGCCCTGCTCGGTGTCGCGGGCGCGACGCTGATGCCGGCCACCCTGGCGCTCATCCGCAACATCTTCCACGACCCGCGCGAGCGCAGCCTCGCTGTCGGCATATGGGGCGCGACCGCCTCCGCCGGCACGGCCGTCGGCCCCGTCGCGGGCGGGTTCCTGCTGGAGCACTTCTGGTGGGGCTCGGTCTTCCTCATCAACCTGCCGGTGATGGCGGTCCTCGTCGTGGTGGGCGCCAGGCTGCTGCCCGAGTCGCGCGATCCGGACCCCGGCCCGTGGGACCTGCGCGGCGTCGTCCTGTCGCTGGCCGGCATGGTCGGCATCGTGTACGCGGTGAAGGAGACCGCCGCGCACGGCCTCGCCCCAGGAGCGCTCACCGCCGGTCTGCTCGGCGCCGCCGCCCTCTACGGCTTCGTGCGGCGCCAGCTCACCCTGCCGAAACCGCTCCTGGACATGCGGCTGTTCGCCCACCGCGGTTTCAGCGGCGCGGTGCTGGCCGACCTGCTGACCATCCTCGGCCTGTCCGGCCTGGTGTTCTTCCTCTCCCAGTACCTGCAACTCGTCCAGGGCCGGGGCCCGTTCGAGGCGGGCCTCGCCGAACTGCCCGCCGCGATCGGGGCGGTGGCGGCCGGTCTGGTCGCGGGCCGGGCGGCCCGGCGCTTCTCCGTGCGGGCCGTGGTCTCCGGCGGGCTCGCGGCCGTCGGCCTCTCCCTGGCCGCGCTCACCGTGGTCGACCACTCCACCGGCTACCCGCTGATCGGGACCGTGCTGCTGTTCGTCGGCATCGGCGCGGGCTTCTCGTTCACGGTCACCGCCGACGTCATCCTGTCGTCCGTCCCCAAGGAACAGGCGGGCGCGGCGTCCGCGGTCTCCGAGACGGCGTACGAACTCGGCGCCGCCCTGGGCATCGCCGTACTCGGCTCGATCGTCACCGGCGTCTACCGGGGCTTCTCCGGCCCGGCGGGTACACCGGCCGGGGCCCACGAGTCCCTGGGCGGCGCGGTGGAGGCGGCCCGGACACTACCCCCGGACACCGCCGGGGCCCTGCTGGCGTCGGCCCGGGAGGCCTTCGTCGACGGCCTCACCCTGGCGGCAGGCGCAGGCGCGACGGTCCTCCTGGCCGCCTCGGCAGCGGCCTGGTTCCTCCTCAGGGACCAACGCCTGGACCACACTCCCTGACCGCCCCAAAAGGGGGCGCGGGAAACCGCGCGCCAACCACAACCCGCACGCCCCCGACCTCCCGCCCGGCGCCAGAAAGCTAGGCCGCCTTCGCCTTGCTCGCGTACATGTCCACGTACTCCTGCCCGGACAACCGCATCACCTCGGCCATCACGGAGTCGGTGACAGCCCGCAGCACATAGCGGTCCCGGTCCATCCCCTCGTACCGGGAGAACTCCATCGCCTCACCGAACCGCACCGTCACCTTCCCCGGCCGCGGCAACCCCGCCCCGCCCGGCTGAAGCTTGTCCGTGCCGATCATGGCGAACGGCACCACGGGCGCCCCGGTCATCAGCGTGAGCCGGGCGATGCCGGTACGGCCCCGGTACAGACGGCCGTCGGGGGAGCGGGTGCCCTCCGGGTAGATGCCGAAGACCTTGCCCTCCTCCAGCACCCGCCGGCCGGTCATCAGCGCCGCGACACCGCCCCGGCCGCCGTCGCGGTCGACGGGGATCATGCCGACGCCGGTGAAGAACCAGGCCATCAGCCGGCCCTTGAGACCCTTGCCGGTGACGTACTCGTCCTTGCCGATGAAGAACACCTGCCGGTCGCAGACCAGCGGCAGGACCATCGAGTCGATGAACGTCAGATGGTTGCCGGCCAGAATGACGGGCCCGTCGCCGGGAATGTGCTCCATGCCCTCCACCTGGGGGCGGAACATCAGCCGCATGATCGGGCCGAGCACTGCCTTGATGAGCGCGAAGCGGGACAACGGGCCCTCCGGGGTCAACGGACGCTGTATGAGTCTGTGCAGGTGAGGACATTACTCGCGGCCCCCGGGGTCGCGCACATCGGGCACATCGGATGTCACCGGGGTCTTACGCCGCGTTGACGCACGTTCACCTGCGGGGGCGTGCCGACGGCGGGACGCAACACGGCCGTCACGTGTGACGGACGTCGCCCGGGGGCACACCGCCCGGGTTCCCCGCCGCGCCGCGCCCAACCCCGTGTCCGGGCATGTCCGCCCGTGTCCGGACCCGGCCGCCCCCGACCGGACCGTCCGTCACATCCGCCTCGGGGCACGACATCGGGAGCCATCAGGAGACATCCCGCAGCACCCGCGTGTTCCGCCGTACGTCTCCCGCACGTCACGCGCACGCCCCTACGATCGGCCCGCACCGACGACAGACGGCACGGCAGGAGGCGCTCATGGGAACGCAGGAATCGGACGAGCGGACGGGCGGTACCGGGCGGCGCGCGCTGCTCGGCGCGGCGATGCTCGGGGCGGGCGGAGCGGTCCTCGGACTGTCCGGCACCGCGCGAGCCGCCGGGGCCGCGCGCGGCGGCGGGCTGCGCAGCCTGCCCGTCCCGACGATCATCGGGCACCGCGGGGCCAGCGGCTACCGTCCCGAGCACACCCTCGCCGCCTACCAACACGCCCTCGACATGGGCGCCGACATCGTCGAGGCCGGCGACTTGGTGCCCACCAAGGACGGCCACCTCGTCTGCCGCCACGAGCCGGAGATCGGTGGCACCACCGACGTCGCGAACCACCCCGAGTTCGCCGACCGGAAGAGGACCAAGCTCCTCGACGGCGTCTCCACCACGGGCTGGTTCACCGAGGACTTCACGCTCGCCGAGCTGAAGACCCTGCGGGCCAAGGAGCGCATCCCCGTCAACCGCCCGCACAACACCCTCTACGACGGCCGCTGGGAGATCCCCACCTTCGAGGAGGTGCTGGACTGGCAGGACGAGCAGACCCGCGAGACCGGCAAGCAGGTGTGGATCTACCCCGAGCTCAAGCACCCCACCTACTTCCGCAAGCTGGGCCTCGGCCTGGAGGAGCGGGTCGCCAGGGTGCTGCGCCGGCACGGCAAGGACCGGAAGAACTCGCCGGTCATCCTGCAGTCCTTCGAGCCGACCAGCATCCAGCGCCTGAGCGGGCTCGTCGCCAACCCGCTGGTGGTCCTGCTGTCCGGCGCGAGCAGCCGCCCCTGGGACTTCCGGGAGAACGGCGACCCGCGCACCGTCGCCGACCTGATCACCCCCGAGGGCCTGCGGGAGATCGCCTCCTACGCCCAGGGCATCGGCCCGACCCTCGACCTGGTCATACCCAAGGACGCGAGCGGCAGGCTGACCCGGCCGACCACCCTCGTCCGGGACGCGCACGCGGCGGGCCTCCTCCTGCACCCGTACACCCTGCGCAACGAGAATCCGTTCCTGCCCGCGGACTTCCGCAGGGGCACCGACGCGGACGCCTACGGCGACGTGTTCGGCGCCTACCGGGCCTACTTCGCCACCGGCATCGACGGAGTCTTCACGGACCACCCGGACACCGGCCTGCTGGCCCGCGAGGACTTCCTCAACGGCTGAGCCGCCCCGCCCCGGCCGGGGCGACCTCCGGCCGCCCGGGCAGCCCACCGCCCGGGCGGCCGCGTCCACCCCCTCCACGGCCGTACGTTGGCTATCTCACAGGCCAGTCTTGGACCGGAACGTTCCGGATGCCTGGGATGTCCGCGGTGATTGCTCACAGCGGAGGTTGCGGCCCGCCGAGTCCGGGGATAGGAGTGAGGGACAACCGGCGATCAGATGAGCGGGAGGCGTGCGCACATGGGCATGAGCGTGACCATCTCTGCGGCGACCGAGCAGGACGCGGAGCAGATCTTCAGGCTGCAGTACCTCTGCTTCCAGAGCGAGGCCGCGCTGTACGGGAACTACCGCATCGACCCGCTCGTCCAGACCCTCGACTCGGTGCGCGAGGAGGTCGCCGCGGACTGCGTCTTCGTGGCCCGCCTCGGCGACGAGGTGGTCGGCTCGGTGCGCGGCCGGGTCACCGAGGACGGCGCCGCCGCCATCGGCAAGCTGTGCGTCCACCCCCGCCTCCAAGGCCACGGCATCGGCGCCCGCCTCCTGAAGGCGGCCGAGGCGGCCCTCAGGGACGAGCGCGGCGCGACGACGTTCCGCCTGCACACCGGCCACCGCAGCGAGGGCAACCTCAACCTCTACCGCAAGGTCGGCTACGAGGCGGTGGGCACCGCGCAGGGCACGGACGGCGTACCAATGATCGTCCTGGAGAAGCGGGCCGAGGCGTACGCCCAGACGGCCTGACGCCCGCCGCGCCCGCCACCGGGGCGGCGAGACGCCCGTGTCTTTGCAGGCCGGACGGGCGAGACGGCCGTGTCTTTCCGCGGCGGGGCGGCGTGCCGCTCAGGCGGCGTGCGGCTCGGCGGCACGCGCCTTCCGCAGCCAGTAGATCGCCGACACCGGCAGCAGCACCGGGATGAACAGGTACCCCATCCCGTAGTCCGACCACACGGTCGCGTCGGGGAACGCGGACGGTTCCCACACCGTCCACGTTCCCACGACCAGTACGCCGAGCAGCTCGGCCACGCAGCACACCAACGCCGCCCGTCGGGCCGTCTCCCCGCCCCGCACCAGCGAGTACGTGATGAACCCGTACACCAGCCCCGCCACCGCCGACAGCGAGTAGGCCAGCGGCGCCCGGTCGAACTCCGTCGCGATCTGGTACGCCGACCGCGACACCGCGCCGACGACCATCACGCCGTACAGCCAGACCAGCAGCATGCCCGGCCCGCCGATGAGCCTCTTCCCGGCCACCTCAGCCTCCCCAGATGTCGTACAGCCGCACTTCGAGCACGGCGAGGACGACACCGGCGGCGGCGACCGTCACCGAGCCCCACCGGGTCCGCTCCGCCAGCGACAGGAAGGCCGCCGCCGGCACGCACGCGAACGCGCCGAGCAGATAGGCCACGAAGATCGTCGTGCCCTGGGCCGGCTCCTCGCCCCGCGCCAGCAGCACGATGCCGGCCACCAGCTGGATCAGGGCCAGCAGCGTCACCACGGCCATCCCGATGAAGTGCCAGTCCTTCGTCGGCTCGTCGCGGTAGGCGGCCCAGCCGCACCAGGCGGCGAGCAACAGCGCGGCGACGCCGGTCGCCAGGGTGAGGGCATCAAGCATGGCAGTGACCTTATTACGGGCCGTGGTCCCCGATCAGGCCGCCCCCGGCCCGGGCCGGGGGCGGCCTGATCGGGGACCACGGGCAGCCGCCGCGACCTCCGTGGCCTTGGCCACACCCACCGCCCACCCGCTCGGCGCCGGCCTCCCGGCGACCTGTCCCCGGCCCTGTCCGCCCAGGTCACCGGCGCATCGAGGGTCCTCGCCGCCCGCGCCCGGCCAGGTGTCCACCACTGTCCGGCATACGGACAGGCGATGCCCGGTCAGCACCGTCCGTCTGCTTTACTGATCGCATGACCACGACGAGCGACCGCATTCCTGCGACCGAGGCGACCACGACGCCCGGTGCTCGTTGTCTGTGTCGCATGTGCCGAATGTGCGCCTTCTAGAGGGCCCCCGCACCATCTGAGCCTCGCGCCCCGAAGCGAGCGCCCGCTCCTCTCCCGTACGCCCCGCGCGCCGGAGCGGAGCCATGCCCCGCGCACAGGTTTCTCCCGGTTACCCCGCGCTCGTGAGAACCGTGCCGCGTTCCGCAGAACCCGGAAGAACAATGCCCCGTGCCCGGCGCCCACTCCCGCGCCGCGCACTCGACAGTGACGGAAACCCACGTGATCACCACATCGGGCCTGACCAAGGTCTACCGCTCGCGCGGCCGAGAGGTCACCGCCCTGGACGGCGTCGACCTGCACGTCCGCGAAGGCGAGGTGTACGGCGTCATCGGCCAGTCCGGCGCCGGTAAGTCCTCCCTCATCCGCTGCGTCAACCTCCTGGAGCGCCCCACTTCCGGCACGGTCACCGTCGCCGGGCAGGACCTCACCGCGCTCGCCGGCCGCGGACCGCGCGCCGGCAGGGAACTGCGGCGGGCACGCAGCCGTATCGGCATGGTCTTCCAGCACTTCAACCTGCTGTCCTCGCGGACCGTCCAGGACAACGTCGAACTGCCGCTGGAGATCCTCGGCACCTCAGGGAAGAAACGTTCCCGCAGGGCGCTGGAACTCCTCGACCTGGTGGGCCTCGCCGACCAGGCCAAGGCCTACCCCGCCCAGCTCTCCGGCGGCCAGAAGCAGCGCGTCGGCATCGCCCGCGCCCTGGCCGGCGACCCCAAGGTGCTGCTGTCCGACGAGGCCACCAGCGCCCTCGACCCAGAGACCACCCGCTCCATCCTCCAGCTGCTGCGCGACCTGAACCGGCAGCTCGGCCTGACCGTCCTGCTCATCACCCACGAGATGGACGTCGTCAAGTCGATCTGCGACTCCGCCGCCCTCATGGAGAACGGCCGCGTCGTCGAGTCCGGCACCGTGAGCGAACTGCTCGCCACTCCCGGCTCCCAGCTCGCCGCCGCCCTCTTCCCGGTCGGCGGCGAGGCCTCCGCCGAGGACCGCACCGTCCTGGACGTCACCTTCCACGGCGAGTCCGCCACCCGGCCCGTCATCTCCCAGCTGGCCCGCACCTACAACATCGACATATCGATCCTCGGTGCCGCCATCGACACCGTCGGCGGCCTCCAGGTCGGCCGGATGCGCATCGAACTGCCCGGCCGCTACGAGGAGAACGTCGTCCCGATCGGCTTCCTGCGCGAACAGGGCCTCCAGATCGACGTCGTCGGCGAGACCGAGCAGCTGCTGGTGAAGGAAGGTGCCAAGTGACCTGGTCCGAGATGCAGCCCCTGCTGGAACAGGCGTGTCTGGAGACCCTCGTCATGGTCGGCTGGTCGACCCTGATCGCGGTCCTCGGCGGCCTGCCCGTCGGCATCCTGCTCGTCCTGACCGACCGGGGCGGCCTGCTGCAGAACGCCGTGCTGAACAAGGTCCTCGGGCAGGTCGTGAACATCGCCCGCTCCATGCCGTTCATCATCCTCATGGTCGCCCTGATGACCTTCACCCGCTGGGTCACCGGCACCACCATCGGCAGCGAGGCCGCGATCGTGCCGCTCGCCATCGGCGGCATCCCCTTCTACGCCCGGCTCGTCGAGACGGCCGTACGCGAAGTCGACCACGGGCTCGTCGAGGCCGTGCAGGCGATGGGCGGCAACGCCTGGACCATCGTCCGCAAGGTGCTCGTCCCCGAGGCGCTGCCCTCGCTGATCTCCGGCACCACGACCACCGTCATCGCCCTCATCGGCTACTCCGCCATGGCCGGCACCGTCGGCGGCGGCGGACTCGGCGACCTCGCCGTCCGCTACGGCTACCAGCGCTTCGAATCCGGCCTGATGTGGGTCACCGTCGCCATCCTCGCGGTGGTCATCTCCCTCATCCAGTTCGCCGGCGACTACGCGGCCCGCGCCCTGCACCGCCGCGGCGCCCGCTCCGGACCCGCCCCCAGGCTGCGCCTGCTGAAGGCCGGGGGACCCGCGGCGGCCGACGTCGGCAAGGTCGCCTGACACCCCTGCACAGACTCCCCGTACCACCCGAGACGGGGTCGCACCACCGATCAGGAAAGGCACTTTTCGTGCGTAACACCACCAAGGTCACCACCGCTGTCCTCGCCGCCGGAGCCCTCACCCTCGGGCTCACCGCCTGCGGCGCGGACCAGGTCGCCGCCACCGACACCTCCAAGCCGCTCGTCGTCGCCGCGAGCCCCGTCCCGCACGCCGAGATCCTGACGTACGTCAAGGACAACCTGGCGAAGAAGGCGGGCCTCGACCTGGAGGTCCGGGAGTTCACCGACTACGTCACGCCGAACACGGCGACGGAGGACGGCTCGGTCGGCGCCAACTACTTCCAGAACCAGCCGTACCTCGACGACTTCAACAAGAAGAACGGCACCCACGTCGTGCCCGTCGTCACGGTCCACCTGGAACCGCTCGGCCTGTACTCCCACAAGGTCAAGAAGGCCGACGACCTCAAGAGCGGTGCGACCGTCGCCGTCCCCAACGACACGGTCAACGAGGCCCGCGCCCTCAAGCTGCTCGCCGACAACGGGATCATCACCCTCAAGGACGGCGTCGGCAACGAGGCCACACCCGCCGACATCGTCAAGAACCCCAAGAACCTCAAGTTCAAGGAGCTGGAGGCGGCCCAGACCCCGCGCTCCCTGGACGACGTGGACGCCGCCGTGGTCAACGGCAACTACGCCATCGAGTCCGACCTCGAGCCCTCCAAGGACGCCCTCGTCCTGGAGTCCGCGAAGAACAACCCCTACGGCAACTTCCTCGCCGTGAAGAAGGGCAACGAGGACGACCCGCGCGTGAAGAAGCTCGCCAAGCTGCTCACCTCCGCCGAGGTCAAGAAGTTCATCCAGGACACCTACGCCGGCTCCGTCATCGCCTCCTTCTGACGGCCGCCCGCGGCCCGGCACGGACGGGGTCCGCTTTCTGACAGGCAGTGGACCCCGTCGTGCGGCTGGGGGCCCCGATGCTGCATGCTGGGCAGTTCAGCAGCCCCTGAAGGTCCCCGAAGGTTACGGAGCGGCGCATGACGAGCACCTTCCCCAACGTCTCCATCAGCACGGAGCGGTTGGTGCTGCGCCCCCTCGAAGAGCCGGACATCGAGGCCTTCGCCGAGATGATGAACGACGAGCTCGTCACCGCCTGGACCTCCGTGCCCCACCCCTACACCGAGGACGACGCCCGCACCTGGATCACCGAACTCGCCCCCGCCGAACGCACCGAGGGCCGCGGCATCGTCTTCGCCGTCACCGAGTTCCTCACCCAGCGCCTCGTCGGCACCGTGCACCTCCGGCACACCGACTGGCGGGTCCGCTCCAGCGAGATCGCCTACGTCATCGCCCCCTGGGCCCGCGGCGAGGGCTACGCCTCCGAGGCCGCCTTCGCCACCGCCCAGTGGCTGTTCAGCGACCAGAAGTTCGAGCGGCTCGAACTGCGCACCGCCGCCGACAACACCGCCTCCCAGCAGGTGGCCCAGAAGATCGGCTGCATCAGCGAGGGCGTCCTGCGCAACGCCTGGATAGCGCGCGCCAGGACCGAGGACGGCGGGTGGACCGACGTGCGCACCGACGTCATCGTCTGGAGCCTGCTCCCCGAGGACCTCGCCGGTGTCGCCGAGCAACTGGCCGACACCGGCGGTTTCACCTCCTACGACGACTGGAACTGAACCAGCGGGCGACGACATCCCCGCCCGCGCCACCAGGTAGTCTCACCAAGCCCGCTCCCGCGGGATGTCCAGCCGACCTGCGCAGACCTTCTGGAGACTGACGACGATGGCCGACCGCGTCACGGTGATCGGCTGGGACGGCTCGCCGCTGACCGCCGCGGCACGCTCCGCCCTCGGCGCCGCCACGCTGGTCGCGGGCGCCGCCCACCACCTGTCGCTCCCCGAGGTGCCGCGCGGCGCCGAACGCATCCGCCTCGGCAGCGTCGCCCTCGCCGCCCGCCGCATCGCCGCCCACCGCGGCACCGCCGTCGTGCTCGCCGACGGCGACCCCGGCTTCTTCGGCGTCGTACGGACCCTGCGCGCACCCGAGTTCGGTCTTGAGGTCGAGGTCGTCCCCGCCGTCTCCTCCGTCGCCGCCGCCTTCGCCCGCGCGGGCATGCCCTGGGACGACGCCCACGTGGTCGTCGCACACCCCCGCACCCTGCGGCGCGCGGTCAACGTATGCCGCGCCCACACCAAAGTCGCCGTTCTCACCTCGCCCGGCGCCGGCCCCGCCGAACTCGGCCTGCTGCTCGAAGGCGTCCACCGCACCTTCGTCATCTGCGAGGAACTCGGCACCGACCGCGAACAGGTCAGCGTCGTCACCTCCGACAAGGCCGCCGACCACACCTGGCGCGACCCCAACGTCGTCATCGTCATCGGCGGCCCCGGCGGCGGCGCCGAGAGCGGCGGCTGGATCGCCGGACGCGACCCGGCCACCGGACCGCGCGGCTGGACCCTGCCCGGTGAGACCTACGGCGTGCTCGGCGAGGGCGAGAGCGACCTGCTGCGCGCCGCCCAACTCGCCCGCCTCGGACCGCGGACCGGCGACCTCGTGTGGGACATCGGCTGCGGCGGCGGCGCGTTCGCCGTCGAGGCGGCCCGCGCCGGCGCCGCCGTCATCGCCGTCGACCGCGACCCCGCCGCCTGCGCCCGCACCGAGGCCGCCGCGCGCCGCCTCGGGGTCCAGCTCCACATCGTCCACGGCACCGCGCCGCACGCCCTGGAGAACCTCCCCGAGCCCGACGTCGTCCGCGTCGGCGGCGGGGGAGCGGCCGTCGTCTCCGCGGTCGCCGACCGGCGCCCGCAGCGCATCGTCACCCACGCCGCGACCCGGGACGCCGCCGAACTCGTCGGCCGCGACCTGACCGAACACGGGTACGACGTCGAATGCGCGCTGCTCCAGTCCGTCGAACTCGACACCCGCGCCTGGACGGAGACGGAGCGGAGCGTCGCGTTCCTGCTCAGCGGCGTGCTCCCGGTCCGCGCGGGCTGACCCCGGCACCGTCCCGGTGATCCTGTTGTCGTACCGCGCGCGGTAGGCTGGCCGACTGCTGCGGACCACACGGACGCCGGCGCCCCGCCGGTCAAGGTCCCCACAACGCGACCGGTTTGGGGCGGGTGTGGTACGGCAGCGACCGGGAGGGCGCGCAACGTGGCGCAGTCCACAACGGCCAGTCGTGGATCACGCTGTCGTGACGGAGGAACGACCGCGACAATGCCACTGAATGGATTGCCACTGAATGGCTTTGTCGTCTTTTCCGGCGGGTCGTTCGTGCCGCAGGGCACGCACGCTCGTTCTCACTGCGGGGCGGTCAGTGCGCCGTTCCGGGTGAGCTGGTCGTAGAAGCACTAACCGATGGGCGAGGGGTACGCATGACCGACACCGGCCAGATCCCGGGCGAGGGGCTGCCGGAGAACGCAGGCACGGTGGAACAGCCTGGCGTCCCCGCGCCCGGCTCGTACGCCTACCTCTCCGAGACCACCGCCCAGGACGAAGACCTCTTGCTGCTGCCGGGCGCCCAGAGCCCCTGGGGCAACGAGGTCGCGCCACCCGCCCCGGAGCCGGTCGTGGAGGCCGTGCACCAGCCCGGCCCGCACGAGGCCGCAGGGCGCGACAGCGGCTTCGTCGACCTCGGCGGCGTCCGCCTGCCCGACACCGGGCAGCAGGCCCCGCCGGTGTCCTCGGCATCGCTCCCGCCGCGCCGGCCGCTGCACCTCGGCCCGCCCCTGCCGAACACGTCCGCGAGCCCGGTCCGCTCCCTCGCCGACCGCGGCCCCGCGGACGCGCCCCGCCCGCCCGGCCCGGAGTACCTCGACGCCGCCCCCTCGCACGGCGCACCGGCATGGCAGGCCCAGGCCAGACCGGCCGAAACGGTTGTCCCGCCCGAGCCGGGCGCCGCCGAGGCGGCGGTGACGCGGGCGGCGCGGGGGTATGAGGCGCAGGGGGACGCGCCCGCGCAGTCCTCTGCGAGTACGGGTGTCGCGTACCCGGAAGGGGAGAGCGCGGAGCTTTCCGGCCAGGCCCGGACCGAGCCCGGTGAGGTCTTCGCGGAGGCGGAGCCCGGTCAGGCCGTCGCGGGTGGACAGGCCGAGCCTGTGCAGACCGTCCCCGTGGAGGGCGGGGCGCTCGTCACCGAGTCCGCTCCTGGAGAGCCTGTTCTGCCCCAGAACCCGGAGGTGGCCGCGCCCCAGGGTGATCCGGCCCTTGAGCCCGGCGCACCGGAGGGCGTGCAGCCCTTCGAGGCTGCCGTGGCCGAGGCCGTCGCGGTGGAGGACGTACCGGCGCCCGAGCCGGTCGTGTCCGAGGCTGCCGTCGCGGCCGAGGCTGCCGCTCCCGGGCAGGTCCCGGTGACCGATGTGGCCGCGGCTGAGGAGGCGCCCGTACCGGATGTGGCCACGTCCGAGCAGAACCTCGTACCCGAGGAGCCGACGGCTGAGCAGGCGCCCGTACTGGATGTGGCTGCCTCTGAGCAGATCGCCGTACCGGATGTGACTGCCCCTGAACAGATCGCCGTACCGGATGAGGCTGCCGCTGCGCCGGTCCCGGTCTCCGCAGCCGCCGCCTCCGAGGAGGTCGTCGCGCCCGGCGCTGAGGCCATAGGACACGCTCCCGCCGCGGAGCAGCCTCTGGCTTCGGAAGCCGACGCCTCCGAGCAGGCGCAGGCTGTCGAGACCTTCGCCCCGGTGGATGCTTCCGGGCAGGCGCAGGTGGTTGAAGCCCCTGCCCCAGTTGACGCACCCGGGCAGGCGCAGGCTGTTGAGACCCTTGCCCCGGTTGACGTCCCCCAGCAGGCGCAGGCTGTCGTACCCCCTGCTCCCGTCGATGTCCCCGAGCAGGCACAGGCCGCCGAAGCCCTCGCCCCCGGGGCCACCCCGGCATTCGATGCCGCCGCTCCCGAGGCCGCCGCGCCTCCGGAGCCGTCCGTCTCCGAGCCCGCCGCGTCCCTGGAGCCCTCAGCCTCCGAGCCCGCCGCGTCCCTGGAGCCCTCAGCCTCCGAGGCTGCCGTGTCCCCGGAGCCCTCAACCCTCGAAGCCGCCATGCCGCCGGGGCCCTCCACCGTCGAGGCCGCCCCGGCACTCACGGCGCAGGACCCCGACATCGCACCGCCCTCCGGTCCGGGCAGCCCCGATGCCGCCGCAGTCGCCCCCACCTCGGCAGTCCCCGAAGCCGCCGAGGCGGACCCCGCGCAGGTCACGCAGTTCGCGCAGCCCGCCGAGGGGGACACCCCCGCCGCCGGCACCGACACGTTGGCGGCGCAGGGTGCGGAGCACCAGGATCCGCAGTCCCCCCAGGAGGTGCAGGTGACCGAGGACCCGTGGATCAACCACGACCCGCGGCAGCCCGAGCCCGACGCGGAACCCCAGCCCGCGTCGGTCGGCCTGCCCGCCGAGGCTCACCAGCCCGGGATGGCCGGCCGGCCCGCCCAGGCCCCGCACGCCGTCCAGCCCCCGCAGGGCCCTCAGTCCTCCCTCGCCGGTGACCTCGCGTACGCGGATGCCGCCCAAACCGGCCAGCAGGCCCCCGCTTCCCCCCAGCCCGTGGGCCAGTTCGTCCCCGTCGACGGCACCGTGCCGACCACCCCGCACCTTGCCCCGACCCCGCCGCAGGCGACCACGATCCCCACCGAGGTGGCACCCCCCGCCGACGTCACCGCCGAGCACCTGGAGCCCTCCGCCGTCCCCGCTGCCCGCGGGGCCGCCCTCCCGCACGCCGGTCCCGACCTGGTCCAGCACGCCGACGACCTGGACACCCGGGCCGCCGTGGATGACCAGGAAGGCCGGGAAGGCCGGGAAGAAGGCCAGGAAGAGAGCGCGGGCGCCGTGACACAGACGCGCAAGTCCAGCGGCCCCGCCGCCCCCGGCTACGACGACGCCGAGCGCGAGGCCGTCCTGAAGGTCATGCGGGAACGCCGTGACATCCGCAACGGCTTCCGCGGCGACCCCATCCCGCACGAGGTCCTGCTCCGCGTCCTGGAGGCCGCCCACACCGCGCCGTCCGTCGGGCACTCGCAGCCCTGGGACTTCGTGGTCATCCGCTCCGCCGAGACCCGGCGCGCGATGCACGAACTGGCCATGCGCCAGCGCGACGCGTACGCCAAGTCCCTCCCCAAGGGCCGGGCCAAGCAGTTCAAGGAACTGAAGATCGAGGCCATCCTCGACACCCCGGTGAACATCGTCGTCACCGCCGACCCCACCCGCGGCGGCCGCCACACCCTGGGCCGCCACACCCAGCCGCAGATGGCCCCGTACTCCTCCGCCCTCGCCGTCGAGAACCTGTGGCTCGCCGCCCGCGCCGAGGGCCTCGGCGTCGGCTGGGTCAGCTTCTTCGACGAGCGCGAGATGGTCCGCGCCCTCGGCCTGCCCGAGCACCTGGAGGTCGTCGCCTACCTGTGCGTCGGGTACGTGGACGAGTTCCCGGACGAGCCCGAGCTGATGCAGGCGGGCTGGTCCAAGCGCCGCCCGCTGTCCTGGGTCGTGCACGAGGAGACGTACGGCCGCCGGGCGCTGCCCGGCGAGGAGCCGCACGACCTGCTCGCCGAGACGGTCACGCAGATCCGCCCGCTGGACGCCAAAGCGCTCGGCGAGGCGTGGGAGCGGCAGAAGCGCATGACGAAGCCGGCGGGCGCGCTCGGCATGCTGGAGATCATCTCCGCGCAGCTGTGCGGCCTGTCCCGGAAGTGCCCGCCCCCGGTCCCGGAGCCCGCCGCCGTCGCGATCTTCGCCGGTGACCACGGCGTGCACGCCCAGGGCGTCACCCCGTGGCCGCAGGAGGTCACGGCCCAGATGGTGGCCAACTTCCTCGGTGGCGGCGCCGTCTGCAACGCCTTCGCCAACCAGGTCGGTGCCGAGGTCTGCGTCGTGGACGTCGGCGTGGTCGCCGACCTGCCGGCCACCCCGGGCCTGCTGCCCCGCAAGATCCGCGCCGGTACGTCCGACATGACCGCCGGTCCCGCCATGTCCCGCGAGGAGGCCAAGCAGGCCATCGAGGTCGGCATCGAGACCGCCCGCGACCTGGTGGCCGCCGGCAACAAGGCCCTGCTGACCGGTGAGATGGGCATCGCCAACACGACCGCGTCGGCCGCCCTGATCGCGGTGTTCACGGGCGCCGACCCGGCGGAGGTCACCGGCCGCGGCACCGGCATCAACGACGAGACCCTCGCCCGCAAGACGGAGGTCGTGCGCCGCGCCCTCGAAGTGCACCGGCCCGACCCGGCCGACCCGATCGGCGTCCTCGCCGCGATCGGCGGCTTCGAGCACGCCGCCATGGTCGGCCTGCTCCTGGGCGGAGCGTCCCTGCGTACGCCGGTGATCCTGGACGGCGTCAGCGCCGGCGCTGCGGCGCTGGTCGCCCGCGCGATCGCCCCGGAGGTGCTGGCCGCGTGCATCGCCGGTCACCGCAGCGCGGAGCCCGGCCATGTGGCGGCCCTGAACAAGCTGGGCCTGCGCCCGCTGGTCGACCTCGACCTGCGCCTCGGCGAGGGCACGGGCGCCCTCCTGGCCCTCCCGCTGGTGCAGAGCACGGCCCGGGCGATGCACGAGGTGGCGACGTTCGACTCGGCAGGGGTGACCGAGAAGTAGGTGCCCCGGCCCGCGTGCGAGGCAGCCCGCTGCCGACGACGGAGCAACCGACCCGCCACCGACGACGGAGCAGCCGACCCGCCGCCGACGATGGAGCAGCCCGGACCCCGCCGCCGACGATGGAGCAGCCCAACCGCCGTCGGCGGTGGAGCGCCCCGCCCCACCGCCAGCGGTGAGCCAGCCGCACCCGCCGTCGGCGGCGGAGTAGCCGAAACCGCCGCCGACGACGGAGCAGCCGACCCGCCGCCCACGACGGAACAGCCCAACCCGCCGTCGGCGGTGGACCAGCCGCACCCACCGCCGACGATGGAGCAACCGACCCGCCGCCGACGACGGAGCGCCCCGCCCCACCGCCAGCGGTGAACCAGCCGCACCCGCCGCCGGCGTCAGGGCAGCCGACCCCGCCGCCGACGCCGCGGCCCAACCCGCGCTGCGGACGCCGCGGCCCAACCCGCCGCCCGCCACGCTGCCCAGCCACTGGACCGCCCGCGCGGCCACAGCGCCCCGCGCCGTAAAATCCGCACGTCAGGGCATCCGCACCGCCGCAACAGGAGCCGCACCCTCATGGCCGAACACCCCGCCTACCCCGTAGGCCTCCGCCTCACCGGCCGCCGAGTGGTCGTCCTCGGCGGCGGTCAGGTCGCCCAGCGCCGCCTCCCGGCCCTCGTCGCGGCCGGTGCGGACGTCCTCCTCGTGTCGCCGGACGCCACCCCGTCCGTCGAGGCGATGGCGGATGCCGGGGAGATCACCTGGGAGCGGCGCCCGTACGCGGACGGCGACCTCGCCGACGCCTGGTACGCCCTGATCGCCACCAGCGACCCCGAGGCGAACGCCCGCGCCTCGGCGGAGGCCGAACGGCACCGCGTCTGGTGCGTGCGCTCCGACGACGCCGACGCCGCGACGGCCTGGACCCCGGCGACCGGCCACAGCGAGGGCGTCACGGTCGCCGTGCTCACCACCGACGCCAAGGGCCGCGACCCGCGCCACACCGCCGCCATCCGCGACGCGGTCGTGGAGGGCCTGCGCGACGGCACGCTCGTCGCCCCGCACCACCGCACCCGCACCGCGGGCGTCGCCCTGGTCGGCGGCGGACCGGGCGACCCGGACCTGATCACGGTCCGAGGCCGCCGCCTCCTCGCCGAGGCCGACGTCGTCATCGCCGACCGCCTCGGCCCCCGCGACCTCCTCGCCGAACTCCCGCCGCACGTCGAGGTGATCGACGCGGCGAAGATCCCGTACGGCCGTTTCATGGCGCAGGAGGCCATCAACAACGCGCTGATCGAGCACGCCAAGCAGGGCAAGTCGGTGGTCCGCCTCAAGGGCGGCGACCCGTTCGTGTTCGGCCGCGGCATGGAGGAGGCGCAGGCGCTGGCCGAGGCGGGGATTCCGTACACCGTGGTACCCGGCATCTCCAGCTCCATCTCGGTGCCCGGCGCCGCGGGCATCCCGGTCACGCACCGGGGCGTGGCACACGAGTTCACCGTGGTCAGCGGGCACGTCGCCCCGGACGACGAGCGCTCCCTGGTGGACTGGCCCTCGCTGGCCAGGCTCACCGGCACGCTGGTGATCCTCATGGGCGTCGACAAGATCGGCCGGATCGCCGACACGCTCGTCGCGCACGGCAAGTCCCCCGACACCCCGGTCGCCCTCGTCCAGGAGGGCACCACGGCCGCCCAGCGCCGCGTCGACGCCACCCTGGCGACGGTCGCGGAGACGGTCCGCGCCGAGGACGTACGCCCCCCGGCGGTCATCGTCGTCGGCGAGGTCGTGAAGGTGGGCCCCACCGCGTCGGCGTGACCCGCCCCGGCCCTTCCGGCAACCACCCACCAACCAGACGAGGCAGCAGCACCCCGTGGCCGATCCCCTCACCGTCGACACCCCCGACGACCCGCGTCTGCACGACTACACGAGCCTGACCGACGTCGACCTGCGCCGCCGCCGCGAACCGGCCGAGGGCCTGTTCATCGCCGAGGGCGAGAAGGTCATCCGGCGGGCCCTGGACGCGGGCTACGAGATGCGCTCGATGCTGCTGTCCGCCAAGTGGGTCGACGCCATGCGGGACGTCATCGACGCGACCCCGGCGCCCGTCTACACCGTCGACCCGCAGCTCGCCGAGCGCGTCACCGGCTACCACGTGCACCGGGGCGCCCTCGCCTCGATGCAGCGCAAGCCACTGCCCACGGCGTCCGCCCTGCTGCGCACCGCCCGCCGCGTGGTGGTCATGGAGTCGGTCAACGACCACACCAACATCGGCGCCGTCTTCCGCTCGGCCGCCGCCCTCGGCATCGACGCGGTGCTGCTCTCCCCGGACTGCGCCGACCCCTTGTACCGGCGCAGCGTGAAGGTCTCGATGGGCGCGGTCTTCTCCGTGCCGTACGCCCGCCTGGACGTCTGGCCGAAGGACCTGGCGACGGTCCGCGAGGCCGGCTTCACGCTTCTCGCGCTCACCCCGGACGAGCGGGCCAAGACCCTCGACGAGACGGCCCCGCACCGGATGGACCGCGTGGCCCTGATGCTCGGCGCCGAGGGCGGGGGCCTGTCCGCCCGGGCCCTGCGGGCGGCCGACGAGTGGGTGCGCATCCCCATGTCCCACGGCGTCGACTCCCTCAACGTCGGCGCGGCAGCGGCGGTCGCGTTCTACGCGGTGACAGCGGGCCGCCCGGAAGCGTAGCCCGGCACGGCCTGCACGCCCCCACCCGGAGGCGTAGCCTGGCACGGCCTGCGCGCCTCTACGGCCTGCACGCCCATCGGCCTGCACCGCACCCGCGCCCCGAGCCGGAGCCGAGCCGACCCCGCCCAAGCGGCCCCGGCCCGTCCCTAGCCGGAAGCGCCCTCCCGGCGCGTCCCCTCGTCCCCCTCCGCCGCCGGCGTCCCGTCCGGCAGACGGCCGGGCTCGACCCGCTCCTGCCGGCTCGGCGCTGCGCCGCCGCCGTACCCGTCACCGAGTCCCCGGGCCGGACCCTGGCAGCCCTGGGCCGCGGCGATGCCCAGCGCCACGAGCAGCGTCACCACGACGAACACGAAGAGCCGCTGCCTGAGCAGCCGGGGATTGGCCGGCCGCCGCCCGGTTCCCGTCGCGCGCGGCCCGGGACGGCGGCCGGTCCCGCTGCGCGGCGCGGGCCGGCCACCGCTGTTCGGGCGCGCGCCACGGCCCGTGGGCGTGGGCCGCGCCCCGGACCGGGACGCCGAACCACCACGCGAAGCCGAACCACCACGCGAAGCCGAACCACCGCGAGAAGCCGAACCTCCACGCGAAGCCGAACCACCCCGCGAGCCCGATCCGCCACGCGACGCGCTCCCGCCCCTTGAGGCGGCCCCGCCGCGCACCGGACCGGCCCCGCGGGACGCGGCGCCGCCGCGCGGCGGGGGAGTGCCCTGCTGCCCCTGCGGTCGGCGCTGACCGCGCTCCGGGGGCCCGTCGGGAAGCCGTCCGGTCGGCCGGTCCGCGTCTCCGGCCCGGGGCGCGGGCGGCCGTGCGTCGGCGAGGCCCTGCGCCTCACGGGCGGCGATCTCCTTCAGCCGCAGCGACAGCTGGAGCGTGCTCGGCCGTTCTTCGGGGTCCTTGGCGAGGCAGGCCCGGATGAGCGGGGCCAGCGCGTCGGGCACGCCGTCCAGATGCGGTTCCTCGTGCACCACGCGGTACAGCATCACCTCGGAACTGCCGTGCCCGAAGGGGGAGTCGCCCGTCGACGCGTACGCGAGCGTGGCGCCCAGCGAGAAGACGTCCGTGGCGGGCGTGACGGCCGCGCCGCGCACCTGCTCGGGGGCGAGGAACCCGGGGGAGCCGACCGCCGTGCCGACGTGCGTCAGCGTCGAGGCGCCCGTCGCCCAGGCGATGCCGAAGTCGATGATCCGCGGCCCCTTCGGGGACAGCAGGATGTTGGACGGCTTCAGGTCCCGGTGCACGACCCCGGCCTCGTGCACGGCGACCAGGCCCTCGGACAGGGCGGCCCCCACGGCGGCCACGTCGGCGGCGCACAGCGGCCCCTCGTCGGCGACCTTGTCGTGCAGGGACGGCCCGGGCACGTACTGCGTGGCGAACCACGGGCGGTCCGCGTCCAGGTCGGCGGCCACCAGCCGCGCCGTGCACCCGCCGCGGATCCGCCGTGCCGCCGAGACCTCACGGGCGAAGCGCGAACGGAACTCCTGGTCCTCGGCCAGGTCGGGCCGGATGACCTTCAGCGCGACCCGCTGCCCCTTCTTGTCGGAGCCGAGGTAGACAACTCCCATCCCTCCCGCGCCGAGCCGTCGGTGAAGCCTGAACGAGCCGACGACGCGCGGGTCCTCGCGCCTCAGGCGCATCATCGCCATGTTCATCCCCGCTGCCCGGTCCTGTGACGTGCCACAGCTTACGTTTCCCCGGCCTCCCGCGCGCAGAGGCCGCGCCCTCTCACGGCGACGGATTGTCGGTGTCGGGCGCGTCACTTGAGACGGGGTCAGCTCCACCTCGACCGGGCCGGACACGTACGGCCCAAGATCCCAACCGCCCGCGACGACAGGGGGGTTGGACCCGGGCGGGGTCCGCGGACGACCACGCCGGGGAACGCGGACACCCCGACGCGCAGGTCGGCGGCGGTGGCGGCCGTACCGCACCGCCGCGTGAACGCGGAGGCGCGCCGGGACGTCACGGAAGTGAGCGAAGTCACGCGCTCGGGGGGTGGCCCACCCCACGGAGGGCGGTTCGGAGAAACCGGGCGGACCGGTCACCCCCTCCGGGAAGACCCGGACACCCGGGGCCGCGTCTCCACCCTGGGGAGTACTCACCGCGGCGCGGCTCATCCTCCGGGAGGCCCGGCATTCGGTACGAGGGCATGACGTGCCGGCCCGCCCCGGCACCTAGATTTGAGGTCAAGCGGCGGGTGCAGCACTCGTCCCCCGAGGTCAGACACCCGCCGCTGCACAGAACGACAAGACCAACAGCACACGGCCAACCGAAACGGTCAGGAGAGCGCCATGGCCCACACGGCATCGCGGACAGTGCTCCGCACGCGGGAGCGGATGGCGTACGCCGCCACGCTGCGCCCGCGTCGCCAGGGCCGCCGTCACCCCCTGGTGGCGACGCTCATGGCGCTTCCCCTGGCAGCCCTGCTCCTGCTCGTCTTCGACGGCTGGGAGACGGTGGCCACACAGGCGTCGTCCGTGGGTGTGATGCTGGGGCGCTGAGCGGCGACCCCAGGCCCGGAAGAGCGGTCCGGGCGGGGACATCCATCCATGAAACCCCGTGGGGACGGGGGTGCGGCGGACGGCACAGATGCCGGCGCAGCTGGGGAGCTGCGCCGGCATTGCTGTGCCCCCACCTTCCGCCTCCCGCTTCCGGCCCTGCCCAGGCTCTCGCCCCGGCAACTACCCTCACCCCGTGACAGCCAGCACCCTCGTGTCCCAGCTGACCGGCAGAGCCAGAGCCGCCGCCCACGCGCGGACCACCGCCTGCCCCTGCGGGACGGACGCCACGCTCGCCGACCGCGCCGACGGCACCGTCGTACGGCACGAGGAGACCGTCGCCAAGGCCCACGCGCCCGGCACGGACCCGCGCGAACTCGCCCTGCGCCTGTCCCTGGCCGCACGCCTGCCGGACACCCTGCTCGCCCCCGCCGAACCGGCGCCGGTGGCCCTGCACGGCAGGCTCGTCACGTTCTGGCCGTACGGCAGTCCCGTCGACCCGGACGACCCGGACGCGGCGCCGTGGGAGGCGGCCGGCGACCTGCTCGCCCGGCTGCACCGGACCCCCGTCGAGGGAACCGGCCTGCCGCCCATGCGGGGCCCGCTGAAGGCGGCCCGTGCCGTCGCACGCCTCCGCCGCGCCGGTCCGCACCCCGCCGCCGGCACCGTGCTGCGCGCCTGGGACGCACTGCCCGGCTGGGCCCGCGCCGAGGCACCCGCACCCGGCACCACGACCCTGTGCCACGGCGACCTGCACCTCGGCCAGCTCGTCCGGCACCCCGCGCCCGACGGACGCTGGCTGCTCATAGACGTCGACGACCTGGGCACCGGCGTCCCCGCCTGGGACCTGGCGCGCCCGGCGGCCTGGTACGCCTGCGGGCTGCTCACGCCCGGCGAGTGGGACCGGTTCCTGACCGCGTACCGGGCCGCCGAAGGTCCCGCCGTGCCCGCGGCCGGTGACCCCTGGCCCGCGCTGGACGTCCCGGCCCGGGCGCTGACCGTGCAGACCGCCGCCCAGGCGATCGTGAAGGCCGCCGCGGACGGCCGCCCCCTGGACGAGGTCGAGGAAATGGTCCTGGCGGCATGCGGGCGGATGGGGCCCGTCCCCACCGATCCGTGCGAACCGGCACAAGATTTTGCGACGTAGGGTGCAACCGGCCGCCGCCGGACGGAGTCTTGTCCTGGCGATACGCGAAGTCCTGACGATATGCGAAGCAGGAACGACCGGCGAGGAGTTGAGCCGACGATGCAGTGTCCGAAGTGCCGCGCCCCAATGCACACGTACAACCGCAACGGTGTCCAGATCGAGCAGTGCAGCGGGTGCCGGGGGATCTTCCTCGACTACGGCGAGCTGGAGTCGCTGACCAGGCTGGAGGCCCAGTGGTCCCAGCCCGCCCCGCCGCCCCCGCCCGCCCCGCAGGCCTACCCGGCGCCGCCCGCCCCCGCGTGGGGCGCCCCGCACCACGGCCACCACCACGGGCGCCGGCACAAGAGCTTCGGGCACATGCTGTTCTCCAGCTGATGCCGTTCTCCGGCTGAGCCGCGCCACGAAGAAGCCCCCCGGCGGGAGGCGAATTCCAGGGGTCGTTGCAACACAGAGGTCAACTGGCTGTGTCCAGGAGCTTAGCGAGGCGCTCGGCTGGGGTTTCCCAGCCGAGCGTTTT
>NZ_JBFBAX010000022.1:0-128021 GCF_040682395.1 Streptomyces sp. NPDC051207 | reverse complement strand
GGCCCGGCGGTACCGGACCACACCGCACACCCCGCGCCCGCGGCGCGGGGCCCCGCCCCGGGCGGCCGGCCGGGCCGCCGGGGGGGCGCCGCCCCCCCCCCGGCGCCCCCCCCGCCACCGGTCCGCTACCGGTGGCGGATGTGCAGGTGGTTGTCGTGGTTCGGGTAGCTCGTGGTCAGGCCCTCCGAGACCAGCTGGGGGTCCCGACTGCCAGGTGATGCGGCCCCCCGTGCACTGCGCGGAGTCGGTGCGGACCGGCCACACGGGAGTGTGGCGCCACAGCCCTGGCGTGTCCACCGGGTCACCATCCGCCACTGGACCAGATTTCCGGCACCCCGGTACGGCGGACGAGCATGCCCTGTCACCGCCCGAGCACGCAGCGAGGTGACTCTTCCGCCCTACCGGGACTCGTGTGACACTGTCGTCCCGTCCGCAGTGCGGACCCCTCCGCACCATCCGTTCCCCCTGAGAAGTGCGCCGTGCGTTCTCTTCCTCTGCCGCTCGCCCTGACCGCGCGCCTGTCCCCGGTGGCCGTGCTCGCCGTCGCGGGCTGGGCGCTGTCGTCCGGCCCGCTCGCCGCGACACCTGCCGCCGAGCGGACGCCGGGCGAGGCGGCCGTCCCGCAGTCCCCGTCGGCGTCCGCGCCCACGGCGGCGGCCGAGTCCAAGACGTACAGCGCCGCCCCGGCACCGTGCTCCGCCGTGGCCAAGAAGACGATCAAGTCGCTGGTGCCGGGCGCCAAGACGGGCGGCAAGGAAATCCCGTCCACGGACGCGGAACGGCGCCGCACCTGCTCCTGGAACGCCCTCAAGGGCTACGAGTACCGCTGGCTCGACGTCTCCTTCGAGGTCACGGCGTCGGACGAGAAGGCGGAGAAGGCGTACCGGCAGCACACCTCGGAGAAGAACGGCGGCGGCACGGTGCCCGGTCTCGGAGACGAGGCCTACTCGGTGGTGAACCTCGTCACCGAGGACGGGCAGCAGACCCGTGAGGGCACGGTCGTGGTCCGCGCGTCCAACGCCCTGGTGGTCGTCACGTACAACGGCAGCGACTTCGAGACCAAGAAGGCGCCCGCGACGGACGAGATCAACAAGGGCGCCATCAAGGCCGCGAAGGACGCGGTGGCCGCGCTGCAGAACGGCTAGGCCCCGCCCCGCCCGGTGATGCGCGCCGCGGCTCAGATCTCGGTACGGCCCCTCCCCCGCGTCAGCATCAGCGCGAGGTACAGCAGCATCGAGGTGCCGAGGCCCACCGCCCAGCCGTAGTCCGCCAGGCCGGCCAGGGCCGGGATCGGCCGTCCGTCGACCAGCGGGTGGAAGTCGGCGCCGCCGATGGCGAGGACACCGCCGGCGGCGAACGCGACGACGGCACGCCAGTTCCAGCCGCCCCCGTACCAGTAGCGGCCGCCCGTGCGGTACAGGTCCACGAGGTCGAGCCGGGTGCGGCGCAGGATCCAGTAGTCGGCGACCAGGATCCCGGCGACCGTGCCGAGCAGGCCGCCGACCAGGCCGAGCCACGTGAAGATGTAGCCCTGCGGGTCGGAGTACAGCTTCCACGGGAAGATCAGCACGGCGAGGACACAGGTGATGAGCGCGCCGGCCCGGAAACTCACCTTGCGCGGCGCGACGTTGGAGAAGTCGAACGCCGGGGAGACGAGGTTGGCCGCGATGTTCACGGAGAGGGTGGCGACGAGGACGGTCACCAGCGCGAACAGCAGCCCGACGGTGTTGTCGGTCTTCGCGGCGAGCTTGACCGGGTCCCAGATGGCCTCACCGTAGACGGCCTGTGAACCGGAGGTGACCATCACGGACAGGAACGCGAACAGCGTCATGGTGGTCGGCAGGCCGAGCGCCTGCCCCCACGTCTGCGCCTTCTGGCTCTTGCCGTACCGGGTGAAGTCGGGAATGTTCAGGGACAGCGTGGACCAGAAGCCGATCATGCCCATGAGCGCCGGGGCGAACAGCGTCCAGAAGTCCGCGCCCCAGCCCAGCCTGGACGGCTGGTCGAACAGCGGGCCGAAGCCGCCGGCCTTCTCGCTCATCCACCACAGCATCACGAACGCGCCGACGAGCACGAAGGGCGCCGCCCAGTTCTCGAAGCGGCGGATCGTCTCCATGCCCCGGTAGATGATGGCGACCTGGATCGCCCAGAAGATCGCGAACGACAGCCACATGGTCCAGGCGTAGCCGCCGAACTGCGCCGCGTTCGTCCAGCCGTCGCCGATCAGCTTGCCCGCGAGGAAGTAGATCGCCTCGCCGCCGATCCAGGTCTGGATGCCGAACCAGCCGCACGCCACCAGCGCCCGGACGACCGCGGGCAGGTTGGCGCCGCGAACGCCGAACGCGGCGCGGGCGAACACCGGGAAGGGAATGCCGTACTTGGGTCCGGCGTGCCCGGTCAGCAGCATCGGGACGAGCACGATCACGTTGGCCAGGGCGATGGTGAGCACCGCCTGCTTCCAGTCCATGCCGACGGCGATCAGGCCGGAGGCCAGGGTCCAGGAGGCCGTGTTGTGGGCCATGCCGATCCACAGCGCGGAGAAGTTGTACGTGGTCCAGGTGCGCTTGCGGGCCGGGACCGGAAGCAGGTCCTCGTTGGCGTAGGGGCCGCTGGGCTGCGGGGCGTCGGGCGCGATCTCCACCCGCCCGTCGGCGAGGGTGACCTGGGTGGTGGGCGGTATGGCCGTGGGAGCGGTGTCGGTCATGGGCGGGCCAATCAATGAGGTGGGCCGGGGAAAGACCGTGCGGGCTCCCCGGCCCTGTCCGGGGGAGGACGGGCAGGGCCGGGGCGACGAGGGGCGGGGAGTGGGGGCCGGGAGAAGGGGGACGGCAGGGGGCTCGCGCGGGCCGCCGCCGGCCGGCGACGCGTCCGGCCCGGGTCAGGCGTTGACGGCGGGGATGATCTTCTGGCCGTAGGCGTCGATGACGGTCTCCTGCGCGTCGTGCATGTCGTACACGGCGAACTGGTCGACGCCCAGTTCCCGCAGGGCCGTGAGCTTCTCGATGTGCTTCTCGGGCGGGCCGATGACGCAGAACCGGTCGACGATCTCGTCCGGCACGAACCGCGTGTCGGGGTTTCCGCTGCGCCCGTGGTGGGAGTAGTCGTAGCCCTGGCGTGCCTTGATGTAGTCGGTGAGTTCGCGGGGTACCTGGGCGGAGTGCTCACCGTACTTGGCGACCAGGTCGGCGACGTGGTTGCCGACCATGCCGCCGAACCAGCGGCACTGGTCGCGGGCGTGCGCGAGCGCCTCGGGCGAGTCGTCCTCGGTGACGTAGGCGGGCGCGGCGACGCAGATCGTCACGGCGGAGGGGTCGCGGCCGGCGGCCACCGCGGCGTCCTTGACGGCCCTGACCATGTACTCGGTCAGATAGAGGTCGGACAGCTGGAGGATGAACCCGTCGGCCTCCTCGCCGGTCATCTTCAGCGCCTTCGGACCGTACGCGGCCATCCACACGGGGAGTTCGGCGCCGGGTCCGATCCAGGGGAACGTGACGACGGTGCCGCCGAGGTCGGCCTCCTCGCCCCGGGCGAGCGCCCGGATCACCTTCATCGCCTCGCTGATCCGGGCGAGGGTGTTGGGTTTGCGGCCGGCGACGCGCATGGCGGAGTCGCCGCGGCCGATGCCGCACACGGTGCGGTTGCCGAACATGTCGTTGAGGGTGGCGAAGGTGGAGGCGGTGACCTCCCAGGTGCGGGTGCCCGGGTTGGTCACCATCGGGCCGACCTTCAGTCTCGTGGTGTTGGCGAGGATCTGGCTGTAGATCACGAACGGCTCCTGCCACAGCACGGCGGAGTCGAAGGTCCAGCCGTGCGTGAAGCCGTTGCGCTCGGCGCGCTGCATCAGGCTGACCACCCGCGAGGCCGGCGGGTCGGTCTGCAGGACGAGTCCGAAGTCCATGGGCGCTCCTCCTAGGTGAGGTACTGGCAGGTGGAGCGGGGCGTGTAGACGCCGTGACCGGCCCGGCCGGTGTACTCCCGCTCGGTGATGACGGGTTCGCCGCGCGACAGGACGGTCTCGACGTGGCCGGTGACCCGGCGGCCCTCGTACGCCGAGTAGTCGACGTTCATGTGGTGGGTGCCGGCCGAGATGACCTGTTCGGCGTGCGGGTCGTAGATCACGACGTCGGCGTCGGCGCCGGGCGCGAGGGTGCCCTTCTTCGGGTACATGCCGAACATCCGGGCCGGGGTGGCGCAGGCGATCTCGATCCACCTGCGGCGGGAGATGTGCCCGTCGACGACGGCCTGGTGGAGCAGGTCCATGCGGTTCTCGACGCCCGGCAGACCGTTGGGGATCTTGGAGAAGTCGCCGCGGCCCAGTTCCTTCTGGCCGGTGAAGCAGAACGGGCAGTGGTCCGTCGACACCACCTGGAGGTCGTTGGTGCGCAGGCCCTTCCACAGCTGTGCCTGGTGGTGGCGGGGCCGCAGCGGCGTCGAGCACACGTACTTGGCGCCCTCGAAGTCCGGCTCGGCGAGGTTGTCCGTGGACAGGAAGAGGTACTGCGGGCAGGTCTCCCCGAAGACGTTCAGTCCTTCGTCGCGGGCCCGGGCCAGCTCGGCGACCGCCTCCATGGCGGAGACGTGCACCACGTACAGCGGGGCCCCGGCGACCTGCGCGAGCCTGATGGCGCGGTGGGTGGCCTCGGCCTCCAGCAGTGCCTTGCGGACCTCGCCGTGGTGGCGGGGGTCGGTCTCGCCGCGGGCGAGGGCCTGCTCCACGAGCACGTCGATGGCGATGCCGTTCTCGGCGTGCATCATGATCAGGCCGCCGTTGTCGGCGGAGCGCTGCATCGCGCGCAGGATCTGCCCGTCGTCGCTGTAGAAGACGCCCGGGTAGGCCATGAACTGCTTGAAGGACGTGACGCCTTCCTCGACCAGCAGGTCCATCTCCTTGAGCGTCTCCTGGTTCACGTCGGAGACGATCATGTGGAAGCCGTAGTCGACGGCGCAGTTGCCCTCGGCCTTGGCGTGCCAGGCGTCCAGGCCCTCGCGCAGGCTGTGCCCGACGCTCTGCACGGCGAAATCCACGATCGTGGTGGTGCCGCCCCAGGCGGCGGCGCGGGTGCCGGTCTCGAAGGTGTCGGAGGCGAAGGTGCCGCCGAACGGCAGCTCCATGTGGGTGTGGACGTCCACGCCGCCCGGGATGACGTACTTCCCGGTGGCGTCGATGGTCCGCCCGGCCGCGAAGGCCGCGGCGGCCGGGGTGCCGGACGCGGCGAGGGCGGCGATGCGGCCGTCCTCGATCAGGACGTCGGCGTGGATCTCGTCGGACGCGGTGACCACCAGGCCGCCGCGGATGACTGTACGGGTCATCGGTCGCTCCTCACCGTGTGCAGGTACCGGTTGTCGATGCCTCTCGCGCCCGTGCGGCGGCAGCCGTGTGCCGGGCGGGGCCCCGCGCCCCTCAGAGGTCCGTCAGCGGGCCGTACGCGCCGGGTGCGCGGTCCCGGTAGAACTGCCAGCGGTCGCGGACCTCGCGCAGCTTGGCCATGTCCAGGTCCCGGACGACGAGTTCGGTCTCCTTGTCGCTCGCCGGCTCGCCCACGAACTGGGCCTCCGGGTCCACGAAGTAGGAGGTGCCGTAGAAGTCGTTGTCGCCGTACTCCTCGACGCCGACCCGGTTGATGGCGCCGACGAAGTACTCGTTGGCGACGGCCGCCGCCGGCTGCTCCAGCTGCCACAGGTAGCCGGACAGGCCGCGGGAGGTCGCCGACGGGTTGAACACGATCTCGGCGCCCGCGAGACCCAGCGCCCGCCAGCCCTCCGGGAAGTGGCGGTCGTAGCAGATGTAGACGCCGATGCGGCCGACGGCGGTGTCGAAGACGGGCCAGCCGCTGTTGCCGGGGCGGAAGTAGAACTTCTCCCAGAAGCCCCGCACCTGCGGGATGTGCGTCTTGCGGTACTTGCCGAGGTAGGAGCCGTCCGCGTCGATGACGGCCGCGGTGTTGTAGAGGACCCCGGGCTGCTCCTCCTCGTACATCGGCAGGACGAGGACGATGCCCAGTTCCCGGGCGAGCGCCCGGAACCGCTGGACGACGGGGCCTGCGGGGATCTGCTCGGCGTACTCGTAGAACGCGGCGTCCTGCACCTGGCAGAAGTACGGGCCGTAGAACAGCTCCTGGAAGCACAGCACTTGGGCGCCCTGCGCGGCCGCGTCGCGCGCCGCCTGCTCGTGGACCTGGATCATGGATTCCTTGTCGCCGGTCCAGGCTGTCTGGAAGACGGCGGCACGGATCACTCGGCTCATCGGGACCTCCGGTCACGGGATGTCCGGCGAGCCTAGGAAGTCCGAAAGCGTGCTCTGAGTGGCACGGTGTCACGTCTGCGGGTGTGCGGCGTGTCACCGTGTCACCTTGTGCCCGGCTCATGTTTCACCGCCGTTTTCCCTGGTCGTGGCATGTTTCACCGCTGTTGCGCGTCGTGCGCGAGGAGCGCGATGTGCACGGACGCGGCCTGCTCGAAGTCGTCGAGGTCGACGCCGAGCCTGGCCTGTATGGCCTCCAGGCGGCGGTAGAGCGCGGGCCGGGAGACGTGGTGGAGCTGCGCGGTGCGGGACTTGTTGCGGCCGGTCGCCAGGTACGTCCGCAGCACGGCCAGCAGGTCCTCGTCCGGCCCGCACAGCAGCCCGTCCAGCTCCCGCTCCGCGAAGGACTGCACGTGCGGGTCGTCCCGCAACAGCCGGATCAGGCCCCGCAGATGGACATCCTTGAGGCGTACCACGGGCGGCAGGTCGAGCACGGCCGGGGAGTCGGCGACGGCCGCCGCGACATGCCGCGCCTCGCGCAGCCCGGCGGGTACGTCGTCCCAGGCGACCCGGGGGTCGGCGGCGGCCACGACCGGGGCGGGCGCCCGCTGTCCGGAGCGCAGCCGGGCCGCGAAGTGCGCGGTGAGCGCCTCGGCGTCCTGGTCGCGGGCGAGGCTGAGCAGCACGGCGGTCGCCCCGTCGGCGAGTTCGGCCACCAACCCCGACAGGCCCAGCAGGCGCAGGACGCGGTCGAGTTGGGCCGGGGTGCGGTCGCGGACGGCGAGCGGGACGAACGCCCGGCGGTTCACCGGCAGCCCGGCCGCCCGGGCCCGCGGCAGCAGCTGCCGTGCCGACACGACACCGCTGACGAGGTCGGTGAGCAGGCTCTGCGCGGACTGCTCCTCCCAGCTGGCCGCCGCGCTGCCGCCGAGCATGCGGTGCAGGACGAGGGCCTCGGCGGCCCGGTCGGCGAGCAGCCGTCCGGTGGTGCTGTCGCCGCGGTGACCGCACAGCACGAGGCGGCCCCAGCGTTCGCCGCGCCCGGCGAGTTCGGCGCGGATCCAGCCGTCGCCGGCGCTGCCGCCGGCCTGCCGGGCGATGCGGTCCCAGTCGCGCAGCACGTCGTCCACGGCGGGCCGCTCCCCCGCCGTGGCGAGGACGCGGTGGGCGAGGTTGGTGACGACGACGGGGCAGGCGCTGTGCCGGGCGACCTCGTCGAGCAGGCGCTGCAGCGGGGCGCCCGCGGTGATGAGCGCGGTCAGCTCGGTGCGGACGGCCTCGGAGAGGCTGACGGCGGCGAACTTCCGCCGCACCAGCCGGCACTGCACCTCCTCGGTCAGTTCCGCGAACGGGAACGGCCGGTGCAGCACCACCAGGGGCAGCCCGCACCGCTCGGCGGCGCGGCGCATCACGTCCGGCGGGGCGGGGAAGGCCCGGCCGAGCCCCAGGACGACGGCCGAGGCCTCGGCGCGGTGCAGGGAGCGGATGTACTCGGCCTGCTTCTCCTCGTCCCCGGCGAGCAGCACACCGGTCGTCAGCACCATTTCGCCGCCGCTGAGCATCACGCCGACGTCGGCGGCCTCGGCGACGTGCACCCAGCGCACCGGCCGGTCGAGCTGGCCGGCGCCGGCCACCACCTCCGGTTCCCCGGCCAGGACGCGTTCCAGCGTGAGCACCTGCCGCACCGACAGGGCGGGTTCCAGGGGCTCCCAGGGCTGCGAGGCGGTGGTCATGGCAGGTGATTCCCTCGCTCGGTGGTGCGTGCTACGGGAGGCTTCTCAGCGCGCGTTCGAGGATCGCGGCGCCTTCCTCGGCCTCCGCGACGGTCAGCGACAGCGGCGGGGCGATCCGCAGGGCGCTGGTGTTGTGGCCGCCGCCCTTGCCGATGAGGAGCCCGGCGTCGCGGGCGGCCTCCAGCACGGCCGAGACGGCCCTCGGGTCGGCCTCGTCGGTGCCGGGCTCCGTCAGCTCGATGCCGATCATCAGGCCGCGTCCGCGCACTTCGCGTACCTGCGGAACCTGCGCGGCGGCCGAGCGGAGCCGCTCGATGAGCATGCCGCCGACGCGCCGGGCGTTGCCCTGGAGGTCGTGCTCCAGCAGGTGCGTGAGGTTGGCGAGGCCGGCCGCCATCGTGATCTGGGTGCCGCCGAACGTGGAGAGGGAGTTGGCGTTCAGGCAGTTCATGATCTCGGCGCGGGCGACGACTCCGCCGACGGACATGCCGTTGCCGATGCCCTTGGCGAAGGTGAGCATGTCCGGCGGGCCGTTGCGGCCGTGTGCCTGCCAGCCCCAGAAGTGGTCGCCGGTGCGGCCCCAGCCGGTCTGCACCTCGTCGGAGATCCACAGGATTCCGTGCGCGTCCAGCACCTCGCGGAACGCCGCGTACAGGCCGTCGGGCGGGGACGTGAAGCCGCCGACGCCCTGCACCGGCTCGGCGATCAGCGCGGCAGGCGGCCGGGTGTGGCCGAGCAGGTCCTCGAGGTCCTCGACGCAGGCCGCGACGAATTCGGCGTCGCCGAGCTGCGCGTAGGGGCCCCGGCTGCGGACGCCGCCGTGCACGTACAGCGTCTGGAGCGGGGACAGCGAGGTCGGGGACCAGCCGCGGTTGCCGGTGATGCCGACGGAGCTGAAGGAGCGGCCGTGGTAGCTGTTGCGCATGGCCAGGACGGTGTTGCTGCGCCGGTACGTGGTGGCGAGCAGCAGCGCGGTGTCGTTGGCCTCGGTGCCGGAGGTCGTGAAGAAGACCCGGGCGTCGGGGATGCCGCTGAGCTGGGCGATGCGCTCGGCGAGTTCGACCATCGGCCGGTTCAGGTACAGCGTGGACGAGTGGACGATCCGGCCGGCCTGCTCACCGACCGCCTTGGTGACCTCGGGCAGGGCGTGCGCGGTCAGCGTGGTGAGGATGCCGCCGAAGAAGTCGAGGTAGCGGTTGCCTTCGGAGTCCCACACGTAGCGGCCCTCGCCGTGCGTGATCTCCAGGGGCTCGTCGTAGTAGAGGGCGAGCCAGTCGGGCAGGACGGACCGGTGGCGGCCCAGCAGGTCCCGGTTCACGGCCGCACCAGCCCCTCGTACGCGTCGGGCCGGCGGTCCCGGTAGAACGCCCACTGCCGGCGGACCTCCTCGACCAGGTCGAAGTCGAGGTCGCGCACCACCAGCTCCTCCTCGCTGTCGCTGGCGACGTCCCCGACGAACTGGCCGCGCGGGTCGACGAAGTACGACGTGCCGTAGAAGTCGTTGTCGCCGTACTCCTCCCGGCCGACGCGGTTGATCGCGGCGACGAAGTACTCGTTGGCGACGGCCGCGGCGGGCTGCTCCAGCTGCCACAGGTGGGACGACAGACCGCGGTGGGTCGCCGACGGGTTGTAGACCAACTGGGCGCCGCCGAGGCCCAGTTGGCGCCAGCCCTCCGGGAAGTGGCGGTCGTAGCAGATGTAGACGCCGACCTTGCCGACGGCCGTGTCGAAGACGGGCCAGCCGGCGTTGCCCGGCCGGAAGTAGTACTTCTCCCAGAAGCCCTTGACCTGCGGGATGTGGTGCTTGCGGTACTTGCCGAGGTAGCTGCCGTCGGCATCGATCACGGCGGCGGTGTTGTAGTAGAAGCCGGACTTCTCGATCTCGAAGACCGGCGCGACGACCACCATGCCGGTCTCCCGCGCGAGCGCCCGCATCCGGGTCACGGTCGGCCCGTCCGGCACCGGCTCCGCCCAGCGGTAGTGCTCCGGCTCCTGGACCTGGCAGAAGTACGGCGCGTTGAAGACTTCCTGGAACCCGATCACCGTGGCGCCCCGCCGGGCGGCCTCACGGGCGTGCTCCTCGTGTTTCGCCACCATGGACTCGGTGTCGCCGGTCCAGGTGGCCTGGACCAGAGCGGCGCGTACGACGTTGGCCATGAGCTGCTCCTTCGACGGGACGTCAGAGCCTCTACGCCCGTAGAGCAGGGCCGTAGAGGCTCGAACGTAAGCCTCCGGGACGGGCTTGCCAAGACCATCGCCGTCAACCCGCGCGGTCCGGCGCGTTTCACACTCCGGTGGGCGAGCCGCGCCGCCGGTCAGGTGGCGTGCCCCGCGATGCGCAACGCGTGCACGAGGTCCCGGTACCGCTCGTCCGAGACGCCTCGGGCGGCCTCCAGCAGCAACGGTACGAGGGTTCCGGGGTCCGGGTCGACGCCGCGGGCGGACTCCTCCGGGGTGCGCATCCGGACGTTGGCGTCGAGCAGCGCCCGCACCTCGCGCCGCGAGGCCGCCTCCCACTGGAGCGTCCAGTCCGCGAACCCCCCGCGCACCTCCGGGGAGTTGATCCACCGTCATCGACCGTCTCCCGCCCGACTGGAGCACTCCGGTCGGTAGCGAACACCAACCGTGTCACAGCGTCGCTACGCGGAGTTCTCCAGGGGAGACCTCGGCGCGCGCGCACCGCCCGGCGAGCTCGTCCATCGACAGGCCGAGCGCCCGGGCGAGCGCGGCGACCGTGAAGAACGCCGGTGTCGGCGCCCGCCCGGTCTCGATCTTGCGGAGCGTCTCGGCGGAGATGCCGGCGCTCGCCGCGATCGCCGCCATGCTGCGCTCGCCGCGCGCCTCACGGAGCAGCCGCCCGAGCCGCTCGCCGCGTTCGCGTTCTTCCGGGGTCAAGGGGGTACGCACCATGCTCACCATTCTAATACCGGTATAGTAATTGGCATGGTTGAGCTGAAGACAGACACATCGATCGACGCGATGCACGCCGCGGGCCAGGTCGTCGGGCAGGCGCTGACAGCCGTACGGCGCGCCGCCGACGTGGGGGTTTCCCTGCTGGAGCTGGAGCGGGTGGCGCGCGAGGTGCTGAAAGGGGCGGGCGCCTCGTCACCGTTCCTCGGCTACCGGCCCTCCTTCGCGCCCACCCCGTTCCCGGCGGTGATCTGCGCGTCCGTGAACGACGCGATCGTGCACGGCATCCCGACCACGTACCGGCTGCGTGACGGCGACCTGCTCTCGGTCGACTGCGGGGCGGAGCTGGACGGCTGGGCCGGCGACTCGGCCATCAGCTTCACGGTGGGCAGACCGCGCGCGTCGGACGTCCGGCTGATCGAGACGGCGGAGCGGGCCCTGGCGGCGGGCATCGAGGCCGCCGTGGTGGGCTGCCGCATCGGCGACATCGCGCACGCGATCGGCTCGGTGTGCCGGGCGGCGGGCTACGGCGTACCGCAGGGCTTCGGCGGGCACGGCGTGGGCCGCCGTATGCACGAGGACCCGCCGGTCCCGAACGAGGGCCGCCCCGGCCGCGGCATGCGGCTGCGGCACGGCATGGTCCTGGCGATCGAGCCGATGCTGATCGCCGGCGGCACGGACGGCTTTCACGCGGCCCCCGACGGCTGGACCCTGCGCACCGACGACGGCTCCCGGGCGGCCCACGTGGAACACACGGTGGCCATCACGGACGGGGGTCCGAGGATCCTGACGGCACGGCAGCCGCTCCAGGAGGGACCCGGTGCCGCGCCACGGTCCCCCGCACCCTGAAATGCCCCCATCCCCCAACCGTGCCAAGGTGAGTAAGAACTCGCCCCCCGGTGTACCCGGCGTAGGAAAGCGGCGGCAGCGCACCGCACGTCGAGAGGGAACGGAACGCCAATGACCAGCGGCTTCACACCCGAGGGCTTCGGCTCGGACCCCTTCGGAGAATTCCTCGCCCGCTTCTTCGGCGGCCCACGGCCCCGGCAGATCGACCTGGGCCGGCTGCTCAGCCAGCCGGCCCGGGAGCTGGTGCGCGGCGCCGCCCAGTACGCCGCCGAGCACGGCAGCCGGGACCTGGACACGGAGCACCTGCTGCGGGCGGCCCTGGCCGCGGAGCCCACCCGCAGCCTGCTCAGCCGGGCCGGCGCGGACCCCGACTCGCTCGCGTCGGAGATCGACGAGCGGTCCGGCCCGGTCCAGTACGCGCCGGGCGAGGCACCGCCCCCGACCTCCCTGTCGCTCACGCCGGCCGTCAAGCGTGCCCTGCTGGACGCGCACGAGCTGGCCCGCACCAGCGGCACCGGGTACATCGGCCCGGAGCACGTGCTCAGCGCCCTGGCCGCGAACCCGGACTCGGCCGCCGGGCACATCCTGAACGCGGCCCGGTTCGCGGCGTCCGGCATGCCGCCCGAGGTGCCGGAGGCGGCCCCGCCGCGCGCCGAGCGGCCCCGCCTGACGTCGACGCCGACGCTGGACAAGTACGGCCGGGACCTCACCGAGCTGGCCCGGGAGGGCCGGATCGATCCGGTGATCGGGCGCGACCAGGAGATCGAGCAGACCGTGGAGGTGCTCTCCCGGCGCGGCAAGAACAACCCGGTGCTCATCGGCGACGCGGGCGTCGGCAAGACCGCCATCGTGGAAGGGCTGGCGCAGCGCATCGCGGACGGTGACGTGCCCGACATACTGAGCGGCCGCCGGGTGGTCACCCTCGACCTGACCGGCGTCGTCGCGGGCACCCGCTACCGGGGCGACTTCGAGGAACGGCTGAACACCATCGTCGGCGAGATCAGCGAGCACTCCGACCGTTTGATCATCTTCATCGACGAGCTGCACACCGTCGTCGGCGCGGGCGGCGGCGGGGAGGGCGGCGGCTCGATGGACGCCGGCAACATCCTCAAGCCCGCCCTGGCCCGCGGCGAGCTGCACATCGTGGGGGCCACGACGCTGGAGGAGTACCGGCGCATCGAGAAGGACGCGGCGCTGGCCCGCCGCTTCCAGCCGATCCTGGTGCCCGAGCCGACCACGGCCGACGCGCTGGAGATCCTGCGCGGCCTCGCGGACCGCTACGAGGCCCACCACCAGGTCCGCTACACCGACGAGGCGCTGGTCGCGGCCGTGGAGCTGTCCGACCGCTATCTCACCGACCGGCGGCTGCCGGACAAGGCGATCGACCTGATCGACCAGGCCGGTGCCCGGGTGCGGCTGCGGGCCCGGACCAAGGGCACGGACGTACGGGCCATGGAGCGCGAGGTCGAGCAGCTGGTGCGGGACAAGGACCAGGCGGTCGCCGACGAGAGTTACGAGCAGGCCACGCAGTTGCGGGACCGGATCGTCGAGCTGAAGACGCGGATCGCCGAGCTGGCCGGCGGCGGCGAGGCCGACGAGGGCCTGAACCTGGTGGTGGACGCCGAGGCCGTCGCCGAGGTGGTGTCCCGGCAGACCGGCATCCCGGTGAGCAGCCTGACCGAGGAGGAGAAGGACCGCCTGCTCGGCCTGGAGCAGCATCTGCACGAGCGGGTCGTCGGGCAGGACGAGGCGGTCCGGGTCGTCGCGGACGCGGTGCTGCGCTCCCGCGCGGGCCTGGCCAGCCCCGACCGGCCCATCGGCAGCTTCCTGTTCCTCGGCCCGACCGGTGTCGGCAAGACGGAGCTGGCGCGGGCGCTCGCCCAGGCGCTGTTCGGCAGCGAGGACCGCATGGTCCGCCTCGACATGAGCGAGTACCAGGAGCGGCACACGGTGAGCCGGCTGGTCGGCGCCCCGCCCGGTTACGTCGGGCACGAGGAGGCCGGGCAGCTCACCGAGGTGGTGCGGCGCCACCCGTACTCGCTGCTCCTGCTGGACGAGGTGGAGAAGGCGCACCCGGACGTGTTCAACATCCTGCTCCAGGTGCTGGACGACGGCCGGCTGACCGACTCGCAGGGCCGGACCGTGGACTTCACCAACACGGTCATCGTGATGACGAGCAACCTCGGCTCCGAGGCGATCACCCGGCGCGGCGGCACCCTGGGCTTCGCGGCGGGCGGCGCCGAGGCGGACGAGGAGGCGCGGCGCGAGCACGTGCTGCGCCCGCTGCGGGAGCACTTCCGGCCCGAGTTCCTCAACCGCATCGACGAGATCGTGGTCTTCCGCCAGCTGACGGGCGAGCAGTTGCACACCATCACCGAGCTGCTGCTGGAGCGGACGCGCCGCATGCTGCACGCGCAGAGCATCACGGCCGAGTTCACGGACGCGGCCGTCGACTGGCTGGCCGAGCGGGGCTTCGCCCCCGAGTACGGGGCCCGGCCGCTGCGCCGCACGATCCAGCGCGAGGTCGACAACCACCTGTCCCGTCTGCTTCTCGACGGGAGCGTCTCGGAGGGCGACCGGCTCACCGTGGACGTGGCCGACGGCCGGCTGGACTTCCGTACGAACCGGCCGGCCGCGTCGGTGTGACGCGGCCGGCCGGCACGGTCCCCTGGGTGGTCAGCGCGCCGGGCGCACCACCATCGCGGAGCCGCCGCCGCGCCGGGTCTTCTCGGCCGCGGCCAGCCACCTGCCGTCGGGCAGGCGCTGCACGCCCGTGGCGGCGCCGATCTCGGGGTTGGCGCGGAAGGAGTGCCCGATCGCCTCCAGTCCGGTCCGCACGGCGGCGGGCAGGCCGGGTTCGAGTTCGGTCTGGGCCGCGTTGCGCTGGCTGGCGCGCGGGGCGGCGATCGCGTCGACCAGCGGCAGACCGCGGTCCAGGAACCCGGTGAGCGTCTGCAGCACGGTGGTGATGATGGTTGCGCCGCCGGGCGAGCCGAGCGCCACGACGGGCTTGCCGTGCCGGTCCAGCACGATCGTCGGCGAGATGGAGGAGCGCGGGCGCTTGCCGGGCCCGGGCAGGTTCGGGTCGTGGACGGCCGGGTTGGCCGGGGCGAAGGAGAAGTCGGTCAGCTCGTTGTTGAGGAGGAACCCGCGGCCGGGCACGGTGATGCCGCTGCCGCCGGTCTGCTCGATGGTGAGCGTGTAGGCGACGACGTTGCCCCATTTGTCGGCGGTCGTCAGGTGCGTGGTGCTGTCGCCCTCGTACGTCGTCGGGGCCGGCGTGCCGCCCGCGGCGCAGTCGGCGGGGTTGCGCGGGTCGCCCGGTGCGACGGGGCTGGTGAGCACCGCGTCGTCCTTGATGAGGCAGGCGCGCGAGTCGGCGTACCGCTGGGACAGCAGCTCCCTCGCCGGTACGTCCTCGAAGGCGGGATCGCCGACCCAGCGGCCCCGGTCCGCGAACGCGATGCGGCTGGCCTCGATGAAGCGGTGCAGGTACCGCACGTCGCTCGCGCGGGAGAGGTCGGTGTTCTCCAGGATGTTGAGGGCCTCGCCCACGGTGGTGCCGCCGGAGGAGGACGGCGCGATGGAGTGGACGCCGAGGCCGCGGTACGTGGTCCTGGTGGGTGCCTGGACCTTGGCGCGGTAGGCGGCGAGGTCCTCGGCGGTGAGGTCGCCGGGGCGGGCGTTCCAGCCGGACGCGGGGTCGACGGGCGGTTCGTTCACCGTGTCGACGACGTCCTCGCCGATGTCGCCGCGGTAGAGGGCGCCGACGCCCTCGCGGCCCAGTTCGGCGTAGGTGCGGGCCAGGTCGGGGTTGGTGAAGGTGGAGCCGACGGCGGGCAGTTCGCCGCCCGGCAGAAACAGCTCGGCGGTGTCGGGGAAGTGCCGGAAGCGGGTCTCGTTGGCGGCGGTCTGCGCGCGGAAGGTCGCGTCCACGGTGAAGCCCTCGCGGGCGATCCGCTCGGCCGGCCTCAGCACGCTGCCCAGCCGCTTGCTGCCCCACTTGTCGAGGGCCTTCTGCCAGGTGGCGGGCGTGCCCGGGGTGCCGACGGCGAGGCCGCTGCTGACGGCCTCGGCGAACGGGACCGGCCTGCCGTTCTCCAGGAACAGGTCGGGCCCGGCGGTCAGGGGCGCGGTCTCGCGGCCGTCGATGGTCCGCACGGTGCGGGACTTGGCGTCGTAGTGGACGAAGTAGCCGCCTCCGCCGATGCCGGCCGAGTAGGGCTCGGTGACGCCGAGCGCGGCGGCCGTGGCGACGGCGGCGTCGACGGCGTTGCCGCCCTTGCGGAGGATCTCGATGCCGGCGGCGGAGGCGTCCGGGTCGACGCTGGCGACCGCGCCGCCGTAGCCGACGGCCACCGGTGTCTTGGGGGGCGTCCGGGCGGCGGTGCCGGGCGGCGCCGCGGCCCCCACCGACACCACGGCGGCCGAGACCGCCAGGACCGTCAGTTTCCGAGCGACTGGGCGACGCATGCGCACCTCCGGGAAAAGGCAGTCCGGGCAGCCTAGTTCACCCACCGTCGCCCCGTCAGGGCCACCGGGCCCGTGGGGCGCCCCCGGGTCGAACACGGGTTTGCCGTCGCCCGCTACCATGCGCGCCCATGACGGACGACGTGCGCAACATCGTGCTGGGCGTGGTGGCCGCGGGCATCAGCGCCGCGCTGGGCTGGATCGCCCGTACGTACCTCTGGAGGCGGAAGCTGCGCCGCAAGCAGGCCTTCTTCGGGCTGCCGGAGAACTCCGAGTCGGTGCTCGTCGTCAACCGCGACCCCGCGTCCCCGGAACAGGCCGTGCACCGGATCGACGTGTTCGCGCTGCTGGAACTGTCCGCGCTGATCAAGGACTGCGGCGCGCACCTCCAGGTCCTCACGCAGGACACGGTCCATCAGGGCTTCGGGGAGCGCACCGAGTTCTGCCTGGGCGGCCCCGCCTCCAACCGGCGGATGATGGCCCACATGGCGGCGATGCTGCCCGGTGTGCGGGTCAACGTGGACCCCGAACCCGGCCCGGACCGGGGCGCCTTCCAGATCGGCGGCGAGCGCTACCGCATGGAGCCGGGCATCACCGAGTACGTGCTGCTGGCCCGGCTCACCGCCGGTGACCGACGTGAGACGCGGCCGGTGTTCCTGTTCTGCGGCCAGCGCGCGGTCACCAACCAGGCGGCGACCCGCTATCTGGCCCGCAACCACGAGCGGCTGGCCCGCACGTACGGCTCGGGCTCCTTCGTGCTGCTGCTGAAGGTGGTCAACTCGCAGGCGTACGGCCCGGACGTCGTGGAGCTCGTCGGGGACGTGACCCGTGCGGCGCAGTCACCGCTGCCCGCGACGGCGCGGCCGGGCTCGCACCGGGCGTCGTGAGCACGGCCGTTGTACGGGCTTCCTGAACAGGGTCGGGCGCCGGGCGTCCTGAGCGCGGTCGTCGCACCGGGCGTCCTGCCGTGACCGGGCCCGCCCGGCGGTGTTCGTGACCGAGGAGAGCGGCCCCCGTCGCGCAGGTGGGCGACGGGGTGCCGCTCGGCCTCGGCGAGCCGGTCGGCCCCGGTCGTCGACACGGCCGCCCCGCTCTGCCTCGAGCACTGCCCGTCCGGTGCGCAGCTGACCTTCTCCTCGCCGTGAACGCCCCGTGGTCCGGGTCGCGTCCACCGCGCGAGCAGTGATCTCCGGCTGCCGCCGGGCGGGCCTGGCTCATGTGAACTGCTGCCCCCTTCGGTCGAGGGGCCGTGAGGGTGTCCCTCACCCGGCAGCAGTGTCCCCGGTCCGGCCGCGGTGGTCCCGCGGCCTCGGTCGTCCCGCAGGCGGTGGACGGGACCGGTGGGACCGTCCCCGCTCCCGCCGCCGTCTCCGGGACGAAGGACCCATCGTAGACGAGGGGTGCCGGAGCGGTCCGGTCCCCCGGGGGAACATGGCGCGCGGCGTCCGCACGCCGGTCAGTGTGTGAGGATCTTGGAGAGGAAGTCCTTGGCGCGGTCGCTGCTCGGGTTGGTGAAGAACTCGTCCGGGCTGCGGTCCTCGACGATCCGGCCGTCGGCCATGAAGACGACGCGGTTGGCTGCGGACCGGGCGAAGCCCATCTCGTGGGTGACGACGACCATGGTCATGCCCTCGCGGGCGAGTTGCCGCATCACCTCCAGCACCTCGTTGATCATCTCGGGGTCGAGGGCCGAGGTCGGTTCGTCGAACAGCATCGCCTTGGGTTCCATGGCGAGCGCGCGGGCGATCGCCACGCGCTGCTGCTGCCCGCCGGACAGCTGTGCCGGGAACTTGTCCGCCTGGTCGGCGACTCCGACCCGGTCGAGGATCTCGCGGGAGCGCCGGTCGGCGTCCTCCTTCTTGCGCCCGCGGACCTTGACCTGCCCCAGGGACACGTTCTGCAGGACGGTCTTGTGGGCGAACAGGTTGAAGGACTGGAAGACCATGCCGACGTCGGCACGCAGCCGGGCCAGGGCCTTCCCCTCGTCGGGAAGCGGCTGCCCGTCGAGCAGGATCGTCCCGGACTCGACGGTCTCCAGCCGGTTGATGGCCCGGCACAGCGTCGACTTCCCCGACCCCGAGGGGCCGATGACCACGACCACTTCCCCTCTGCCGACGGTGAGGTCGATGTCCTGCAGGACATGCAGCTCTCCGAAGTGCTTGTTGACGTCACGCAGCTCGATCAGCGGATCGACGGCCATGCTCAGCCCTACTCACTCTCAGCTGTGTGGTGGTGGCCGCAACGTATCCAGGCAAGATCCACGTCGCGGTGCGACACGCACCGGTCGGCCATTAGCCGTATTTACGTCGCAGCTCTACGGTACGGCGGCGGCCGGGGGTTCACGTCTCCGCGACCTCGGCGTACAGCTGCGACAGCTCGGGGACGCCGCTGGCGGCCCACTCGTGCCCGTAGTCCACGACGTCGAACTCGCGGCCCGAGGCGAGCCGTACGACGGGCTGGCCGTCGGTGCGGATCTCCCAGGCGGCGCCCGGTACGGTGCGGACGATCACCGTGCCCAGGTACAGCCCGGCGTCGTTGCCGAGCCAGGACAGCACCTCCTCGTCGTCCCGCCAGCGCGGGACCAGTTGGTCGAGCGCCTCCAGCGAGGCGGCCGAGTCGTCGAGCCGGACGCTCTCCCGGGACGCCAGGGAGCGCAGCAGTTCACACTCGGCGAGGAGGTCGGCGATGCCCGCGGGGTCGGGGACCCCCGGCTTCGCGCGCCGGCCCAGGAAAGGGATGTTCATCCCTCCAGCGTGTCATTCGTACCGGCGAACGCACCACAGGCGCGCGGCGTCCGCTTTTCCGGCGCCCGGGTGGCGCGGGAGGCGGTTTCGGGCCTGCTTCGGCGACTTCGCGCATGGTGCGTTGACTGGTCACGGGGGTCTCTCTAGCTTCACGGTGCGGCGTGCGCCGCGTCGTGCTGTGCCGCACCGCGAGCGGCGGGAACGGGAGGAGCGGCCGTGCGCCGAGGTCTGTGGGGTTCCGCGGTCGTTCTCGGACTGCTGACGGTGCTCGGGCAGGGGACCGCCGCGCAGGCCGCCCCGCCGCAGGGATCCGTGCCGCTCCCGCTGGAGCAGCTGTTCGACAACGCGGCCGTCAGTGACGACGCCCGGCCGGGCGAGGCGGACTTCGACGGTTTGGGCGCCTCCCTGTCGGCGCGGGACCTCGCGGCGGCGGGCTGGACGCCCGGCCGCGCCCTCGATGTGCAGGGCGCCCGTCTGACCTGGCCGCGGCGGCAGCCGGGCGAGGCGGACAACGTGCGGGCCGCGGGGCAGGAGGTGCGGGTCGCGGGGCGCGGTGACGCGCTCGCGTTCCTCGTCGCGGGCACGGCCGGCGGCGAGGTGGGCGGCTCCGGCACGGTCTCCTACGCGGACGGCGGCCGTTCCGCCTACCGGCTGACCGCGCCCGACTGGCGCACCGGCCCGCTCGCCACGAAGGCGGTGGCCCTGCCGCACGTCAACACGCCGGACGGCCGACTCGCCGAGCGCGCCCGGCTGTACGTGGTGACGGTACCGCTCGATCCCGGTCGGCAGGTCACCTCGGTAGGGCTGCCCGACGCGCCCGCGCTGCATGTGTTCGCGCTGTCGGTACGGGCCGGCTCGGCGGGCTGGACGGGCAGTTGGGCGGCGTCGACGGGCGGTCGTCCGGCGGTGGGGCCGTGGACCGACCGGACGCTGCGGCTGGTGGTGCACACCTCGGCGGGCGGCCCCCGGGTGCGGGTGCGGTTCGACAACACCTTCGCCGGGGCGCCGGTGCGGATCGGCGGCGCGACGGTCGCGGTGCAGGCGAGCGGCGCCGCCCCGAGCCGGGCGCCGGTGCCGCTGGCCTTCCGGGGTTCGGCGGGCGTGGAGATCCCGGCCGGGGCGCAGGCGTACAGCGATCCCCTGGACTTCGTGGTGCCCGCCGACACGAATCTGCTGGTGAGCTTCCACCTGCCGGGGCCGGTGCCCGCGGCGCCGCTGCACCGGCTCGCGGCGCAGCGGTCGTATCTGAGCGCGCCGGGCGACCACACGGCCGACGCGTCGGCCGCGCCGTTCACATCGGTGCTGACCAGCTGGCCGCTGCTGACCGGTGTGGACGTGGGCGGCGGTCCGGGGTCGGTGGTCGCGCTGGGCGACTCGATCACCGACGGGGAACGGTCCACCACGGACGCCAACCGGCGCTGGCCGAACGTGCTCGCCACCCGGCTGCTCGGCCAGCACACCGTCCCCCGCTACGGCGTGCTCAACCAGGGCATCTCCGGCAACCGCGTCCTCAGCGACCGCTACCCCGGCGACGGGGTCTCCACCGACACGGCCGGGGTCAGCGCCCTGCACCGCCTGGACCGGGACGTGTTCGCGCAGACGTCGGCCCGTACGGTCGTCGTCTTCGAGGGCGTCAACGACCTGCGCTGGGGCGCGTCCGCGCAGGACGTCGTCGCGGGCCTGCGGCAGATCGCGGACCGGGCGCACGCGCGCGGGCTGCGGGTGCTGGCGGCGACGATCGCGCCGTGCGAGGGCGAGGCACGCTGCACCGCCGCCGTCGACGCCGAACGGGCCGCCGTGAACACCTGGATCAGGGACACCGGCGCGTACGACGGCGTGCTCGACTTCGACGCGGTGCTGCGGGACCCGGAGCACCCGGCGCGCATCCTCCCGGCGTACGACAGCGGGGACCATCTGCACCCGGGCGACGCGGGGCTCGCCGCGCTGGCCGGGTCGGTGGACCTGCGGCTGCTCGCGGGCTGACCGGCGCGCGGGTCACACGTCCTGCGGGTCACACGTCCTGTACGTCGAGGTCGACGACGACCGGCGCGTGGTCCGAGGCGCCCTTGCCCTTGCGCTCCTCACGGTCGACGTAGGCGTCCTTGACGGCCTTGGCGAACGGTTCGTTGCCGTACACCAGGTCGATGCGCATGCCGCGGTTCTTCGGGAAGCACAGCTGGCGGTAGTCCCAGTAGGTGAACGGGTGCTCGTACTTCAGGGGCCGCGGCACCACGTCGGACAGGCCGGCCTCGCGCAGCGAGGCCAGGGCGGCGCGCTCGGCCGGGGTGACGTGGGTGGCTCCCGCGAAGGCGGTCACGTCGTGGACGTCGTCGTCCGTCGGCGCCACGTTGTAGTCGCCGAGGACGGCGAACGGGCGGCTGCCGGCCGCGTCGCCCGCGACGGCGGCGCGCAGCGCCTCGAGCCACTGGAGCTTGTACGCGTAGTGCGGGTGGTCCACCTCGCGGCCGTTCGGCACGTAGACCGACCAGACGCGGACCGGGCCGCAGGTCGCGGAGAGGGCGCGGGGCTCCACCGAGCCGTCGAACCCGGGGTCGCCGGGCAGGCCCTTGACGACGTCCTCGATGCCGACGCGGGAGAGCACCGCCACGCCGTTCCACCGGCCGGTGGCGTGGACCGCCGCCTCGTAGCCCAGCTCGCGCAGCGGCTCGAAGGGGAACTGCTCCTCGGCGACCTTGGCCTCCTGGAGGCACAGCACGTCCGTGCCGCTGCTCTCCAGCCAGGCCAGGAGCCTCGGCAGGCGGGCGGTGATCGAGTTCACGTTCCAGGTCGCGATGCGCATGCCTCACAACCTACCGGGCGGGTCCGACATCCCCGCCCGGCCCCGTTTCCGGCACCGATGCGGGCCGGTATGCGCCTATACGTCCGTGGAGGTGCCCGGCGTGAGACGGGTGTGGTCCGCGCCGCCGAGGCTGCCCAGGTGCCGGTCGTAGATCGGGCGGGCCAGGTCGGTCAGGAGCGCGTCGTGGATGTCGTGGACGCGCCGCGGACGGACCTCGCGGACGTACTCGATGACCTCGGCGATCTTGTTCCAGGGGGCGTGGACGGGCGCGAGCAGGGTCTCCACCGGGTGTCCGGGGACGGTGAGTGCGTCGCCGGGGTGGAAGACCTTGCCGCCGTCGATCAGATAGCCGACGTTGGTGACGCGCGGCAGGTCGGGGTGGATCACCGCGTGCAGTTCGCCGTGCACCTGGACGTCGAATCCGGCGGCGGTGAAGGTGTCGCCGTGGCCGACGACGTGCACCCGGCCCGGGAACGCCGGGGAGATCTTGTCCGCGACGGCCCTGAGGGTCCAGATCTGCGCCGCCGGGTTGTCCTCCATGGCGGCGCGCAACCGGAACTCGTCGAAGTGGTCGGGGTGCTCGTGGGTGACGAGGACGGCGTCCGCGCCGAGCGCGGCGTCCTCCTCGCTGAATCCCCCGGGGTCCAGGACGAGCGTCTGCCCGTCCTTCTCGAGACGGATGCAGGCGTGCGACTTCTTCGTGAGCTTCATCGCCCCATCCTGTCGCGCCGCCACCGCGGACGCTCAGACCTGCGGGGTGGTCTCCTCGCGGATGACCTGCTGGGCCACCTTGAACGCACTGTTCGCGGCCGGTACGCCGCAGTACACCGCCGCCTGCAGCAGCACCTCCTTGATCTCGTCCGGGGTGAGGCCGTTGCGCAGGGCGGCCCTGACGTGGAAGGCCAGCTCCTCCAGGTGCCCGCCGGCGACCAGGGCGGTGAGGGTGACGCAGCTGCGCGAGCGCCGGTCCAGGCCCGGTCGGTCCCAGATCTCGCCCCAGGCGTAGCGGGTGATGAACTCCTGGAAGTCCCCGGAGAAGTCGTCGGCCTGCTGCAGCGCCCGGTCGACGTGCGCGTCGCCGAGCACCTCGCGGCGGACCTTGAGCCCGGCCTCGTACGGGTCCGTCCGGCCCTGCTGCGGCGGTGCGGCGGCCGGGGCGATCTCGGCGATCGGCGCCTGCTGCGGCGGCACCGCGGCCAGCACGGGCTTGACGGGCGCGGCCGGGATGGCGATCTGGCCGGTGCCGTGGTCGTAGGCGGGCTGCCAGGCGGTGGAGAAGTGCCGGACCAGCAGATCGGTGACGGCGGCGGGCTGCTCGACCGGCACCAGGTGGGAGGCGCCGGGCACGACGGCGAGCCGCGCGTCGGGGATGCCGGCGACCAGGGTGCGGGCCTCGGCGGGGCCGGTGACCTGGTCCTCCGAGCCGACGAGGACGAGCGTCGGCACGCCCACCCGGGCCAGCTCGGAGCGCACGTCGAACGAGGCGAGCGCCTCGCACGCGGCGATGTAGCACCCCGGGTCGGTGGTGCGGACCATCTGCACGGCCCACTCGGTGATCGCGGGCTGGGCAGCGGCGAACCCGCTGGTGAACCACCGGTCCGGGGAGGTGCGGGCGATCGGGTCGAGCCCGTTGGTCCGTACGATCACGCCGCGCCGGCGGAACTCGTCGGCCGTGCCGAAGCGGGGCGAGGCGGCGATCAGCGCGAGGGAGGCGAGCCGCTCGGGATGCCGCAGCGCCAGCTCTACGCCCACCGCGCCGCCGAACGCGCAGCCCGCGTAGCCGAACCGCGTGACGCCGAGCCCGTCGAGCGTGGCCAGCAGCCGGGCGGTGAGATCGGCGACGGAACCCGCCGGGTACGCGGGCGCACCGCCGTGCCCGGGCAGGTCGAACCGGAAGACCCGCCACTGCTTGGTCAGCTCGGGGACCTGGCGGTCCCACATGTGCCATGTGGTACCGAGGGACGGTCCCAAGATCAGGACAGGAGCGTCTTCTGGCCCGTCAAAGCGGTATTGCAGGGCGTTCGGGGGTGTCTCACTCACGCCCCAGACTCTCTCACGTATCACGGAATCCGACGCGGCCGGGGGAACCGGCGGCTTGATGCACCCGCGACTCGACGCGTCGAGCACCGCCGACAGCCTCGTCGATCGAGTCTGAGCCTCTCAGCGTGACGCGCGCCCCTGACGCAGCGTGGCCTGCTAGCCGCGCTCTTGCCCGGTCCTCACGTCGACGCGCTGCTTTCCTTCATCAGCACAGCTGCCAGCTGTCCGAGTTTGCAGCAAGCATATGGTGCCGTCCCGAAGGTCGAGACGACGCAGCGGGAAACCTTTCGAGCCCCTCCGGGCAGCACCTGATAACCACCCCTTGGGATACGCCGCCGAACTCAGGCGCGTCCCTCCGCCTCACCATGTAGGCCATCCCATGTGGTGGCGGCTTCGCGGAGGTCTTCCACGTCTGGCTTCACATACCACTTCTTCGTGGTCTTCACGTTCGTGTGCCCGGCCCACCGGGCGAAGATGTGATCCCGCACGCCGTTGTCGGCAAGGAAAGTGAGGCAGGAGGCACGAGCGTCGTAGAGACGTACTCTGCGCAGGCCAAGGACCTCCATGAGCCGGTACGCGCGCCTGCGGAGCTGCTTGATCATGAAAGCCTCCCCGGTCTCGTGCACCACAACGTACCCGGAGTCCGAGTAAGCCTCACCGAGGACGAGCTTCTCCTTGGCCTGGAGAGCCTTGAAGTCCTGAGGGCCATCAGTACTGGACCCGGCAAAGGAAGATCACGTTCTCCGGCCATGGACTTGGTGTCCTTTTCCACGACGCATCGATTCCCCATCATCGTCCGGGTATTGGCTATGGTGATCTTGGCATTGTCCAAGTCGACATCCTCCCACGAAGTCCGCAGACTTCAGCGGGACGCAGACCCATGAGGGACAGCAGAAGGGGAGCATAGAGCCGTTCCGTCCTGACGCCGTGAATGAACATCTGGACTTCCTGGACGTTCCACGGCTTCACCTCCTGCTTCTTCTTCCGGTCCTCCTTGCGCGCCCTACGCGGAATTGTGACGTGCTGGGCCACATTCATGGTCAGCAGCCGTCGCGTCACTGCCCGATTCAAGGCATCCTTACATCACGCGAGGCTCATTTCCACACTGGTCACTCCGAGCGGTGTGCCAGCTTCTCCGCCGCGTGCGCTTCCATACCTCAACGCCCAATGAATCCACTCTTCTACGTCTTCCTCCGTGAGCTCTTGAAGCCGAATGTGGCCCAACTTCCCACGAACCCGATCCAAGGTAATCCGATAGTTGTAGATCGTGGTTTCTTCTAGATCATCCGCTTTCATGGCCAGCCACCGATCTAGCCACTCATTGACAGTGATCTGCTTGGGAGGAACGAGCGTCCCTTCCTGGCGACGGTTGGTGATGCGCGCGTACTCAACCTTCGCTTCCTTGAGCGTGGCGAACGTACGAGTCAACTGCCTGCGCTCCCGCCGACCCTGAACGACCCGACCTCGCCCCGGTGACCACAGGTGCCCCTCCTTCTCAGTGTTCCCGGACCCAAACTCGGCACCGCAGACGGCTCCTTCAGCGCCGAGGTCGCCCGCCGGCGCCTGGAAGCCTCCGCGGAGATCGGCCGGCACATCGGCAACAGCCACGAGTTGGCCCTCATGGTCCTCGAGGGCTACGCCTACCACCACGCCGAGGTCCCCCAGGCCGTCCGCAACTGCCTCGAGCGGGCCTACCGCAACGGGGCGCTCCGGGTCTTGTGCGCGACCAGCACCCTGTCCCAGGGCATGAACCTGCCCACCAAGACCGTCCTCGTGCCCGACACCTGGCGCGGCCAGGGCGACCGGGTGAGCCTCCGCGACTTCTGGAACACTGCCGGGCGGGCCGGCCGCGCCGGCCAGGAGACCGAAGGCCACGTCGTGCTGATCGCCAAGGACTCCAGCGCCGCTCAGGAACTGCGCCGCCACTCTGGACCGGGACAGGATCGAACCGGTCGTCTCCACGCTCGGCTGGCTCTACTACGAGCTGGTCATCGCCCGTCTGGGCCACCGGCCCGGCGCCGGCGAGGATTTCACGGCGCTGGACCTGGCCGACCCCGCCGGCGGGAAACTGGCCGAGTGGGCCGAGGGACTGGACATTCAGCTCCTGGCCCTGCTCGCCGAGGAGGTCGTCGACACTCCCGACCAGCACCTCCTCGAGCAGGCTGCCCAGGCGCTCCTCGGCGACACGCTCGCCGGACACCAACTCGGGGCCCACGGTTGGTCCTTGGCCCCGCTGGCCCGTTTCTCCGCCCGCCGCGTCGCCGCCATCGCCCAGCGCCTGCCCGACCGGCCCGCACGCGCCGCGATCGTCCGCTCGGGCCTCAGCGTCCAGGGCGCCATCGACGCACTCGCCGCCGCCGAGCAGATCCAGACCGCCCTCGACGTACGACCGGAACTGCTCACCGCCGAGCACTGGTCCAGCCTGCAGCACCTCATCCTGACCCTCGCCGCGGACGTGCACGAAGTCCAGCGCGGCATCCGCCAGAAGAAGGTCGCCGCCCCCGCACTCGTACCGCTGGCTACGGACTGGATCGCCGGCCTCCCGGCAGTTGACCTTCACCAGAGGCACCACGGCAACCTGCTCACCCCCGACATCACCGCGACGACCAGCGCGATCGACAAGATCATCGTCCAGGATCTCGCCTGGGTCGTCTCCGCGCTGCTCCAGATCCTCAAACTCCGGCGCGGTGTCCCCGCCGGGCCACCTGGCCGCCCTCCCCGCCATGATCAAATACGGGGTCGGCGGCCCCGCCGCCTGCTACGCCTTCAGCATCGGCATCCACGACCGCGCCACCGCGACCACCCTCGCCGCCAACTGCCCCTACCCGGAGCCGACCTTCCGCCAGTTCCTCGACCGGCTCAGCCAGCTCACCACCGACGAGATCACCACGCTCACCGACCCCGACACCGCCCGCCTCCTCATCCGCAGCACCGAACGCCGCAGACCCCGAGCCACCCAGGCAGCGATCCTCAGCGGCACCGGGACCTTCACCTGTCCCCTGCGCGGCGTCCGCCACAGCGGCAACGAGGCCCACCTCGCGCAGCTGCCGGCCGGTACCCCCCTCGATCTCGTCCGCGCGCCCAGCAACGAGGACGACTCGAACGCCATCCAGGTCCAGCACCATGGCATCTTCCTCGGATGGATCGCCCGGGAGATCGCCCGTCCGCTCGCCCTCGCCCTCGACGAGAACCCCGCACCCCGCGTCTACGCAGGGCTCGCCACTGACGCCCGATCGATCGCAAGCAGATCGGAGCCGATCAGCTCCACGTGCACAACGCGGTCACCCTGACCATCACGCTCGCCCCTGGGTGATCGTCGCCGACCGTTCCCACATCGGCGCAGGGCCGTGGGTCACCACCCTGTTCGGGGCCGACCACCAGACGGTGAACTCTCACCAGCTCAGATGCCGACAGCCAACGGCAAGCAGACCCTCACCCGCGCACTCGGGGACAGGCCCCCAGCGCCCAGCGATCAAGCAGACGAAGAAACACGAGCGTGAAACAATTAAAGGTCCACTCGCACTGCTCAGAGGTCACCATGCCCCCCAGCTGGTCCCTTTTCGGGACAACTGGCCACCTGGGGCCAGCAGCTCCGCGCAGGGCGTCACGCACCCTCGGACACCTCATTGATATACGCACCCTGACAGGGCCTGACCTGCCCAACGGCGTGCCTGACCCCCCATCAGGACGGGCGTCATGAGCGTCATTTCAGCGTCAAGATATCGCCCGTAACGCCCACAGCGCACATAACACGCATCGAAAAGACGCAGGTCAGGAGCCTTTCACGGCGGTTCAAGGATCGCCACGCACTCCACATGGTGCGTCATAGGAAACACGTCACCCGTAGCCGGAGATAGCAGAGCCGCAGGTCGACTGCAGTCTCCGGCTGACCTCAACGACGACGCCGAGACGCGGAGCGTCAGACGAGCGTCGAGTACACGGCGACGCAGGAGGTCTTCCCCGCCGAAGCTGCCGCGGTTGCGGAGAGCGGCGAAACCGTCCGCCGGCATGCGCAGGAGGTTGATCGCCGCGCTATTGGGCGGACCGGACGTGCTGACCAGCCGCGGGCAGCCCGGTCCGAAGCGGCGCGGGCGAGGATGTCTGGGCAAGGGGCAGGCATGCGCCGTGCCTTGCCCGGCGTCGGCGCACGCCCCGTGTGACGTGAGCGAGCGTGTCCGTCACCGAGCGGGCGCAGTCCTGCGGCGAGAACGGTCGCCGACACTTCACGGTGTCACGACCACGCACACACAGAACACGCCGGTCCACAAGGGCTGCGGTGATCCTCGGCGGTTGCGGACTCCGAACCCCGCAGAGCCGACGAGCAGCGCGACGGCCTCGCGGAGAGGGTCAGGGGCAGACGGAGCGAACGGAGCGGTACGGAGGCGCTGGTCGAGATGCCATGGCTGTCCGGCGTTACGCCCCCTCGCCGAGACTTCCCCGGCCGCTCCGACCGTCTGAGGGTGCGACGGTGGCGCCGGTGGCCGCCGGACGGACCTCGTTGCGCAGGAGCAGCGCTGCCGTGCTGGTGAGCGCCAGGGGCACGCACAAGAGGAAGAGAATGTGCGAGATGCTCCATCCGGCGCCGATCATGACTCCGCCGAGCAGGCCGCTGGCGAGTGTGCCGATGCGGCCGACACCGCTCATCCATCCCATGCCCGTGGCGCGCAGGGTCGGCGGGTACGCCAGGGCCCCGACTGCCTGCAGCGCGCCCATGGAGCCGCCGAGGCACGCGCCGAGCACGAAGATCAGGACGAACATCCCGGCGAGGCCCGTGCCCACAGCCGCGGTGACGCAGACTGCGAGGGCGCTGAGGCCCGATGCCAGAGCGAGGAAATGGAAGCGGTCGTGCCGCCTGAGGCCGAAGGACGCCAGGAGCTGTCCACACAGGGTCCCGGCGCCGAACAGCCCGACGGCGACTCCGGTGCGGGCCGCCGTCAGCCCGGCTCGCTCCGCCATGAGCGGCAGGTAGTTGAGAAGGAGAAAGACCGCCCCCAACAGGACGAAGTAGCACAGCCAGATGAGGAGTGTGGTCGGCGCGAAGGAGCGGGACAGCAAGATAGCGCCGATCTTCCGCATCGGTTGCTTCTCGTCGTCCCGGGCACGGGTCAGATCGACGTGGGAGGTGTCCCGGCCCGGCGCCAGCAGGGCGAGGCTCTCCTGGATCTGCTCGGTCGGTCGTCCACGGGCGAGCAGGACGCTCACCGATTCCGGGACATAGGCCATGACGAGAGGGACGAGCAGGAGGGGGGCGAGGCCACAGAGCGCGAGCACCGCGGGCCAGCCGACGTCTGGCAGGACTGTCGATGCGAGGAGCCCCCCTGCGACCGTGCCCGCCGCGATGCCCGAGAAGGCGAGGGCCACCACAGGTGCGCGGCGCGCAGCCGGCGTCGAGTCGGCCACGATCGCCATGACGACCGGGGCCACACCGCCGAGTCCTGCGCACGCCACGACGCGCAGGACGGCGAAGATCTCGATGGTCGTGGCGAGCGACATCGCAGCCGTCGCCGTCCCGAAAACCACGATTCCGGCTGCGGCCATGCCCTTGCGCCCGTACCGGTCGGCCAGCGGTCCCGCCACCGCCCCGCCGACCGCCATGCTCAGCACGCCGGCGGTCACGGTGGTGGTCACCGCGCTCATCGGTGTGCCCCATTCGCGCATGAGGTGCGGGTAGACGAAGCTCGCGATGGTGATGTCGAGGCCTTCGGCGACCATGACCACGAGGCCCAGTAGCGCGACGAGTCGCTGCCGCAGTCCCATCGGAGTCGAGTCGATGAACTCCTGGACGCTCAGCTGCGGTGAAGGGGCCTGCCCAGAACCAGGCAGGGAGTCGAGGGACATGGGAGGGGACCTTTCGTTGGGCGGGCGGGACGCGCCGACGCTCGCGTCGCTCGACTCGGTTCCGGTCAGGTACCGGTCCACTTCGGGAGGCGCTTCTCGACAAAGGCACGCGGGCCTTCTACCGCGTCCCGGCTGCGCATCCGCCGCTCCTCCCACGCGTACCGAGTGGCGAACGCCCGGTCCAGCGGCAGGGCGGCTGAGACCGTTGCGGCTTCCTTGGCGGCGCGCAGGGACAGCGGTGCGCAGCTCAGTACGTCCTCCAGCCAGCGCTCCAGACAGTCGTCCAACCTGTCGGCCGGCACCACCTCGTTGACCAGGCCCAGTTCGTAGGCGCGAGCCGCAGTCATCCGTCGGCCGGTCAACAGGTGTCCCATCGCGATGCGGAAGGGCGCCTGCCGGGAAAGTCGGAACACCCCTCCGGCGCCCGCGATGAGTCCGAGCCTCGCCTCGGTCAGCCCGAACTCGGCGTGCTCCGCGGCGATCACGATGTCGCAGGCCAGGGCCAGCTCGAAACCACCGCCCAGGGCGTATCCGTTCACGCGGGCTATCAGCGGTTTGGACATCGAGAACCGCTCGGTCAGTCGGGGCCAGCCTGGTTGGTCGCGGCTGCCGAAAGTGGAGGTGGCAGTGCCCTCGTCAATCCGTTGGGCCAGTTCCTTGAGATCCTGGCCGACGGAGAAGGACCGCTCGCCGACGCCGGAGAGGACACCCACCCAGATGTCGTCGTCCGACTCGAAATCATCCCAGATCTCCGCCAGTTCGGCGTGCATGCGCAGACTCATGGCGTTCAGTACCTGCGGACGGTTCAAGGTGATGTGGGCAACTCGGTCGCCCTTGTCGTAGCGGACGCATTGCAGCGCGTCGAGCATCCGTCGTCCCTGTTCGTCGAGTGTGGATTGGCTTCTGGCGCAGACCGGTGGGCGTGGGATGGTGGCGTATGCGCAGGCCCAGGTGCGGCACGGCGCGATGCGGGACCCGCGCCGCCGGGACGGGGCGAAGTCGCTCCGGCGGCCACGCGGGCCGGGCGAGGTGTTCACACGGAGCCGACTGGTCGACGCCGACCGCGGGAAGCCGACCGGCACAGGGCCGCGCCCGGTTTCGCGGCCGTCCCCGCCGTGTCAGAGCAGTGACCGCGACCACCGCTCCACCGCTTCGGCGGTCGTCGCCGAATGTTCCTCCAGCATCGTGAAGTGGTCGCCGGTCACCTCGGCAGCCTCATGAGGGAGATGCCAGGAGGCGATCCGCACCCCGTCGCTCCCGTACGGTGTTGCGGCCTGCACCAACAGGGTGGGCGCGGCGATCGGTTCGGGCTTCCAGTCCCTGAAGAGTCGCCGGTAGGCTCCCATCGCGGTCAGCCGGTGGTCGTCGATCGACACGAGCCGGTTGTCGCGCTCCAGCATCCCGCCGACCATCAGCGCGTACCCGCGCGGGTCGTCCCCGCTCGCCGGGGTGTCCAGAAGCGCGACGCCGTGGGGAGTCCTGCCCCCGCGCTCCAGGGCGGCCGCCACCTCGTGGGCCAGCCAGCCGCCCGCGGAACGGCCGACGAGCAGCAACGGGGCCTCCCCCACCGTCTCGGTGATCGTCCGGGCGTGCAGCTCCGCCAGGACCTCCACCGAGTCCGGCAGCGGTTCGCCCGGGAGGAAACCCGGATGGACGAGGGCCGCCGCCCGCCACGCGTCGCTGAAGCCGTCCGCGAAGCGGACGTAGACGTGCGGGCCGGCGATCGCGCTGAAGGAGGGCAGGCACACTACGGTCGGGCGTGCCGACTTGCGGCCGAACCAGACCGGGGTGCGCCGGACGGCCGGGTCCGCGGGGTCGGTGAAGGTCCTCCGCATCCGTGCGGCGGTTTCGGCGAGAGCCACGGCATCGTCGATGCGCCCGGCGGCGGCCGCGTCCCGGAACAGCCCCGTCAGCAGGCCTGCGTCGCCGCCCTCGCCGGACCGGCCGTCATCAGCGGGCCGCCCGGAGGAGGCGTCCTCCAGTCGGGCGTCGACGAAGGCCGCGATCGAGGCCAGGTCCTCGCAGTCGAGGACGAGCGTGGCGGGCAGGCGGAGACCGAGCGTGCGGCTGAGCCGGTTGCGCAGTTCGATCGCGGTGAGCGAGTCGAAGCCCAGCTCGCGGCGGGTGCGGTCTGCGGGGAGCGGCGCACCCGTGTGACCGAGGGTCTGCGAGGCCTCGGTCCGTACGAGCTCGGTCACGGCGGCGAGCCGCTCGGCCCCGGTCAGACCGGCGAGGGGCCCGGCGACTCCGCCCGCTCCGTTCGCTCCGCCCGCTCCGCTCGCGGTGGCCTCGTCGCCCGGGTGGTCGAGGGAGGGGACCGCGTACGCGAGCGGCGCGCCGGGCGCGGTGGTCGGCAGGGGCTGGTCCTCGACCCAGTAGGGCCGGTACTGGAAGGGGTACGTGGGGAGGTCCACCAGTGTGCCGTGCCCGTCGGACAGCCGGCTCCAGTCGAGCGTGCCCCCGTCGACGTGCACCTGGGCCAGGGCGACGAGGAGCGATTCGGTCTCCGGGCGGTCGGCGCGCAGGGCCGCGGCGAAGACCTGGTCGTCGGCCTCGGGCACGATCCGCTGCGCCAGAGCGGTCAGGACACCGCCCGGGCCCACCTCCAGCCAGCGTACGGCGCCAGCTTCCCGGGCCCGCGCCACCGCGTCGGAGAAGCGTACCGGGCGGCGCACGTGCCGTATCCAGTACTCGGGGTCCACGACCTCGGCGGGCAGCCCGGCCAGCGCGGGTTCGTGGAGCTCCAGCCCTGCGACGACATCCCGGAACTCCTCCAGCATCGGGTCCATCAGCGGTGAGTGAAAGGCATGGCTGACCGTCAGCCAGTGGGTGCGCAGCCCTCGTTCGCGCCAGACGTCCACCAGCTTCCGGACCGCGGTCTCCTCGCCGGAGAGCACCACGGACGTCGGACCGTTGATCGCGGCCAGTGCCACCCGGTCCTCCAGGCCGGCCAGGGACGCCGCGGCCTCGGCCTCGGAGACCTCCACCGCCGCCATGGCGCCGCCCGGCGGCAGCGCCTGCATCAGACGGCCCCGCGCCTCCACCAGGCGGCAGGCGTCCTCGAGGGACATCACGCCCGCCGCATGGGCCGCGGCCACCTCGCCCACGGAGTGGCCCACCACGGCGTGGACCTCGACGCCTAGGCCGCGTATCAACCGGTACAGGGACACCTCGACCGCGAACAGGGCCACCTGTGCGTAGCGGGTCCGATCGAGAAGCCCGTCCCGCGCCTCCCCGAAGACGACATCCTTCAGGGGCAGCCCGGTGTGCTCCGCGACGGCGTCGAACGACTCCGCGAAGAGGGGGTGGGCCTCGTACAGTTCCCGTCCCATGCCGGGGCGTTGGCTGCCCTGACCGGAGAACAGCAGCGCGGTGCCGCCCGGCCGGGCGATGCCGCGGATCTCGCGGGTGCTGGCGCCGCCCCGCAGGAGTACCGCCCGGTGCCGGAAGACCGCGCGCCGGGCGAGCGTGAAGCTCACGTCCACCGGGTCGGCCTGCGTCTCCTCGGCGCACGTCCGCAGCCGCGTGATCTGGTCCCGCAGCGCTCCGGCGTCGCGCCCGGAGAGCGGCCAGGGCACCAGGGACGGTACGGCGTCCCGCGAGCCGTCGCGGGACGGGCCGGTGGCCCTGTCCTGCCCGGGTTCGGGCGGGGCCTCCAGGATCACATGGGCGTTCGTGCCGCTGATCCCGAACGAGGACACCGCCGCCCGGCGCGGCCGGCCCGTTTCGGGCCAGGCGCGCCGGCTCGTCAGTAGTTCCACCGCTCCCGTCGACCAGTCGACGTGCGGTGTCACCTCGTCCGCGTGCAGTGTCCTGGGCAGGACGCCGTGCCGCATCGCCTCGATCATCTTGATGACGCCGCCGACCCCGGCCGCGGCCTGCGTATGGCCTATGTTCGACTTCATGGACCCGAGGTAGAGGGGGCGGTCGGCGTCGCGTTCCCGGCCGTACGCGGCGAGGAGCGCCTGGGCCTCGATCGGGTCGCCGAGCCTCGTGCCGGTGCCGTGTCCCTCGACGACGTCAATGTCCCGCGCCGTGAGGCCCGCGTGGGCCAAGGCCTTGCGGATCACCCGCTGTTGGGACGGGCCGTTGGGGGCCGAGAGTCCGTTGGAGGCACCGTCCTGGTTCACCGCCGACCCGCGCAGGACCGCGAGCACCGGGTGGCCGTTGCGCCGGGCGTCCGACAGCCGCTCGACGAGCAGCATTCCCACGCCCTCGGCCCAGCCGGTGCCGTCGGCCCCGGCACCGAACGCCCGGCACCGACCGTCGGGCGACAGGCCCCGCTGCCGGCTGAAGGACAGGAAGGCGCGCGGTGTCGCCATGATCGTCACTCCGCCGGCCAGCGCGAAGTCGCACTCCCCGGAGCGCAGCGCGTGCGCCGCCTGGTGTAGGGCGACCAGTGACGACGAGCACGCCGTGTCCACCGTCACCGCCGGGCCCTCGAAGCCGAACGTGTACGAGATGCGGCCCGAGGCCACGCCCCCGGACAGGCCCGTGACGAGGTAGGGCTCCAGGGCGTCCGGCACCTGCCCGGTCGCGTAGTCGTGGTGGACGACACCGGTGAACACGCCCGTGTCGCTGCCGCGCAGCGAGGTCGGGTCGATCCCGGCGCGCTCGAACGCCTCCCAGGCGGTCTCCAGGAGCAGTCGCTGCTGGGGGTCCATCGCCTGCGCCTCGCGGGGCGCGATTCCGAAGAACTCCGCGTCGAACAGGGCGGCGTCGTGCAGGAATCCTCCCTCGCGGGCGTTGCACGTGCCGGGCCGGTCGGGATCCGGGTCGTAGATACCGTCGATGTCCCAGCCCCGGTTCGTGGGGAATCCGGAGATGGCGTCCCGCTCCTCCAGGACGAGCCGCCACAGGTCCTCGGGCGAACGCACGCCGCCGGGATAGCGGCAGGCCATGCCCACGACGGCGATCGGCTCGCGGCTCGCGGCCGTGGCACTGCGCAGTTGCCGACGGGTCTCGTGCAACTCGGCGGTGACCTTCTTGAGGTAGTCGACCAGCTTCTCCTCGGTGCCCGTCACGTCACGGTCCCTTCAGTTCGTTGTCGATGAGGTCGAAGAGCTGGTCGACCGTCGTGGCTTCGGCGATCCGGTCGCCGAGCGAGGTCTCGTCCGCGCTATCGGAGTACTCCGGCTCCGGCGAGTCGTCGGCGAGCCGCGCGGCTAAGGTGCGCAGCCGTTCGACGAGCCGGTCGCGCGCGGCGCCGTCGGGGCGGTCCCGTTCGACGGACGCCTCCAGCCTGGCCAGTTCACCGAAGACCGTTCCCTCCGGTGCCCCGGTCTCACCGTCTTCCCGGGCGAGGCCCGTGGCGTGGAGCGCGTTGAGCAAGTGGTGAGCGATGGCCGTCGACGTCGGGTGGTCGAAGGCCAGGGAGGCGGGCAGGTCGAGTCCGGTCCGCGCGCCGAGACGCTTGCTCAGGTCCATGGCGGAGACGGAGTCGAGTCCGAGGTCGGTCATGCTGCGGTGGGGCTCGACCTCGTGCGGGGAGTCGAAGCCGGCGACGCCTGCGACTTCCGTTCGGACGAGCTCGGTCAGCGTCCGTTCCCGCAGTTCCTCGGAGAGGCGCGCCAGGTCGGCGCGGAGCCGTTCCACGGCCGGGGGCTCGTCCGGCGGGGACGCGGGTGCCGGCATCGCTGCCTGCGCGGGAAGTCCGGCGTCCGCCGCCCCGGACGCGAGCCAGTACCGCCGGTGCTCGAAGGGGTAGACGGGCAGGTCGACCGGGTGCGCGGGGTATCCGGCGAAGAGCTCCGGCCAGTCGACGGGGACGCCGCGCGCATGGGCCAGGGCCACCGCTTCGAGGAGCGAGCGCACCTCGGACCGTCCGCGGCGCAGCCCTCCGCACAGGGCGAGTCCTGAGCCAGGCACGCAGTCGCCCGCCATGGTGGTGAGCTGCCGGTCGGGGCCGAGTTCGAGGAAGGCCGTGATCCCCTCGCCGGGCAGCGCGCGTGCGGCGTCCGCGAAGCGGACGGTCTCGCGGACGTGGCGGACCCAGTAGTCGGGGGAGCGGAGTTGGTCCGTCTCGGCGAGCTGACCGGTGAGGTCGGAGATCATCGGGAGGAGGGGCGGCCGGTAGGTGAGCTTCCGCGCCGTCGCTCTGAACTCCTCCAGCATGGGGTCCATGAGCGGCGAGTGGAAGGCGTGGCTGACCCGGAGTGCGGTCACCCGGCGCTTCCGCGTCCGGAACGCCTCGGCGACGGCCCGTACCGCCCCCTCGTCGCCGGACACCACGACCGAGCGCGGGCCGTTCACCGCGGCGACGGCCACGGTCTGGGCCGTGGTCGCGAGCACGGTACGGACCTCGTCCTCGGTCGCCTCGATCGCGACCATGGCGCCGCCGGCCGGCAGTGTGGCCATCAGGCGGCCACGGGCCGCGACGAGCGAGGCGGCGTCCTCCAGGGACAGCACCCCGGCCGCGTGTACGGCGGCCAGCGCGCCGACGGAGTGCCCCATGACGAGGTCGGGGACGATGCCCCAGGACTCGACCAACCGGAAGAGGGCGCTCTCCAGGGCGAACAACGCGGCCTGTGTGAAGTCGGTGCGGTCGAGGAGCGCGGCCTGCGGCGTGCCCTCGGGAGCCCACATGACGCCACGCAACGGATGGGATAGGTGCGGGTCGAGGGCGGCGCAGACCGCGTCGAGCGCCTGGGCGAAGACGGGGTAGGCGGCGTACAGCTCCTTTCCCATTCCGGGGCGTTGACTGCCCTGGCCGGTGAACCCGATGGCCAGTGACGGTTCCACGGACGCCTCGTCCGTGGCGACGCCCGTGTCCTGGCCGGCGGCGACGGCCGCCAGTCGGCGCTCCAGTTCCGCGGCCCCCTCCACGACGAACGCGGTGCGTCGCGGGAAGGCGGTACGAGTGGTGGCGAGGGCGGCCGCGAGGTCGGGGACGCAGAGCTGCCGGTCCGCGCGCACCCGGTCCAGCAGGAACTCGGCCCGGCGGCGCAGGGCCGGACCGGTGCGGGCCGACAGCACGACCGGCACGGCGTCGGGGAGTCCGGCCGGCGGGGCGGCGGGCAGGGGGTCGGGGGCCTGTTCCAGGATGAGGTGGGCGTTCGTGCCGCTGACGCCGAAGGAGGACACGGCGGCCCGGCGGGGATCCGTGGTCTCGGGCCAGGCGGTGTGCTCCTGGAGCAGGCGTACCGCCCCGGAGGCCCAGTCCACGGCGGGGGTGGGCCGGTCGACGTGCAGGGTGCGGGGCAGTTCGCCGTGCCGGATCGCCTGCACCATCTTGATGACGGCGCCGACCCCGGCCGCGGACTGGGCGTGGCCGATGTTGGACTTGACCGAGCCGAGCAGCAGCGGGCGTCGCGGGTCGCGGTCCTGGCCGTAGGTGGCGAGGAGCGCGTTGGCCTCGATGGGATCGCCGAGGACGGTTCCCGTGCCGTGCGCCTCGACGGCGTCGACGTCGGCGGGCGTGAGGCCCGCGTCGGCCAGGGCCCGGCGGATGACCTGCTGCTGGGCCGGTCCGCTGGGTGCGGTCAGGCCGTTGCTGGCACCGTCCTGGTTGACCGCGCTGCCCCGGATCACGGCGAGCACGGGGTGGCCGTTGCGGCGTGCGTCGGAGAGGCGTTCCAGGACGACGACGCCGACGCCCTCGGACCAGCCGGTGCCGTCGGCGCCCGCGGCGAAGGCCTTGCACCGGCCGTCGGAGGCGAGGCCGTGCTGGCGGCTGAACTCCACGAAGGTGCTGGGGGTCGCCATGACGGCGACGCCGCCGGCCAGGGCGAGCGAGCACTCGCCGCGGCGCAGGGCCTGCGCGGCGAGGTGGATGGCGACGAGCGAGGAGGAACAGGCGGTGTCGACCGTGAGGGCCGGGCCGTTGAGGCCCAGTGTGTAGGCGAGGCGCCCGGAGGCGACGCTGCCGGCGGTGCCGGTGCCGAGGAGTCGTTCCAGGTCCTCGGGGAGCGGGCCGGGGTTCTCGGCGTAGTCGTGGAACATCAGCCCGACGTACACGCCGGTGTCCGTCTGCCGCAGGGCGGTCGGGTCGATGCCGGCGCGTTCGATGGCCTCCCAGCCGACTTCCAGGAGCAGTCGCTGCTGAGGGTCCATGGCGAGGGCCTCGCGCGGGCTGATGCCGAAGAACGCGGCGTCGAAGTCCCCCGGCGCGTCGAGGAATCCGCCGGATCCGGTTGCTGAGGTGCCGGGCTCCGTGCCGTCGCCGCGCAGCAGCCGCTCCAGGTCCCAGCCGCGGTCGGTGGGGAACGCGCCGATGGCATCGCGGCCTTCGGCGACGAGCCGCCACAAGTCCTCCGGAGACGCGACGCCGCCGGGGTAGCGGCAGCTCATGCCCACGACGACGACGGGGTCGTGATCCTGGTCGGGGTCGTTGGCGGCCCGCATGGGGCACTGCTCGGTGGCGCCGTCCGGCCGGCGGCCGAACAGCGCGTGCTCCAGGGCTGCGGCCAGTGCCGCAGGTGTCGGGTGGTCGAAGGCGATCGTCACGGGCAGGCGCAGCCCGGTCCGCGCGGCCAGCCGGTCTCGCAGGGCGACGGCGGTGAGCGAGGTGAGCCCGAGGTGGGTGAAGGTGCGGCCGGTCTCGATGCGCCCTGGCTGGTCGAGTCCGAGCACCCGTGCCGCCTCGTCCCGTACGAGTTCGGTCAGCGCCCGCTCTCGGGCCCTGGGGGGCAGCCCGTCGAGCCGGCTCCGCAGCCCGTCGTCGGCGGCCGGGCCGGCACCGTCGGCGGGCGCGTGGAGCAGCTGGCGGAGCCGGGCGGCTCCGGTGGACCGCGCCGTCCACGGGTCGGTACGCATCACGACGGCCTGGCCGCCCGCCGTCGCCCGCCCGGCGTCGAAGGCGTCGGCCGCCTCCCGGGCGGTGAGCGCCGCGAGGCCCGGCGGTGTCGTGTCGGGGGCGTCCCCGTCGGCGGTGATCGGGCCGAAGGCCAGGAAGATGGCGTGGTGGGCGTCGTGGGTGAGCGCGGCGGCGTAGGCCGTGGCTTCCGCCGTGGCGGGGTCCGCGGGGTGGGTGCCGGGGTGGACGAGCGCGCCGCACAGGGTGAGGGTCGTGTGCCCGGTGTCGCGGGTCAGGGTGAGCAGCCGGCCCGCGGCCGTCGCGTCGGCGAGCGTGGCCACCGGGTGGACGATCAGGTCGAAAGGACGGTCCGGGCCGAGGGCGGCGAGCAGGGCGACGGCGCCCTCGGGCGTGTCCGGGAGTTCGCCGCGTACCGTCACCGTGGCGCCGAGCCGCGTCAGTTCGGCGGCCAGGGACTGGGCCGCGACCGGGTCGGCATCGGTGAGGGCGAGGTCACGAACCCCGTGGTTCAGTACGAGGTGGGCCGCGAGGACGTGTGCGAGGCGGGTGCCCGCACCGGTCACGAGGGCGGTGCCGCCCTGTCGCGGCGGCACCGCGGCGACCTCGGCCGTCGCCCGTACGCGGGCCAGCCGCGGCACGAGGACCTCCCCGGCGCGGACGGCGAACTCTGGCTCCCCCACGGGTGCGTCCAGGATCGTGCGCCAGGCGGCGACGAGCGTGTCCTCGGTCCGCTCCCCCGGCTCCAGGTCGACCAGAACTGTCCGGCCGGCCCCGGGGGCGAGGAGCCGGGCGCGCGCGGCCGCGGCGGCCGGGTCCACCCGCTCGCCGGGGCGGCCGGCCACGGCGCCCCGGGTGAGGACGACGGTCCGGGCCCCGGGCGGTCCGTCCGTCTCCGAGGCGGGCGGCGCGGCGAGCACGTCGGACAGCGCGCCCGTGTCCGCGGGGCCGACAGCCAGCAGGCAGCCGTCGAACGGCCCGGCAGCACGTGCCGCCGCCACGTCGGGGAAGGACTCGGTGACGCCGCCCGCCCGGCGCACAGCCTCGGTGAAAGCCGGGTCCCCGACTCCGATCACGGCCCAGCGCGCCGCCGGTCCGGCCGTCGCCTCCGCTGCCGACGACGCGTCGTCGGAGCCGGCCGGCGCCGCCTCGGGTTCCCACCGGACCCATCGCGTGCGCCACAGGTGGTCGTGGTGGCTGGTGCCGGCGCCCCGCAGTCGGGCGGGGAGGAGTGGCAGCCTGCGGCGGCTGACCTTGCCGGAGGCGGTGAGCGGCAGGGCTGCGGTCTCGTAGAGCTCCGCCGGAACCTTGAAGTAGCTGAGCCGGTCCCGGCAGGCCGCCAGCGCCTCGGTGGGCGACCAGCCCTCGGCGGCGGGCACCACGTAGGCGACGGGGACTTCGCCCAGTGCCTCGTCGGGGCGGCCCGTCACGGCCGCGTCCACGATGCCGGGGACGCTGCGCAGGACGTCCTCGATCTCGCCGGGCTGGATGTTCTCCCCGGCCCGGATGATGAGCTCCTTGACCCGGCCGGTGATCGTCAGGTGCCCCTCGGTGTCACGCCGGGCCAGGTCTCCGGTGCGGTACCAGCCGTCGCGCAGCGCGGCCGCGGTCTCCTCCGGCCGGTCGTGGTACCTCAGCATCAGGCTGGGGCTCTTGACGAGGACCTCGCCCTCGTCGCCGGCCCGCGCGTCGAGGCCGGTGCGCGGGTCGAGCAGGCGCAGTTCGGTGCCGGGCACCACGGTCCCGCAGGTGTCGGGCGGCCGCGGGGAGTCGGGGCGGCTCATGGTGATCGCACCGCAGGTCTCGGTGGAGCCGTAGCTGTTGACGAGCGGAGCGCCGAGCACCCGCTCGACAGCCGAGGCGAGCGCCGCGCCGGTCGCCGCGCCGGTGACCACGCAGACCCGCGGCTTCGGGACCGTCCGGCCGGTCTCCTCGGCCGCCTCCACCGCCTCGACCAGCTGGAAATACATGGACGGGACGCCCAGCAGCAGGGTGTACGGCTCGGCGCGCAGGGCCTCCAGCACGTCCTGGGCGCCGAAGCCGGGGAGGATGCGCGCGGTGGCGCCGGTGACGGTCACGCCCAGGACGCAGAGGATGTGCGCGAGGCTGTGGAAGAGCGGCAGCGGCCATAACAGCCGATCGTCGGGGTCCAGGCCGAGGACGCCCTGGTAGGAGTGGTGGACGGACCACAGACAGGCCCGCTGGTGGGAGACCACGCCCTTGGCCGCCTCGGTGGTGCCGGAGGTGTAGAGGATCCAGGCCGGCTCGTCGAGGCCGAGGTCGTCCCGCGGTCCCTGTGCCGGCTCCCTCTCGGCAAGCTCCTCGAAGGCGAGGGTGCCTGCCGCGGGGGTGCGGGCACCGGAGGCGTCGCCGTGGGCGAGAACGACGAGCATCCCCTCCCGCGTCGCCCTGATGCGCTCGACCTGCTCCAGGTGGGCGCCGTCGGTGATGACGAAGCGGGCCCCGCTGTCGTCCAGTTGATGCGCCAGTTCGGCGTCCGAGGACTGGGGGTTGACAGGTACGCCCACGGCCGCGGCGCGGGTGACCGCGAGATAGCTTTCGACGGTCGTGACGCTGTTGCCGAGAAGGATCGCGACCCGGTCGCCGCGCTCCACCCCGGCCCCGGCCAGGTGGCCGGCCAGCCGCCCGGTGCGCTCGGCGAGCCGCGCGTAGGTGACCTCGCGCTCCTCGTCGGCGAACGCGACCTGGTCCGGGCGGTCGAGCGCATGGCCGCGCAGCACTTCGGAAAGTGGCCGGATGTCTTCGACGTGCGTCACTCGTACGCTCCTGCCTGCTTGAGCTTGCTCATACCTCTGCCGTGACCGGCGAACTCGCCTTGGGCAACGCTAGAAAGTGTGGGTCGGCGAATACAACCCCTATTTCCTCCCCTGATCCAGCGCCTGTTTCGGATTCCACAAGGAGTCGTCCAGAAGCTGTGCAGAAGGCATTCAGTCCGCCTACCCGAACCTGGCTGAGTCCAGCCAACGCAGTGCTGCGGATGCCCGCCCGGCGGGACGTGGCACGTTTCGGATCGGGAAGGTCGCGCATGCCGTCCAGTCTCACTGGAATACCCACTGAATTCGATGTCATCGTTATCGGGGGCGGGCCGGCCGGTGCCACCACCGCCGGACTTCTCGCCAAGCGCGGACACCAGGTGCTGATTCTCGACCGCGAGCGTTTTCCGCGTTACCACGTCGGCGAATCGCTTATTCCGGTGGTGATGGCCCCCATGGAGGAAATGGGGCTCACCGAGCGGCTGGAGCAGCGCGGATTCGAGCGCAAGTACGGCGGGACGTTCGTCTGGGGAGACGAGCAGGCGGCCTGGGACTTCTCCTTCGTCGACGGCGGCGACTATCCGTTCGCGTACCACACCCGGCGCGCCGACCTGGACTCGGTGATCCTGGACCGGGCCCGGGAGTTGGGGGCGTACGTCGTCGAGGACGCCACGGTGAAGGAGCCCGTCGAGGAGGACGACCGGGTCACGGGCGTCCGCTTCACCGTGCGCGGCGGCAAGGAGACCTACGAGGTCAGGTCCGCCCTGGTGGTGGACGCTTCGGGCCAGGCGCGCGTCCTCACCCGCAAGTACTCGGAGATCCACTGGCATGACAAACTCCGCAACGTCGCCGTGTGGACGTACTTCGACAACTGCGAGCGGCTGCCCGGCGACCAGTACACCAACATCCTGATCGAGGGCATCGAGAACGGCTGGTTCTGGGGGATTCCGCTCGACAAGGGGACGGTCAGCGTCGGTTTCGTGACGCCGAGCACGGTCGCCGGCGAGAGCGACCAGGGCCTGGAGCGGCTCTTCCGCGACGAGGTCGAGAAGACCACGAAGCTCAAGCACATGCTGCGGGACGCGCGTCAGTCGGCCGGTTTCCGCAGCGCCCGGGACTGGTCGTACACGAACCAGACCGTCTACGGGAAGGGCTGGGCCGCCGTCGGTGACGCGGCCGCGTTCGTCGACCCGCTGATCTCGACCGGTGTCGCGCTGGCGACGACCGCGGGCAGCATCCTGTCCCGGGTCATCGACAAGGTCCTCCAGCACCCGGAAATCGAGGAGGTGGCGCTCAAGCGCTACGCCACCGCCTACCTGAGCTTCTTCAACGAGGTCCGTTCCTTCGTGGAGCGCTTCTACGACCGTTCGCTGAAGAAGGAGGACTACCACAAGCTGGCTCAGTCGATCATCGACCCGGAGCAAAAGAACACGCCGGCGAACGACTTCGTCACGCTCCTGGCCGGCCTGCGCGGCAAGCACCTCGCACTGGACATCACCGTCGACGACCTCGTCCCGGAGACCCAGCCCTCTGCCACCGCCGAGAACTGAGCCGACCGGCCGACCGTCAAAGGGAAGGAAGAACAGGTGCACGCCAAGAACTCCGCCTCCACGGCGACAGACCGGTACGACGTGGTGATCCTCGGCAGCGGCATGGCCGGGGGCATGCTGGGCGCGGTGCTCGCGCGCAACGGGGTGAAGACCCTCATCCTGGACGCGGGCACCCACCCGCGTTTCGCAGTGGGCGAGTCGACCATCCCGTACACCTCGGGCATGGCGCGGCTCATCGCGAAGCGTTACGACGTGCCCGAACTGAAGGCCTTGTCGAACTACAAGGGGACCATCGAGGAGATCTCCCCCAACTGCGGACAGAAGCAGAACTTCGGCTTCGTCTACCACCGCGAGGGGCAGCCGCAAAATCCGCAGGAGATCAACCAGCTGGTGGTCCCGATCGACCTGCGCACCGAGACCCACCTGTTCCGGCAGGACGTCGACGCGCACCTGTTCCACGTGGCGCTCACGTACGGCGCCGACGCGCGGCTGGCGACCCGGGTCACCGAAATCGACATCGACCCGGACGAGGGCGCGGTCCTGCGCACGGAGCACGGCGAGGAGTTCCGGGCCTCGTACGTGGTCGACGGCAGCGGGTTCCGCTCGCCGCTCGCGGAGAAGTTCGAGCTACGCGAGACGCCCACGCGGGCCCGGACCCACTCACGCTGCATCTTCACGCACATGATCGGGGTGAAGCCGTTCGACGACTCGCCCACCGCGCGGCAGCACGACCAGCCGAGCCCGTGGCACCACGGCACGCTGCACCACGTCTTCGACGGCGGCTGGCTCTGGGTGATCCCCTTCGACAACCATGCCGCGGCCCGCAACCCGCTGTGCAGCGTCGGCCTCACCCTGGACCCGCGAAAGTACCCGAAGGGCGACACGCCCCCTGAGCAGGAGTTCCAGGACTTCCTCGCGCGGTTCCCCGAGATCGCCTGGCAGTTCGAGGGGGCGAAGGCGGTCCGCCCGTGGGTCTCCACCGGTCGGCTCCAGTACTCGGCCAAGACGGTTGTCGGCGACCGCTACTGCCTGACGTCCCACGCCGCCGGGTTCATCGACGCGCTGTACTCGCGCGGCCTGGCGAACACCCTGGAGCTCGTCAACGCACTGGGCTGGCGGCTCATCACCGCCTCCCGCGACGGCGACTGGTCCAAGGAGCGGTTCGCCCACGTGGAGGCGCTCCACCAGGGGTTGTTCGATTTCCACGACGACCTGGTCTACAGCTCGTTCGTCGGCTTCGGTCACTACGAGCTGTGGAACGCCGTCAACCGGACCTGGATGCTCGGGACGATGAGCGGCAACATGATGGTCGAGGACGCCTACTACCGGTTCAGCGAGACCGGCGACGCCGACGTCTTCCTTGAGGCCGAGCGGTCCGGCAACCCGGGTTCCCCCCTCCCGATCAGCGAGACCTTCGTCCGCATGGGCAAGCTTACCCGTGAGCTGTGCGAGGCGGTCGAGGCCGGGACCGTCGAGCCGGGTGCCGCCGCCGCGCGCATCCACGAGTACATCCAGAAGGAAGTGGACTTCATCGCGCACGCCGACAGGTTCGGCCTGCCGGAGAACCGCTGCTTCAACATGACGCGGGAGCGGATGGACGCGGCCGAGGAGTGGTCGCGCACCCAGGCCCCGCCGGAGATCGGCAAACGCATGCTCAACGCCGCCCGGGGCATGGCGCTCGCCAAGGAGGCGGAGGCCGGGACCGGCTCCAGCGACTACTGATCCCGGTTGCCCGAACCCGGCCGCCGAGGCCGGATTTCCGGCCCGGCGCCTTCCCGCCGAACGACCTCGTGGACACGCCCCCTCCCCCTCCCCCCACGAGGCCGTCCGGCACTCCGGGTCTTCCCTGTCCGCATCCCTGTGACCGAGGCGAGTGAGGAACCATGTCGCACCAGCGGTACGAAGCCGATCTGCGCCGCCTGTTCGCCGGATTCCCCACGGGTGTCTCCGTCGTGACGGCGCAGGCCCCGGACGGCACCCCCTGGGGGATGACGTGCACATCACTGTGCAGCGTCGCCCTCGACCCGCCCATCCTGCTCGTCTGTCTGCGCGCCGGCAGTCCCACCCTCGGCGCCGTGCTGGACAGCGGGTCGCTGTCCGTGAACCTGCTCCACCAGCACGCCCGGTCCACCGCCGAGCTGTTCGGCTCGGGGGCCGCGGACCGGTTCGACCGGGTGCCGTGGGTACCGGCCCGGCACGGCGGCCCGCATCTGGTCGAGGCGGCGCACACGATCGCCGATTGCACGGTCACCGCCGATCAGGCCGTCGGTGACCACACGGTGGTGATGGCCCGCGCCACGCTGGTCACCTCGCTGCGCCGGCCGATACCCCTGCTGTACGGCATGCGCCGGTACGGGTCCTGGGCTGAGGACATGGAGAACGGCTTCCTGTCGTACGACTTCATCTCCTGACGACTGCGACGGAGGGAACGGCAGACCATGGACGTCCCTGTGATCCATCCGTATCCGATGCCCGGCCCGGACCTGGACATCGAGAACAGGGTCGACTGGACCGCGGACCCCGAGCGATCCGTCCTGCTGGTCCTCAATATGCAGGGCTTCTTCCTGCGGCCCTACGCCCGCAGCACGTCCCCGCTCGACGCTCTGCTGGCCAACTGCTCGGCCCTGCTGGCAACGTGCCGCGAGCTGAGCGTGCCGGTCGTCCACACCGTGCAACCCGGCACCCAGGCGCCGGGCGAGCGCGGCCTGCTCACGGACTTCTGGGGCAAGGGCCTCGACGACGTCCTGGAGGACGCAGCCATCGTGGGCGAGCTGGCTCCGGACGTCAGCGGCGCCGTGCTGTCCGCCTGGCGCTACAGCGCCTTCTTCGGCTCCGGCCTGGAGCGGCGGCTGCGGCAGCTGGGCCGCGACCAGCTCGTGATCTGCGGCGTGTACGCGCATCTGGGCTGTGTCACCACGGCGGTGGACGCGTTCAGCCACAACCTCGAGGTCTTCCTCGCGGCCGACGCGGTCGCGGACTTCAGCGCCCGCGAGCACCGGGCGGCACTCGCCTGGGCGGCTGGCTGCTGCGCGGCGGTGCGACCCACCGCGCAGCTCACGGCGGAGCTGCTGGGCGCCGCCCGTGCGTACGGAGCATGAGTTCCCGGCCCGCCCGGCGCCGCCCGTGCGGGGGCCTCCGTTCCGCTCGACAAGGCCACCCTGCAGGTCTACTATTTTTACATGTACAAAAACTCGGCACGAGAGGAACGGGCCGTAAGCCCCGGAGGGGTCCTGTGGACCGTCTCCGTAGCCCAACTCATGGTCTCGCTCGACGTCTCTGTGGTGAACGTCGCTCTGCCCTCGATGCGGACGGCGCTCGGCTTCGACGAGTCGGGGCTGTCCTGGGTGGTCAACGCCTACACACTCACCTTCGGCGGACTGCTGCTCCTGGGCGGACGGGCCGCCGACCGGTTCGGCCGCAGGCCGCTGCTCCTGATCGGTCTCGCGCTCTTCGGCATCACCTCACTCCTGGGCGGCCTCGCGCAGGATCCGGGCCAGCTGATCGCCGCGCGTGCCGTGCAGGGGGTGGGCGCGGCACTGGTCGCCCCAGCCGCGCTCGCGGTCCTGACGACGAGCTTCCCGGCCGGGCCGCAGCGCGGCAGAGCCCTCGGCGTGTACAGCGCCGTCACGGCCGGCGGTGCCGCCGTCGGCGTCGTGGTGGGCGGTCTGCTCACGGAATACCTCAACTGGCGCTGGGTCATGCTGGTGAACGTCCCGATGGCGCTGGTCGGCATGTGGCTCGCGCATCGTCACGTGGCGGCGGCCGGTGCGGGCGACACCGCCCGAAGGCTCGACGTGGTCGGTGCGATCCTGGCCACCCTGGGCACGTCGCTGCTGGTCTTCGCGCTCGTCAGGACCGAGACCGAGTCGTGGGGTTCGGCGAGCACGATCGGCAGTCTGGCCGTCGCGGCGGTCCTGCTGACCGGATTCTTCGTCTACGAGGGCACCGCCGCCAAGGAACCACTGCTGCGGCTGCGCGTGCTCACCAACCGGTCGGTGGCCGGCGCGAACCTCTACATGATGATGGTCTCCATCACGATCTTCACCTCCTTCTACTTCGTCTCCCTCTACCTCCAGCAGGTCCTCGGGTTCGGTGCGCTGAGCGCCGGCCTCGCATTCCTGCCGTTCTGCCTCGGTCTCGTCGTGGGGTCGCTGTACGCGGTGAAACTGCTCGCCCGGTTCTCGCCCCGGCAGCTGCTCATCGTCGGCGGGATCATCGGCGCCGCCGGGATGTACTGGTTCAGCCTGATCAGGCCCACCGGCACCTTCCAGGCCGACGTCCTCGGTCCGTCCCTGGTGACCAGCTTCGGCATCGGGCCGCTCCTCGTCCCGATCGCCAACGCGGCGACCGCGGGGGTCGCCCCGCACGAGGCCGGCATGGCGTCGGGCCTGCTCAACAGCGCGCGCCAGCTCGGCGGCAGCATCGGACTGGCCGCCATGAGCACGGTCGCGGCCGCCGCCACGTCGAACGCCCCCGGGTCGGTCTCCGCGGCCGCGCGGCTCACCGAGGGGTACGGCAGGGTGTTCGCGTCCAACAGCGGTCTGCTGGTCTTCGCCGTCCTCGTCGCCGTGATCCTCCTCCCCCGTATGAGTCCGAGCTCCCTACCGGGCCCGGCGGCCCGCAAGGACGCCGGGCCCGGGCCCCGCCCCGGTGGGCGGAGGGAGGAGGCGACTCCCGCGGAACGGGGCTGACGCCATCGACCTCACCCACCACCCGACCGGCCGCGCGGGGCAGCTTCCGCGCGGCCGGTCCGTCATGTGCACGGCCTCGCGCCCACTCCCCCACACCGTGCGCCTCCCGCACGCCGCGCACCGCGCCGGCCTCGGGGAGAGAACGTCCAGCACTCCTTCAGAGGGCTCCGCGCAGACTGGAGTCGTCACGGCCCGAGGAGGTGCACAGGATGGTGTTGGTCGAGCGGGAAACCCACCTCGCGCAGCTGTCCGACCTGTTGGAGAACTGTCTGCACGGAGCCGGCAGCGTCGCCGTCCTCCGGGGCCCGGTGGCCGTCGGCAAGACGGAACTGCTGCACACCTTCGCGGAGCGGGTGGCGGGTGTCCGGGTGCGCTTCCTCGGGGCCACCGCCTCGCCGACGGAACGGCACCTGCCCTTCGGCCTCCTCAGCCAGATCCTGCACGGCACCGACGCCGGGTACACCCAGCGGGCCGAAACCGTCATCGGCGGCGGGGTCCTTGCGGACGGCGCGGTCGGGCCCGAGGCCCTCGAGGGCGTCTCACGGATCTTTCTCGACATGAGCGCCGATGAGCCGCTGCTCATCGGGGTCGACGACGTCTGCCACGCGGACGCCGACTCGCTGCAGTGCTTGCTCTTCCTCGCCCGGCGGCTGCGCCGGTCGCGCATCATGCTGATCCTCGGCGACCAGGACCGCTCCGGCTCGCGGCAGGCGGATCTGCGCACCGAGCTGTCCCGCCATCCGTACTGCACGCAGATCCGGCTCGCCCCGCTCACGTGCGACGGCGTCGCGGCACTGCTCGCTCACGACCTCGACGCGCACGTGGCGCACAGTCTCGCCGCGGGCGCGTTCGCCGTCACCGGCGGCAACCCACTGCTCGTCAGGGCGCTGGCCGAAGACTGGGAGGCGTCCACCCGGTCGGCGCGGACGGAGCCGCCCACCGGTCTCGTGGTGGGCGACCGCTTCGCCGAACGAGTCGTGAGCTGTCTGCACCGCCTCGAACCGGACGCACTCGCCGTGGCCCGGGCCGTGGCCGTGGTCGGGGAGACGCACCGTACGGAGTTCATCGCCCGGCTCGCCGAGGTCGGCACGATCGAGGCCCGCGCGCTCGTCGAACTGCTCGACGAGTCGGGTCTGCTGCACCGGGGCCGCTACCGGCACCGGGCCGCCCAGGAAGCCGTCCTCAGGGACTTCGAAGCGCCCGGGCGCATCGCGTGGCACCGGCGCGCCGCCGCGATGCTGCACGCCGAGGGCGGCCGTTCCACCTCGATCGCCCACCAACTCATCGCCGCCGGGGAGACCCGCGAACCATGGGCCCCGGCCGTGCTCCGGGAGTCCGCCGCCAGCGCGACCGCCAGCGGCCAGGTCGACTTCGCCCTCGACTGCCTCGAACTTGCCCACTCCCTCGCCAGCGACGAGCAGCAGCGCGCCGTGAGTCGTGCGGTGCTCGCCGAGGCCGAGTGGCGTGTCGAACCCGCACGCGCCGTGCGCCACCTCGGCCCGCTCACAGACGCGGTGCGCCACGGCCTGTTGACGGGTCGTCAGTCCCTGGCCGTGCTCGAGTACCTCCTGTGGCACGGCCGGGTGGACGAGGCGAGCACGACGCTCGACCGGCTCGCCGCGACGGCGACCGGGCCGGAGGCCGCGGAGCTCGGTGCGGTGCGCGCCTGTCTGGAGCTCTGCTATCCCGCCCGGCACCGCCGCGCGGGCACCGGTGCCCCGGCCTCCGCACCCGTCGACCCTCGTGTCAGCGCCTCACTTGTCGGCACCGTGCTCACGGCCGTACGGGGCGATGTGGCGGTGTCGGGCGATCACCTGTGGCAGGGCCTGCGCACCGACGAGCCGCTGTCCAGGATCTCCTTGGGCCTGCTCGCGCTGGCCAGACCCGAGCGCCTGGCGACGGTGGCGCCGTGGTGCCTGCCGATGCTCGCGGACGCGGCGGGCCACGACGGCCCGGACTGGCAGGGCCTGTTCACGGCGGCGCGTGCCGACGCGGCGCTGCTCCAGGGTGACCTGCGGGCCGCGGGCGAGTTCGCGTCCGCGGCGCTGGACGAGAGCTCCAGGGCACACTGGGGTGTGCTGGCCGGTGCGCCACTCGCCTGTCTGCTCACCACCGCGGCGGAGACCGGGCGTCTGGAGGACGCCGCCGCGTATGTGAACATGCCGGTGCCGGCCGCGCTGCTCGAGACGCCGTTCGGCCTTCGGTACCTGCGGGCGCGGGGGCAGTACCACCTGGCGGTCGGCCGGCCCTACGCGGCGCTGAGCGACTTCAGGACCTGCGGCCGGCTCCTGCGTGACTGGCAGGCCGACGGCCCCCGGCAGGTGCCGTGGCGGATCGACGCCGCCCAGGCCCTGGTGCATCTCGACCGCCGGGACGAGGCGCGCACGCTCCTGGAGGAACAGCTCGACGGCCTGCCCGCCGACGACTTGCGTGCGCTCGGCCAGGCGCTGCGGCATCTGGCCGCGACACTGGAGCCGCACGAGCGGCCGCCGCTGCTCACCGACGCCGCGGAGGCGTCGCAGGCGGCGGGTGACCGGGTGGAGTTCGCCCACATCCTCGCCGACCTCGGCAGCGCCTACGCCGCCACCGGCGATTCACGGCGGGCCAGGCCGGCTCTGCGCCGCGCATGGCGGGCGGCCCAAGAGTGCCACGCGGAGCGCCTCGCCCAGTCCCTGCAGCCGGGTCTCACGCGTACGACGTCGGCCGGGGCCGCCTCCAGGGGCCCTCGCCTCGGCGGCGACCGCGCGGCGGACCTCAGCGCGGCCGAGCGGCGGGTCGGGGCGCTGGCCGCACAGGGCCGCAGCAACCGGCAGATAGCGCAGCGGCTGTGCATCACCGTGAGCACGGTCGAACAGCACCTGACGCAGGTCTACCGAAAGCTCCAGGTGCGGAATCGCACCGATCTGCCGGTATTCCTGGAGACGCCGGAAAACACGTCAGGGGCGGAACCCTTACTCGCCCAAGCCATTCCTGATTCAGCCCCCTATTCCCCCTAGCGGGCACGGTGACTGTCTTCACACAAGGAGGGGTATACGTAGCTCTGAATTGTTCAACTAGGCTCAATCCGTGGCTCTTTCACAGAGCATCGAAGGCCTTTCCACCGACATGAGCGAGGGGCACGAGAATGATCCTCAGTGAAGACACGGCCCCCTGGGCGGCAACGCGGAACGGCCCGGCCATTCTCGGCGTCGGAACCGCTACCCCGGATTCCTCCTATTCCCAGCAGGACCTCCTGGACATGTACGGGATCCAGGACAGGCGGATCCGTTCGGTCTTCCTCAACAGTGCGATAGACCGGCGTTTTCTGACCGTTCCGCCGCATGGTGACGACGGTCGGCCGCGGATGGAAACGCAGGGCGAACTGCTCGCCAAGCACAAGGCCCGGGGCATCGACATGGGCGCCCGTGCGCTGCAGTCCTGCCTGAAGCAGACCGGAGCCGCGGTCAGCGACATCGGCTACCTCGTCTGTGTGACCTCGACGGGTCTGCTGACGCCCGGCTTTAGTGCCCTGCTCATCCGGGAACTGGGCATTCCCACCGACTGCAGCCGTCTCGACATCGTCGGCATGGGCTGCAACGCCGGCCTCAACGCCCTCAACGCGACAACCGGCTGGGCCTCGGCCAACCCAGGGAAGATCGCCATGATGGTATGCATCGAGGTGTGCTCGGCCGCGTACGTCTTCGACGGCACGATGCGCACCTCCGTCGTCAACAGCCTCTTCGGTGACGGCTCCGCAGCGATTGCCGTCTCGCACGACCCGGAGAAGCCCGGTCCGCAGGTACTGAAGTACGCCAGCTGCATCGTTCCCGACGCCGTGGACGCCATGCGCTACGACTGGGACGACGAACAGGGCAAGTTCAGCTTCTACCTGGACCGCGACGTGCCCTACGTGGTGGGCGCGCACGCCGAGCGCGTCGTCTCGTCCCTGCTCAGCGGGACCGGACTGCGGCGCAGCCAGATCGCCCACTGGCTGGTGCACTCCGGGGGCAAGAAGGTCATCGACTCGGTGTCGGTCAACCTCGGTCTCACCCGGCACGACGTGCGGCACACGACCGACGTGCTGCGCGACTACGGCAACCTCTCCAGCGGCTCCTTCCTGTTCTCGTACGAGCAGCAGCTGCGGGAAGGTCTGACACGCCCCGGCGACTACGGCGTCCTCATGACGATGGGCCCCGGTTCGACACTCGAGACGGCGCTCGTCCGCTACTGAACGGCCCTGTGCCGCACCTCTCTCACGACCTTTCTGGATGTTTTTTGGCCTCTCTCGGCCTTTCACGACAACGACGATCAGGACTCAGACATGTCTTCCTCGGACCTCGCCCCGGCCCCGGCCCCCCACACCCTCGACATCGACAGCACGCGCCCGCTGTGCCCCCTGCTGGTCGCTGACGTCAACGCGCTGTGCGACCGCCTAGAAGACGCGGGGGCCACGACGAGCGCCGTGATCCGGCTGCACGGCACGGGCCCGGCGGAGAACTGGCCCGGCGACGTCGGCATCGACGTGGTGAGCCGCTGGGAGAAGGCCCTGCGGCGGCTCGAACAGGGCCGGTTCGCCAAGATCGTGACCGTCGAGGGCGTCTGCAGCGGCCCCGCCCTCGACGTGCTCCTCACCGCCGACCACCGGATCGGCACGCCCGGGCTGCGTATCGCCGTGCCGGTGACCCACGACGGCGTCTGGGCGGGCATGGCTCTGCACCGCCTCACCAACCAGCTCGGCGGCCTCCACGCCCGCCGGCTCGTCCTGTTCGGCGCGGAGCTCTCCGAGCAGCGGGCACTGGCCATCGGGCTGATCGACCAGACCGCCAAGAACCCGGCCGCCGTCGCCGCACGGCTGGCCGGGCGCTTCGTCCGGCTGGACCCCGCCGAGCTCGCGATCCGTCGGCAGCTCGTCAACGAGGCCGGTGTGACCTCCTTCGAGGAGGCGCTGGGCAAGCATCTCGCCGCCTGCGACCGGACGTTACGCCGGACCAGGGGCGAGTTCGCGGGCGCCCGGGGCAACGCGTGATGAGCGACACGGAAGGAGTGGGGAACATGACGGCGCGTCCCGTGGCGGGCCCGGCGCAGTGGTCCGCGCGGACACCGGTCCTCAGCGGCTCCCTTCTGGCCGACGCCAACGCCCTGATGACGTACACGGCCGAGGCCGAGAAGCTGCTCGCGGAACTCCCGGCCAAGGCCGGGCGGAATCCCGGCGAGCAGCAGCTCGCCGTCGAGGTCATCGACGACCAGCGGCGGGTGCGCAGAGCGTTCCTGGAACTGCACGCCGAGCGGGTCTACCAGGAGCTGACCGGGGGCCTGCGGGAGCAGCGCTCGCTGTCCGAGCTGGTGATGGGCGCGTCCGAGGCCTTTCCCGGCCTCACCCCGACCGAGGCACAGATGGCGGCGGAACGCGAGTGCGCGACGCAGGCCGACAAGGACGGACGGGAGATCGACCAGGGTATCTTTTTCCACTGGGTGCTGCGGTCGCCGCAGGCTGGCCCTCATCTGATGCGCGCCCTGCTGCGGCCCACCCAGCGCGCCCGCTCGCTGCTGGGCGAGTTCGACCGGACGGGGAGCCTCGACCTGGGCACCGTACGGCTGGAACGCGCCGACCGGGCGGCTCACATCACCCTCTGCAACGGCCGTTTCCTCAACGCCGAGGACAACCAGCTCGTGGACGACCTGGAGACGGCCGTCGACCTCGCCCTGCTCGACGACCGCGTCAAGGTGGGGGTGCTGCGGGGTGGGAAGATGACCCACCCGCGCTACCAGGGCCGCCGGGTCTTCTGCGCCGGGATCAACCTGGTCGACCTGCATCAGGGCCGGATCTCGTTCGTCGACTTCCTGCTCCGCCGCGAACTCGGCCATCTCCACAAGCTGATCCGCGGTGTCCGGGTCGACGACGCCTGGCCGCGGCCCATGGTGGAGAAGCCGTGGGTGGCCGCGGTCGACAGCTTCGCGATCGGCGGCGGCATGCAGATGCTGTTCGCCGTCGATCACGTCGTCGCCGCCGCCGACTCCTACTTCAGCCTTCCGGCGGCCCAGGAGGGCATCGTGCCGGGCATGGCCAACCTCCGGCTGACCGCGCTCGCGGGCGGGCGGCTGTCGCGGCAGGTCATCCTGTCCGGCCGCAAGCTCTGGGCGCGCGAGCCGGAGGCGGGGGCCGTCTGCGACGAGGTGGTCGACCCCAGGCTGATGGACGCGAGCATCGAGGCGGCGGTCTCCCGCCTGGCGAGCCCGGCCGTGGTCCCGAACCGGCACATGATCAATGTCGCCGAGGAGCCGGTGGATCACCTCCGCGCCTATGCCGCCGAGTTCGCGCTGGAACAGGCACTGCGGCTGTACAGCGCCGACGTCATCGACAAGGTGGACCGGTTCAGCGCCGGCACGTCCCCGGAACGGCGGACGGGAAGCGGCTCGTGAAGCCCGTCGACGCGATGCTGGAGGTGCTGCGGGACGAAGGCGTGACCCGGGTCTTCGGCAATCCGGGCACGACGGAACTCCCCTTCGTCGAGGCGGTCACGGCGGCCCCCGACCTCCAGTACGTCCTGGGGGTTCAGGAAGCCTCCGTGGTCGCGATGGCCGACGGGTATGCCCGGGCCACCGGCCGCCCCGCCTTCGTCAGCCTGCACATCGCCGCCGGGCTCGCCAACGGCATGGTCGGGCTCCTCAACGCCGGCCGGTCGCGTACGCCGCTGGTGGTGACCGCGGGACAGCAGGACCGCCGCCACCTGGCACAGGACCCCATGCTCTCCGGTGACCTGGTGGGGATCGCCCGGGCGGCGGTCAAGCACACCTTCGACGTCCAGCACGCCCATGACCTCACGGGCATGCTCCGCCGGGCCTTCGCGCTGGCCGACCAGCCGCCCGCCGGCCCGGTCTTCCTCTCGATCCCGATGGATCTACTGGAGGAGGAGACGCCAGTCGCCCCGCCCGCGCCGAGGTCCCGGCTCGGCGGCCTCGGCCCCGCCGCCGGATGGCCGGAGGCCGCCGAACGGCTCGCCGCCGCGAAGCGACCGGGGATCGTCGCCGGCGACGGGGTGGGACGCGACGGCGCCGTGGCCGAGCTGGTGGCACTCGCCGAGGCGACCGGGGCGGCCGTCTTCCACCAGCCGATGCACGACGGCGTGGACTTCCCCACCGTGCATCCGCTCTACGCGGGCATGCTCGACGCCCGATACTCGGCGATCCGGGCCGCTCTCGAAGGCCATGACGTGGTGCTCATCGCCGGCACCCGGGCGTTCATGGCGCACCATTACGAACCCGGTTCGCCGATTCCAGCCGGCACCGACGTCATCCAGCTCGACAGCGACCCGGGCGAACCGGGGCGGAACTTCCCCGTCGCGCTCGGTCTGGTCGGTGGGGTCCGGGCCACGCTCGCGGCGCTCGCCTCGCAGCTCGCCGGGAAGGTGCCGGAGGCACCGTCGCGCATCGAGGCGATCGGCCCTGTGCACGAGGCCGCCCGTGCGCGGGTGCGCGAGCGCGCGCTGGCGGGTTACGGCGACGCCCCGATGCACCCGCTGGCCGCCGCGCACGCCGTCGTCTCGGGGCTCCCGGCGGACTCCGTCGTGGTGGAGGAGGCGATCACCAGCGGGCTGCTGCTGCGCAGCGTCCTGCCGTTGGAGCGTCCCCGTTCCTATGTCCACACAGTGGGCGGCGGACTCGGCTCCGGCATCGGCGCGGCGATCGGCTCCCGGATGGGGGATCCCAGCCGCCCGGTGGTCGCCGTGCTCGGCGACGGCTGCACCCTGTTCGGGCTCCAGGGGCTGTGGAGCGCCGCTCACTACCGCGTCCCGGTTACCTTCGTGGTGATGAACAACGGCGAGTACCGCACCCTGAAGGAGACGGCCGCCCGGCGGCGACGGAGCCGGGCCGCCCGCCGCGGCAACGGCGGCCTGGAGCTCACACCGCCACGGCTCGATCTGACGCCCGCCACGAGCCTTCTGGGCCTCAGGAACGGAACACCGGGCGGTCCCGACGGCCTGGATCTCACACCGCCAAAACTCGACTTCACCCGCGTCGCCGAGTTCTTCGGCATCACGGCGGTACGGGCCCGCTCGACGGACCACCTCGCCGAGGCCGTGGCGCGCGCCGCCGCGGGAACGGAGCCCGTCCTCATCGACGCCCCCGTCACGAGCCACGCCGACAGCGCCTGACCGGCGCGCGGATGCGCGGGAGAACCCATCGGAACGTCAGGAGGAAACCATGACAAGCCTGATCGACACGGTCGGGCGGGCCGGGACGGTGTTCAGCAACGGCTGGCGGTCCGCGTCCTGCGATGCCGTCGTCGAGGTGGTCGAACCGGCGACCGGGAAGACACTCGCCCAGGTCGGTGTCGCCGACGCGGCGGACGTCGCGCGGGCCGCGGCCGGCGCGGCGCGGGCGCAGCGGGCGTGGGGCGCCCTGCCCGCCGCCGCCCGTGCGGCCGTCCTGCGGCGCGCGGCGGCCGTGCTGGAGGAACACCGTGCGGAGGTCGTCCAGTGGCTGGTCCGCGAGGGCGGTGCGGTACGGGGGAAGGCGGAGACCGAGATCGCGGACGCGGCGGAGGAACTACTGCAGGCGGCGGCGCTGCCAACCCAGCCGCACGGCCAGGTCCTGCCCTCCGGACCGGACCGGTCGAGCGTGGCCCGCCGGGTGCCGCTCGGCGTGGTCGGGGTGATCAGCCCGTGGAACGTACCGCTGCTGCTCGCCCTGCGTTCGGTGGCCCCGGCGCTCGCCCTGGGCAACGCCGTGATCCTCAAGCCGGATGTCCGTACGCCGGTCTCCGGCGGCCTTGTCGTGGCGCGTCTGTTCGAGGAGGCGGGGCTCCCGGAGGGTGCTCTACACGTGCTGCCGGGCGACGCGGTCGCGGGCGGGGCGCTGACGTCCGACCCGACGGTGGCGATGGTGTCGTTCACCGGCTCCACCGCGGTCGGCCGGGAGGTGGGAGCCGCGGCGGGGCGCGCCCTGAAGCGGGCCTCGCTGGAACTCGGCGGCAACAACGCACTGATCGTGCTCGACGACGCCGACCTGGAAACGGCCGCGGCGGCGGGCGCCTTCGCGTCCTTCTTCCACCAGGGCCAGATCTGCATGGCGGCGGGGCGGCACATCGTGCACGCGTCGGTCGCCGAGGAGTACGTACGCCGGCTGGTCGAGGAGGCCCGGCGGCTCACCGTCGGCGATCCGTGGACCGGCCCGGTCGACCTGGGCCCGGTGATCGACGCCCGTCAGCTGCGGCGCACCCACGCAATCGTCCGCGACAGCGTCGCGGGCGGCGCCGAAGTGCGGTGCGGAGGCGTCCCGGACGGGCCGTTCTACCCGCCCACCGTGCTCACCCGAGTCACCCGGGACATGCCCGCCTTCACCGAGGAGATCTTCGGCCCGGTGGCGCCGGTCGTCGTCGTCCGGGACGAGGGCGAGGCGGTGGCCGTCGCCAACGACACCGAGTACGGCCTGGTGGCGGCGGTTCGGACGGGTTCACTCGAGCGAGGGCTCCGGCTGGCCGACCGGCTGCGGACGGGAATGATCCACATCAACGACCAGACCGTCAACCACCAGGCGGTGGTGCCCTTCGGCGGCTTCGGCGCCTCGGGCAACGGCGCCCGGCACGGGGCGCAGTTCGGCTGGGACTCGTACACCCAGTGGCAGTGGATTACGGCCCGGATCGGCGAGCCGACCTGAACCACGACGAGGCCGCAGCCCGCCGGGCTGCGGCCTCGTCGTCTTCTTCGCTCGTGCGGTCCTAGCGAGTGTCCGCGCCGCTGAGGCCCGTGAGCACGACGCCCCCGTCCGGGTTCCGCCGTCCGGCGAAGCCGGAACGGAGGAGGACTCCTCCGCGGCCGGGGACGGAGCCGTCGCCGATGACGTCGAAGGGCAGGGTCCGCCCCCTGGCGCACACCTCCCCCGCCTGCCCGGTGCGGAGGTTCTCCCCCAGGGCGCCGCGCACGCTCAGCCGCACACCGGGGGCCGCCCCGATCACCGGGCTGCCGCCGGAGGGCGTGTCCTGTCCCGCCGGGTACGTGCTCACCGCCCACGGCAGCACGCTCCCGCCGGGCGCGAACTCGGCGCGCAGGGCCGTGGTGGGCAGGATGGCGACGTGCCGGGCCACCAGTTCGGGCGCGCACGGGGCGCCCACGAGGAGGACCAGCCAGGGCCGCGGCGGGCGGGGTTCCCGCGCCAGGCTGTCGAGTTTCCGCGCGTACTCCTCCGAGTCGTGCACCACGACGCCCCCGTCGAGGCCCGCGACGGGTCCGCCCGGCCGCGCGTGCAGGGTGCCGCCCGATCCGAAGGCCCACCACATCGCTGACAGGGTGGCCGGCCCGGTGGGATGTTCGGCGACGACGACCGTCTGGCCGGTGGGGCCGGTCTGCGCGGATCTGGCGGCCATCGCCAGGAGCCACGCCCGGTGGTCCACGAGGTGTCCCGAGTTCCACGCCCCGCCCTCCTCGGCCGCCAGCAGATAGGCGGGCTCGGCGGGTGCGGAGCGCGGCAGCGCCCGGTCGACGGGGTGCGCCCCGAGCCGCTTCCACAGCCCGGGGTCGTCCAGGACGAACCGCCGCCGGCAGCGGTCGTGCTCCCACGCCTCCTGGGTCGCGCGGCCGCACAGCACCGTGTCGGCGCCGCTGACGACGGCGATCCGGCGGGTCTGTCCGGCGGGCAGGTCGCGGGGCACGGGGACGCAGACCCCGCCCGCCTTCATGACCGCCAAGTGGGCCACGAGCGTCTGCCGGTGGTCGACGCAGTGCACGACGACCGGGTCCCCCAGCTGCACCTCGGCGCTCAGCAGCGCCGTGGCGAGCTGGGCGGAAAGGAGGTCGGCCTTGCCATACGAGAGGGTGTACGGCCCCTCGCGTACCGCGACGGCCCCCGGGTGGCGCCGGGCGGCCCGGGTGAAGAGTCCGTCGAGTGTCCGGTCCGACCCGGCCGGGTGGTCCTGACGGCGGGTGCCGGGGCGGACTGATTCCCGGAGTTCGGCCGAGAGCATGTCTGCGTCTCCTTCTGGTCCTTGTCACCGCTTCCGCTATGCGGCGGGGGTGACGGAGGGGGAGCGGTCGGGCGGCCCGGGCGTGGTCTCCGGCACGATCACGGGCTTCGCGTACGTCCGGGTCAGCACAGGACCGGTCATCGCCGTGGTCACCAGTGCCATGACGACCAGCAGGGAGTACAGCCCGCCGTCGAGCAGCCCGGCCTGCAGTCCGACGCCGAGGATGACCAACTCGGTGAGGCCGCGGGTGTTCATCAGCGCGGCGAGCGCCGTGGCGGCCCTGGCGGGCAGCCCTGTGCTCCGGGCACCCAGGTACGTCCCGCCGAACTTGCCGAGCACGGCGACCAGCAGAACGGCCGCCAGTTCGGCGGACTGCGCCCAGCCGAACCCCCTGAGGTCCACCTTGAGTCCGGCGACGACGAAGTAGACGGGGAGGAGCACGGAGGTCACGGTGCGGGTGCGCTGCATGAGGTCGGCGCGCAGCCGGTCCGCGCCTTCGCTCGGCATGATCAGGCCGAAGAGGAAGGCACCGAAGATGTAGTGCATGCCCATGGCCTCGGTCGCCGCGCCGCAGAGCAGGGCGCCGATCAGCACCAGCGCGTACCACCAGGACGCCGCGGGTCCACGGCCGTCGCCCGGGGGCATGCGGCGGCGCAGCCAGGGGCGTACGACCAGGACCAGCACCAGGACGAACGGGATCATGAGGGCCACCCGCCAGTGGGCGCCCCCGCCTCCGATCGCGGCCTGCACCCCGGCCAGGGCGGTCCAGGCGACGATGTCCACGAGGGCCGCGGAGGCCAGTGCGATGCCGCCGAGCGCAGTGGCGGCGAGCCGTCGGTCGGAGAGGATCCTCGCCAGTACGGGGAAGGCCGTCACGGACACGGCCAGGCCCATGAAGACGATGAACGCGCCCTTCTGGTCGGTCTCGTGGTTCCGCAGCAGGAGGTAGCCGAGTCCGGTGCCGAGGACGAACGGCACCACCGTCGATCCGAGGCTGACGACCGCGGCCATCCGCCCTCGGCCGCGCAGCGCCTGGCGTTCGATCTCCAGTCCCACTCCGAACATGAACAGGGTGACGCCGACGTCGGCCATCGCGCTCAGCAGCGGCCGTATCTCGTGCGGGAACAAGGCGTCGGAGACCGCCCCGTTGAGGAGGGTCGGTCCGAGGAGCACGCCGGCGAGGATCTCGCCCACCACGGGCGGTTGTCCGATCCGAGTGGCGAGGTGCCCGAGTCCCTGGGCCAGGACGAGGATGAACGCGAGGTCGAAGAGGAGTAATGCCACCTGATTACCGTCCATGGCGACCACTCTGCTCCAGCCGCCTACAGATGCTCTGAACGGTCTCTAACGCCCGGGGCGCCTCGCCAGGAACCGGGGCGCGGGTCCCCGGCACGCGTGTGCCCCGTGACCCGGAGGGCGTCACGGGGCACACGGATGCGGCGAGGCGCCGTGGCGCGCGTCGCGCGCCCTCCGGGACGGCGCGACAGCCCTCAGGCGACCGAGGCGGTCGCCTGCAGCAGACGTGCGACGGCGGCGCTGCGGTGGGTCAGCGGCTCCCGCTCGGCACACTCGGCCGCGTAGAGCCGCATCAGCTCGTGGAACCGGTACGCACCCCGGCCGGCCTCGACGAGCAGGTGGCGGCGCGCGAGCAGCCTCAGCGTGCCGGCCGCTTCCGGCTCGGTGGTGCCGGTCAGTTCGGCCGCGGCCGACACGGTGATCAACTCGTCGCTGAAGAGCCCGAGGAGCCGGAACGTTCGCGCCGCTTCGGCGGGCAGCGCCTGGTACGACGTCTCGAACAGGGCGTGCAGGCTGGTCGAGGCGTCACCTCTGGACGCCAGCCGGTCGAGCCGGCCGTGTTCCTCGGCGAAGTGCTCGACCAGTGCCGCCAGGGGCACGTCCGGGTTGGCGGCCAGCGTCTCGGCCATCATGCGCAGCGTCAGGGGCCGTCCGCCGGAGAGTCCCACCAGCCGCCTGGCCACGGCCTCCTGGCGTCGCAGCCGGTCTCCGCTGAGACAGCGGAGCAGTGCCAGGGCGTCCTGGGTGCCGAGCGGGTCGAGCCGCAGCAGATGCGCGCCGTCGCGGACGGCGAGGCCGCCCAGCCGCTGTCGGCCGGTGCTGAGCACGCAGGAGGAGCCGCCCGGGATCAGCGGCCGTAACTGGTCGGCGCTGAGCACGTCGTCGAGCATGACGAGGACGCGCTTGCCGTGCAGCAGACTCCGGTACAGCGTCGCGCGGCTCGCCGCGTCCGCTGGGATGCGGTCGTCGTCGACCCCTAGGCTGCGCAGCACTTGGAGCAGGGCCTCGGAGGCGCTCAGCGAACGGCCCTCCATGCTCGTACCGCGCAGGTCGACGTAGAGCTGCCCGTCCGGGAAGTGCTCCGACAGCCGGTGGGCCAGTTCAAGCGCGAAGGCGCTCTTGCCAACTCCTGCCGGGCCGTCAATGACGACGATGGGGGTGGAGGCCCCCCACCTGTCGTTCTCGGTGAGCAGCCGTGCCAGTTGCTCCAGCTCCCCGGTGCGGCCGACGAACCCCCTGGCCACCGGGGGGAGTTGGGCGGGCCTGGGCGTCTCGGTGAGCACCATACGAGTCGTGGCGGGCTCCGGGGCGGACGTCCGGCCGCCCGCGGCGAGAGCGGTGCCCGTGCGGGCGGCTCCGCTCGAGGTGACCGGGCCGCCGGTCAGGATCTGCTGGTGCAGCATGCGCAGTTCGGCGCTGGGATCGATGCCGAGCTCGTGCCGCAGCAGCCGCCGGGTCTCGGCGTAGACCTCCAGGGCGTGTGCCTGGCGTCCGCAGCGGTACAGCGCCGACATCAGCAGCCAGCGCAGTTTCTCGCGCAGCGGTTCCTCGGCCACGGCACCGAGCAGCACGGTGACCGCTTCGACGGGGCGGTCCGCCGCCAGCATGTCGGCGGACCATTCCTCCACGGCCGTGAGCCGGAGGTCCTGGAGCCTCGTTCGTTCCATCGCCGCGAACGGTCCTGGAACGCCGGAGTGCGCCTCCCCGTGCCACAGGGACAGTGCAGACTCGGCGCTGTCCAACGCCTCCTGGAGCCTGCCTTCCGCGCGTGCGCGCCGCGCCTGGGCGTGGCGGCGGGCGAAGAGCGTGGCGTCGACCGCTTCGGGATCGGTCTGCAGGGCGTAACCGCCGGCGGTCGAGATGAGCAGTTCACCGCTCTCCCGTCTGCTGCGCTCCGGCTCGAGGATCCGGCGGAGCCCCGCCACGTAGGTGTGGACGCCGTTGGCCGCCGTCTGCGGGATGTCTCCACCCCACACCGCGTCGATGATGTGATCCACACTCACGACGTCGTTCGCCCGGCCGGCGAGCAACGCGAACACGGCTCGCTGCTTGGGCGGTCCGAGGACGACTTCTCTTCCGTGCCGCCAGGCACGGACCGGTCCGAGCAGTTGTACTTTCAAGGGCTCCCCCGCTGTCGGCATTGCCCTGTCGCCTCCTGAGATCGTGGTCACGGTCACCGGACCGTTTCTGCCAGTGATTCAGACGTACAGACGCTTGTCGGGCGCGGCGTCCGGCGCCTGCGCCGCGCGCTCGGTCGCGGGCGCCACCAGACAGCTGGCCACACACCTCAGCTTCTCCCTGGTCTCTTCCAGCTCCCGCTCGGGTAAGGAGTGTTCGACGATGCCGGCGCCGGCCTGCAGCCAGATCTCGCCGTTCCTGCGGAAGACGCTGCGCAGGGCGAGCGCGGCGTCCATGGAGCCGTCCTGCGCCAGCGTCATCACCGTGCCCGCGTAGAGGCCACGTTCGCGCGGCTCGACGGCCGAGATGGCGTCGTAAGCGGGGTGCTTGGGCACGCCGGAGGCGGTGACGGCGGGGAAGACGGCGGCGAAGGCGTCCCAAGGGCTGGCCTGCTGCGGCATCCGGCCCACGACCCTGGAGGCAAGGTGCTGCACGGAGCCCCGCTCCTTGATCACCATGTACTCCTGGACGACCACCGTCTCCGGCTTGCAGGGTCCGGCGAGTTCGTCGACCGCGACCTTCACCGAGATGGCGTGCTCGTGCAGTTCCTTCGGGTCCGCGAGGAGGTTCTCACGCAGCCGCCGGTCCTCGTCGGCGTCGCCGGTCAGGGCCCTGGTGCCGGCCAGCGGCTGGCTGGAGACGGTGCCGTCGGGCTCGACCTCCACGACGGTCTCCGGGCTGAAGCCCAGGGCCTGCATGCCTCCCATGTTCAGCAGGTAGGACCGTGCGGGGGTGTTGGCGCGACGTCCGGCGAGGTAGCTCGCCGGGAGGTCGATGTCGGAGGTGACGGGGACGATGCGGGAGACCACGGCCTTCTGCAGTTCACCGGCGCGTATGCGCTCCACGACGGTGGTCACGGAGTCACGGTAGGCGTCAGCGCCGGCCTCGATGTCCACGCGGACCGGTCGGCCCCGGGTGTCCGCCACCGGCTCCAGGCCGGCCAGGGTCTTCTCGACGAGGGCCATCTCCTGCGGGTCCAGACCGCGCACGACGGCGTGGTTCGCGGACAGGCGGGCCTCCGTGCGCGGAACGACGAGATGGAGCAGAACGTCGTTGTCGACCGGACGGCCGGCGACGGCGTAGGCGAGCTCGAAGGCGCTCCAGCCGTACGCCCGCCAGTCGGCCAGGTCCAGGCCGTCGAGGAACTCGCGGACCTGGGCCAACGGGTCACCCCGCCAGGGACGTTCGACGGTGGTGCCGTCCTTCGTCCATCGCACGGTGTCCGGTTTCAGTATGACCTCGGCCGCTGTTCCGCCGGCCACCGACCAACCGTCTGCGGCTTCGTATACGACATAGGTGGAGAACAGGCCTGACGCGGCGAGACCGGTGGCCGCGACCAGCGGCTCGACACCCGTGCGCACGGTTTCTTCGTGGTACGAGAAAACCACGGTTCCTCCTCCTTGGAGTTAACGACCGAAATTGACCACTACAGAGGCGGAAAACATTCGACCGTTCCCCACAGGAGAATTCAGGAGAATATCAACTCCGTGTTACGGAGAGGCCAGCACAGGATCGCACCACATGCGGTGACCAGCCTCTCAGCGCAGACCCAAGGAACTTTGGGCATGCAAAAAAAACCTGTGAAGCCTTCCTCCAACAGGATGTCATCCCCCCGAAATACGCTTCCCCCGGGCGGCTGAATACCCCTGCGACTCCCGCGAAAACCCCAAGAGCGGCCGAACCGAGGTGGACTCTACCTAGCTGCTTCTGCTTTCATCAACAGCATTTCGTCTCACCATCGAGACTTTACCTCGATTTGACCCAGTAAGCCTTTCCCATCATCTGGATCCGGCTGAATTCGAACCCCTTCAGAACAACCGATGTGAGGCGGCCCGGCGCTTTTGCACGGGGGAGTGGCCGGGCCGCCCGGACTCCGCCTGCCGCGCCACGCGTGGCAGCACGCGACAGAGTCGTCTCATCGAGGCGCCGGCCCCCCCACCGCACCGGCCGGCGTCACCACGGGCCGACCCCGCTCCCGGTTCCGTCTCGGCTCCCTCATTGGATCCCCCAGGGTTTTTGTACTTGTAAGTCGTACGCGTACAATAACTGTAGCCCGGCCTCTCGTCGTTGTCACCCCCGCCCCAAGAGCCCAGCACAGCGCAGCGATCCTTCGGCGGTCGGAGCGCGGAACGGGCAGCTCCACGACTCGGATGGGAGAAGCAGGGATGAAGCCCCGGAACGGACGTAGAGGCGGCGCGCGCCAGTCCGCACCCCTCTCGCAGGAGACGATCGTCAGGGCCGCGCTGCACATCCTCGACAGCGAGGGACCCCAGCGGCTGTCGATGCGACGGCTCGCCAAGGAGCTGTCCATCACGCCGATGGCCCTCTACCACCATGTGCGCGACCGGCACGAGCTGCTGCTCCTGCTGGTTGCCTCCCGGTCCCAGGGCCGTGACCGGCCGGTCCTGCCCGAGGACCCGCGCGAGAGACTTCTCGCGGCCGCCCAACTGCTCCACGACGTCCTCGCCCAGTACCCCTTCCTGAACGAGATCCTGGCCTCTCCCGATCTCTTGGCCGTGTCCGCGCTGTGGGTCATGGAGGCGCTCCTCGACGCGGCCGTCCAATGCGGTCTCACCCTGGAAGAGGCGGCCCAGGCACATCTAGCCATCTGGCACTTCACGGTCGGCGTCCTCCTGATCCGCACGGCCAGCCGCCGGCACCACGCCGAACTGACCCGCCCCACTCAGCGCGAACAGGTCTTCGCCACCCTGTCGCCCGACGCCTTCCCTCGTCTCACCTCGCTCGCCGACCGCTGGCCCTCGCTCACCGCGCGGGACACCCACCGAGTGGCCCTGGAGGACATCGTCGAGGGACTGCTCGGCGGGCGTCCGACAGACCCCGGAGAACACGCATGAGCATCGACACGGCACCCCTGATCGGGATCCTCGGCGCGTACGGGCGCGTCGGCGCAGCCGCGGCCCGCTTCCTCGCCGCCGAAGGCGGCTACCGGCTGCGGATCGGCGGGCGCTCCGCCGACCGGGCCTGGCGGTTCACCCGGACGCTCGGCGACCGCGCGGAGGCCGCGGTGGTCGACGCCCGCGACAGCCAGAGCCTGATGCACTTCACCCGCGGCTGTGCCGCCATACTCGACTGCTCCGGAACCGCGTTCTCCCTCCGCGGCCGGGTCCGCGCCGCGGTCCTCGCGGCCGGCGTCCACTACGTGGGCATGACGGACGACGGCGGCTCGCGCACTCCAACGGGGCCTTGCTCGGCCGTACTCTTCACGGGTCTTTCGGGCACCCTGGCCGGCTGGGTGCCGCGCTGGCTGGCCGACGGGCTCGACTCCGCGACCCGCTTCAGTGGCTGGTGGGGCGGCCTCGGTGCCATCCCGTCCCATACGGCGGTCTCCTGTCTGCTCGCCAAACGCCGGGCGGTCGACCTCCCCGGCGACGAGCATCCTCAGGACCGGGGTACGTGCGACGGCGAAGGCCCGCGGGACGAGGTAGCCCTTCCCGTGCCACAGGCGTTCGCGTCGCCGACGGCACCGCCGGCCCAGGCCGTCGCCGTCCGCCGGGTGCTCCCCGAGGAACTCCGGCAACAGGCCTACCTCCTGAGACTCGAGGAGGCCAGCTGGCACGAGGTGCTGAAGGGCCCCGGTGTGCCCGCCTTCCTGGACCGGTTCGCCCTGCGCGGTCCGGCGGCCGGCGACGGCGGGGCGCTCATGGCCGCCGCCCGGGAACTGGCCAAGGCGAGTCTGCGGGATGCCGCCGGGAGCTCCCCGTACCAGGTCCTGTACGGCACACTTGAGGGACTGGCAGCCGACGGCACCCCCGTACGCAGGAATGCGCTCCTGCACTGCACCGACGTGACAGGACTGGTGGGGGTGATCGCCTCGATCACGGTGCACGAGGTCACGAGGGGCCGGGTTCCGTCCGGTGTCCACGTCATGGCGGCTACGCTGCCCCCCGGGGACACCGCCGACTGGATCTTGCGTCACCTGCCGCGGGCGACGGCGCGGACGACGGAGGTCCCGACCGGCGAGCCGGGCACGACGACGGCGCCGCCGGCCGCCCGGCGCCCCGGATGAGGCCGCCGGCCGACGGCATGGCCGGGCGTCCGCGTATGCGGGCCGGGCCGCCACCGGCCCACGACCGACGCCCCGTTCCGCCCCCGGCACGAGCAACAGGAAGACACAGGGATGACGTCTCAGACCCGACGCACCGGCCGGACCGGCCGTCCGCCCCGCCTGTCCCAGGAGGCCATCCTCACGGCGGCCCAGCGCCTCCTGGACGAGGAGGGGCCGGAGAACCTGTCGATGCGCCGGCTGGCGCAGGAGCTTTCGAGCACGGCGATGGCGCTCTACCACTACGTGCGTGACAAGGACGAGTTGCTGCTCCTGCTGCTCGAACGTCACGCCCAGCGGTTCCCGCGCCTCCCACTGCCCGCCGAGCCGCGTGAACGGCTGATCGCGGCGAGCCAGGCGCTGCACGACATCCTCGCCGAGTGCCCGTGGATCGTGGAGGTCCTCGCCTCCGACGACCTGATGGCCGTGTCCGCGCTGTGGATCGTGGAGAACATGATCGACGCCGGGATCCAGTGCGGACTCAGCCCGGAGGAGGCCGTCTACGCCTACCGCGTCATCTGGTACTACACGGCGGGCGAGCTCACCATCCGGGTGAACCGTGAGCGGCACCACGCGGGGCTGGAGCGGCCGCCGCACCGGGACAAGGCGTTCGCCGCCCTGACGCCGGAGGAGTTCCCCCGGCTCGCCTCGCTCGCCGACCGGTGGGACGAGATCACCACCCGGGACACCCACCGCGAGGGTCTGGTGGCCATCGTCGACGGACTGCTGTCGCGGGCGGGTGGGGCCCGGAGGGCGACATGACCGCGGGCCCGGATCACCGGCGTGCCATAGCCGGTGCTCCGGGCCGACGGCCGCGGTTCTCTCAGGTCTCCAGGCGCGCGCGGAGGGCCCGCTTGTCGACCTTGCCGACGCCAGTCATCGGCAGCCGCTCCAGGACCACCAGCTGGTCGGGCACCTTGTAGGCGGCGACTCCTCGGCCCTTGAACGCGGCCTGCACGTCCCGCAGGGCCGGCGGGTGCGCGCTGTCCTTGGGGACGACGCAGGCGCAGGTCCGCTCCCCCATCAGGGGGTCGGGCAGGGCGAGCACGGCGGCTCCCAGCAGCGGGAAGGCGGCGAGCAGATGCTCCTCCACCTCCAGCGTCGGTACCTTCTCCCCGCCCCGGTTCACGACGTCGTTGATCCTGCCGACGACCTCGAAGTTGCCCTCCGCGGTGCGGCGCACCAGGTCGCCCGTGCGGTAGAAGCCCTCCTCGGTGAACCGGGTGAGGTTGCGTTCCCCCGCGCGGTAGTAGCCGCGCAGGGTGTAGGGCCCGCGGGTGAACAGCTCGCCCGTCTCCCCCGGTCCGGCCTCGGTCCCGTCCTCCCGGATCACCCGCACCTCGTCGGCCGGGGACAGCGGTCGCCCCTGCGTGTGGACGATCACGTCCTCGGCATCGTCGAGCCGTGTGTAGTTGAGCAGTCCCTCTGCCATCCCGTACACCTGCTGGAGGGTGCAGCCGAGGGCTTTCGGCACCTGCCGGGCCGTCTCCGGGGCGAGCCGGGCGCCGCCCACCTGGACGACCCGCAGGGAGGACAGGTCGTGGTCCGTCCACTCGGTCGCGTCGAGCCACAGCGGCACCAGCGGGGGTACCAGCGAGGTGATCGTCACACCGGCCCGTTCGATGAGCGGGAAGCACACGTCCGCGGTGGGAGCCGGGGCGAGCACGGCCGTTCCTCCGGCGCGGAGCGTGCCCAGGACGCCGGGGCAGCCGAGCGCGAAGTTGTGCTCCACGGGCAGCGCCGCGAGATAGACGCTGTCCGGCCCGACTCCGCACAGCCGCGCTGTCTCCCGCAGTTGGTACGCGTAGTCCGCGTGCGTCCGCGGTATCAGCTTCGGCGGTCCGGAGGTGCCGCCGGACAGGAGGAACAGGGCGACGTCCTCGGGGTCCGGCGCGGGCAGGGCGACGGGATCGGCGTCGAGGGAGGACAGAGCGGTGTACGGGCCCGGGTCACCGGCCACGAATACGTGCCGGAGGCTCTCCGTGCGGTCGAGCACCTCCCGGGCGACGAGCCGGAAGTCGCAGTCGAGGGCGCGTTCCGGGCAGACGTAGGCGGCGGCCCCGGACGTGGCCACGAGGTGGGTGATCTCGGTCGAGCGGTGTGCGGGCAGGGCGTACACCGGCAGGACGCCGGTCCGGAAGAGCGCCAGGCTCAGCACCACGAGGTCCACGTCGTTGGGGAGTTGCACGACGACCCGGTCGCCGGGCGCCAGGCCCGCGCGCAGCAGGCCGGCGGCCATGCGGTCGGCCGCCCGGTCGAGTTCCTCGTGGGTCACGCTGCCGGCCGCCGTCACCAGCGCGGTCCCAAACCGCCGCTCCGGTGCGGGCGCGGTCCAGGTACCGAGGATGTCCGTGTTCCAGTACCCCTGCTCCCTGTACGTGCGGACCGCCGATTCAGGCCAAGGCTCGCAGCCCTCCAGCATGGGGATCCTCTCTCTGTCCGTTGACGGAAATGGTGTGCGGCTGCCGTCGTCCGACGGTGCGTTCACGGTGTGGACGGCCAGGCGGTGGCGGTCTCGGGCAGCGCTGCCCGTACCGCCTCGAAGACGCGCGGAAGCACGGTCGCGCGCCGGGTCTCCAGATAGAAGTGGCCGCCCGTGAAGACCTCCACCTCGCAGGGCCCGGCGGTGACCTCGCCCCAGGCGGCGGCCTCCTCCGCGGTGACCTCCGGGTCGTCATCGGCGTACAGCACGGTCACCGGGATGCCCAGCACCTGACCGGGCGACGGCCTGTAGGTCTCGATGACCCGGTAGTCGCTGCGGATGGCGGGCAGCAGGGCCTCCAGGAGCGCGTCGTTGTCCATGACGTCCCGGGCGGTCCCGCCGAGCCTTCTCAGGTCCGCGAGGAGTTCGGCGTCGGTGGCGCGGTGGAGATCGCCGCCCCGGGTCCGCTGCGGGGCGGGTTGGCCGGAGACGACGAGCGCCGCCGGCGGGCGGCCGGTCAGGGCGAGCCTGCGCGCGGCCTCGTAGGCCACGGACGCGCCCATGCTGTGCCCGAAGAACACGCAGGAGGCGAGCTCGTCGCCGGTGAACCCCTTGGTCAGTCCAGGGACGAGGTCGTCCAGAAGGCTTTCCATGTCGGTGGCGGCCCGCTCGTCGAAGCGGTCGCCGCGGCCGGGGTACTGCACCGCGCGCACCTCGACGTCCCAGGGGGCGTCGAGGGACCAGCCGCGGTAGCCACCCGCGGCGCCGCCGGCGTGGGGGAAGCAGACGAGCCGGGAGCGCGCGTGCGCGCGCCGGGAGAAGAGCCGTGGCGCGGAGGACGCACGGTGGTCCGCCGGGATCACAGCTCGCCCTCCTCGAACTCCTCGGACGGGCCGCCCGCCGCCCCCATGGGACCGTCGTTGCCCGGGTCCTGGTCCAGGCCGCGCCGGGCCCTCAGCTCGCTCACCAGCGCGGCCATTCCCGCCACGGTCGGGGCCCGCAGGATGTCGCGCATCGGCAGTTCCACGCCCAGCCGGCCGCGGATGGCGGCCACCAGACGGGTCGCCGTCACGCTGTCCCCGCCGAGGGCGAAGAAGCCCGCGCCACGCGCGGTGACGGGCGTGCCGAGGACGCGTGCCCAGAGTTCCGCCACGGCTTCCTCCACGGGACCCCGCGGGGGGTCCTCGACGCCCCCGGCCGGGACTGTGGCGTGCCTGAGGGCCTGCTCCACCCGCTGTCGGTCCACCTTGCCGTTGGCGCTCAACGGCAGTTCGGCGAGGCCGACGAGGGAGCCGGGGATCATGTGGGCCGGGAGCCGGTCGGCGAGCCAGGAACGTAGCGTCGACGGGTCGGCGACACGGTCGGCGTCGTCCGCGTCCGGGCGCCGAGCGGTGATCAGCGCCACGCCGTCGGGCTCGCGCCTGGACAGCTCGCCACGGGTGAACCCGGCTCGTTCCAGGGCTCGCAGCCACCGGGGCACGTCGGCGGCCGGGGACGGGGTGGGCACCGTCGGGACCGCCAGGGGGGAGGCCGTCTCCCTCGCGACGAGGAACACCCGGCTGCCGGGTCTGCCCAGCAGGGCCAGCACCCGCGCGGCGGCGTCCGGATCCGGCTCCCGGCCCAGGGCGTCGTTCACCACGAGGACGTCGAAGGCGGCGAGTCTCGACTCGGGTACGGCGAAGGCGTCCTGCCGGGCGGTCCGTACCTGGTGCCCGGAACCGGCGAGCCGGGCCTCGGCGGCGGCGGTCCGGGCCTCCCGCTCGTCGAGCAGTACGTAGTCGACCGTGCCGGGCTTCAGCCGCTCCAGCAGTGCAGCCGCGTTCCGGCCGCCCGCGCCCGCCCACTCGGCGACGTCGAGCGTCCGGGCGCCGTCGTTGTACAAGGCCTCCATGTCCTGTGCCACGGCGTCCAGGCAGGCGCCGACACCGGGCAGTCGGAGCGCGAGCCCGTCGGGGGACAGGACGGGGTCGTCGGCCAGGGCGTCGGTGTCCGCCGTGCCGGCGAGCACCGCGGTCAGCAGGGGCATCGCCCCGGCCCAGCCGTCCACGACCTGCTGGAGATGGCTGCCGGCGATCCGGTCGCGTAGTGCGCCGGCCCGTGACCCGTCGCGGACCAGGGCCCAGCGGGGGCCGCGGGCCACGGTCCTGGCCGAGCGGGTCAGGACCTGTCGTTCCTGGAGGAAGTCCAGCCAGCCGGCGAACAGTCGGCGGCCTGTCTCCGCCACGGGCAGCGCGCTCACCTCGACGGGCCGCTCACCGGGGCCGAGCAGGGAGTCCAACAGCGCGGCGAGAAGCGTCTCGGTCAGCTCCGCTTCCCGCTCGGGGACTTCCCGCCCGTCGGCGCCTCGCGGCGTCCGGGCCTCGCCCGGGGCGGGTGCGGAGGCCGGGGCGGGCAGGAAGGCCGCCGCGATCTCCCGCGTACGGTCACCGACGACGGCGGCGAGGGCGTGCGAGACCGCGGGGTGGGCCTGGAGCACGGACTCGATCTCGCCCAGCTCTACCCGGAAGCCGTTGATCTTGACCTGGTGGTCGATGCGGCCCAGGAACTCGAGCGTGCCGTCCGGCCAGTAGCGTCCCTGGTCGCCGGTGCGGTACCAACGCCCGTCCGATGCCCGGGGGAAACGTTCCCTCGTCAGCTCGGGGTCGCCTCGGTATCCCTGCGCCACGCCGGTTCCGCCGATCCACAGCTCTCCGGGCACCCAGTCAGGGCAGTCCCGGCCGTGCGGGTCGACGACCCGGAACCGCTGGTTGGCCAGCGGCCTGCCGTACGGGATGGAGCGCCAGTGCGCGGACACGACGGTCACCTCGTGGGCGTTGGACCAGATCGCGGCCTCGGTGGCGCCGCCAAGGGCGACCAGCCGGCATCGGCCGTCCGTCGCGCGGTCCAGCCGCCCGGGCAGGTCGAGGCCGATCCAGTCGCCCGAGAGCAGCGCGAGGCGCAGAGGCGCCGGAAGACGCGCCCCGTCGGACGCGGTGAGGAGCATGTCCATCAGCGCGGGCACGGAGTTCCACACGGTGACGGCGTGGCGCTCGCAGAGCGCGAGCCACCGGTGGGCGTCGCGTCGGTCGGTCTCGTCGACCAGCACGAGGGCGCCACCCTCGGCGAGCGGGCCGAAGACGTCCCACACGGAGAGGTCGAAGTCCAGGGCGGAGACGGCCAAGACGCGGTCCGCCGGCCCCAGACCGTACCGCTCGTCGATGTCCTCGACGGTGTTGACCGCGGCACGATGGCTGACCTCGACGCCCTTGGGCGTGCCGGTGGAACCGGAGGTGAAGATCACGTACGCGGTCTCGTCGACGGACACCTCCACGGTGGCGTCCAGCGGCGCCGCCCGGAGGGCCTCGGCGAGGGACAGGAAGGGGGCCGCGGACCTCGCCGGCGGCGTCGCCCCGGTGCCGTCCAGGACGAGCACACAGCGACTCAGTGCGTGGATGCGGTCCCGGCGCTCGGCGGGCTGGTCGACGCCGACGGGTACGTACGTGCCGCCCGCCGCGAGGATGCCGAGCACCGCCGCGATCTGGTCGGGACCCTTGGGCGCGGTGACGACGACCGGGCTGCCCGGCCCGACTCCCCGTGCGGCGAGCGCACCGGCCACGCGCAGAGCGCGGTCCGCCAGGTCGCCGTGGCTGAGACGGCCGTCCTCCCCCCACAGCAGCGCGGGGTCCCCGGCCCGGTCGGCCGCCCGCTCGAAGAACGCCTGGTGCAGCAGACGACCGCTCTCCCGCCGGGTCACGGAGTTCACCTCGGTGCGACATCGCAGCTGGGACTCGGGCAGGGGTATGTCCGGCGGGAGGTTCCAGTCGGTGGTCGCCAGGCGCCGCACCAGGCTGGTGTACGCCGCGAACATGGTGGCGGTCACGCCCTCCGGGAAGAGCGCCTCGACGACGTCCCAGGCCAGCAGCAGACCGCCCTCGCGGGTGCCGTACACCTGGTGGTCGAGCCAGACCTGGGGGGTCTGGGAGATCATCCAGGACAGCTCGCCGAAGCGGGCGGCGAAGTCGTCGGGCACCAGCGGGGCGCCGAGGTTGCAGGCGAAGACCACGGGCGCCGTACGCGGGGTCCCGGTGTCGGTGCGGACGAAGTCGCGCAGCACGTCGACGCCGGTGTACGCGGCGTGGCCGACGTCGTCGTGCAGGCGCAGCTGGATCGCGCGGGCCCGGTCGGCGAAGCCGGCGTCCGCGGGCAGGTCGACCTCGAGGAGCAGCAGGCTGGTGAAGTCGGCCACGATGCGCTCGATGTCGGGATGGAGGTCCTGGTCGCGGTCGAACAACGGGATGTTGAGCAGGAACCGCTGCTGTCCGCTCCATCGCACGAGGATCTCGGAGAAGGCGGTGACCAGTAACACGGCCGGGGTCAGGCCGTGTTCGGCGGCCCGGCGCTGAAGGACCCGCCACTCCTCGGGAGTCAGGGTGTGGCTCCGCCGTGCGAAACGCGGCACGCCGATCTCGCCGGGGTCCACCGCCAGCGGGAGGGCGGGCCCACCGGGGAGTTCCGGCAGGCGCCGCTGCCAGTACTCCCGCGCCCGCTCACGCCTGGCCGCCCGGGACGCGGCGGTGTCGGCGAGATACTGGGGGAAGGTGTACCGCGGTTCGGCGGTGCTCGCGGGGTCGGCGTAGAGCGCTGCCAGGTCGGAGAGCAGCACTCGGATGCTGTGCACGTCGGCGACCAGCAGATCGGCGTTGACGTGGATGCGCTGCGTCCCGCCGGGGTGGAGGCTCAGCTGGACGTCGAGCACCTCGCCCGCGGCGACGTCGAGCACCCGGTGGGAGAGACGTTTCCGCAGATCCAGCAGGGCGTCTTCGGCGGTCCCGGCCGGGAGCTTCGTGAGATCGTGGACCGTCAGGCCCGGCCAGGTGACGCTCTCGGCGATCCGCTGTGTTCCGTCGTCCGTGAACGAGGCGCGCAGCATGGGGTGCCGGCGGACGAGAGCGGCAACGGCCCGCTCGAGGCGGTCCGCCACCACGTCCCGGGTGTCGATCTCCAGGTAGGCGTGGCACCCGACACCGCCGAGGGGCCGGTCGGCGCCGCGGCCGATCCAGTAGGCCTGCTGCACGGCGGTCAGCGGGAACGGCGCGCGCTCGTCGACGGGGGCGACCGAGCCGGGCGCGGGCTCCGGCTCCGCCCCCGGTTCCGGCTCGCCCGCCGCCCCGCGCGAGGCGAGCAGTCCGTACCAGGCCCGGAGCCGCGGGTCCTGGGCCATCTCGGTGAAGTCGACGCCCGCGCCGGACCGGTTCATCCGGTTCACCAGGGACATCAACTGGAGTGATTGTAAGCCCAGTTCGAAGAGGTTCGCGTCATCGTCCTCGGGGCCCAGTTCGACCCCGAGGAGCGCGGCGACCTCCTTGCGGAGATCCACCTGCTGCCCTGCCGTACTGCGTGACATCCCTACCCCCGTGTGTCGGACGGTGTGTGACGGACGAGCACTCGCCATCGTGCCTTCAGGCCGCCACATGCGCGGCGATTGTCCAGAATTCGGCGTACCGGCCGCCGCGCCGGACGAGTTCCTCGTGCGTGCCCTGCTCGGCGATCCGGCCGTCCTCCAGGAAGGCGATCAGATCGGCGCTCTCGACGGTGCTGAGGCGGTGGGCGACCATGATGGTCGTACGGCCCGCCATGAGCCGGTCGAGACCCTCCTGAACGGCCGCCTCGCTCTCCGGGTCGAGGGCCGAGGTGGCCTCGTCGAGCAGCAGCACGGGGGCGTCCTTCAGCAGGGCGCGGGCGATCGAGACCCGCTGCCGCTCGCCTCCGGACAGCGCGGCGCCGCCCTCGCCGACCTGGGTGGCCCAGCCGTCGGGGAGCCGACCCACCACCTCGTCCAGGGACGCCGCCGCGGCCGCCGCCCGCACCTCCTCGGGGGTGGCGTCGGACCGGCCAATGCGGACGTTGTCCTCGATGGTGCCCTCGAAGAGGTAGACGTCCTGGAAGACCATGGAGAGCCGGGACATCAGCTCCTCGCTGTCGATGTCGCGTACGTCCACCCCGCCGAGGCGCACCACGCCCGAGTCGACGTCGTGGAACCGGGCGACGAGCTGGAGCAGGGTGCTCTTGCCGGCGCCCGAGGCCCCGACGACGGCTACCCGCCGGCCCGGCTCGACGTTCAGGGAGAGCCCGTCGAGGACCTGGCGGTCACCGCGCCGGAAGCTGACCGACTCCAGCTGGACGCCGTCGTGGGCCGGAACCGCCGGCCGCTCGGCGCGCGGCAGCGGGGGCTCGGTCAGGACCGCGTCGATGCGCTCCAGCTCGCCCCGGGAGACCCGCATGATGCCGCCCAAATCGGCGAGGGACAGCAGGGGTTCGACACAGCGTGCCGCCAGGACCATGATCGCCAGCAGCTCGGGGGCGCCGAGGCCGCCGTCCAGCGTCAGATACACGCCCAGCGCGAGGACGGCGGTGAAGACGGCCTGGACGGAGAAGGTCAGGCCGAGCATGCCGGGCACGCCGCTGAGGGCCGCGCGCCGGCCGCTGCGCCACTGCTCGTGCAGTGCGTCGTCCAGGAGGCCGAAGCGCTCGCCCGTCCGGCCGCCGGCGCGCAGCACCGGCTGGGCGCGGACGAACTCGACGACTCGGCCGGCGGCCTCGTCGCTGCTGCGCGCCCGCTCGGCGTCCTGGCGGGCGGTCGCCTTCGACGTCCAGCGCTGCACTCCGGCGATCAGCGGGGCGGCGACGAGGCCGGCGAGGGCGAGGCGCCAGTCGAAGAAGAAGAGCACCACGACCACGGACAGCGGGATCAGGGTGGCGTTGATCAGGGGCCGCAGCCGGTGGGCCGGTACCGACATGACCTCCATCACGCTGCGGCTGGTGAGCCCGGAGACGTCCCCGATCCGGCCGGGGGTGAACCAGCCCAGCGGCAGTCTGGCGAGGTGGTCGCCGAGGCGGTGGTGCAGGCCTCGGGAGAGCTCACCGCCGGTGCGGAACCCGGACTTGTCACTGAAGTAGCCGAGCACGGAGGTCACGAGGACGGCCACGGCGAAGGCGGCCAGCCACGGCCAGGCGTCCTGCGCGTCGCCGTCGAGCAGGGCCCGGAGCAGCGGGATGAGCAGCGCGTAGGACAGGCCCTCCACGACGGCGCAGACGGACATGAGCGCCACGGCGCGACGCAGGGGGCCCGAGTGCCGCTCGCCCAGGACCCTCAGCAGCAGCCTGATCATCGGTGGATCTCCCTCTTCTGGCCGGCACGCGCGCGCCGGGCACGCCACATGGCGGTGAACTTCCCGTTCAGGGCCAGCAGTTCGTGGTAGGTACCGCTCTCCACGATCCGCCCCTCCTCCATGACCACGATCCGGTCGGCCCGGGCGACGGTCTCCAGCCGGTGGGCGATCACCAGTTGCGTACGGCCCTGGACGAGGTTCTCGAGGGCGGCGCGGATCTCGGCCTCGGTCTTGGCGTCGGCGAAGGACATCGCCTCGTCGAGGACCAGCACCGGGGCGTCGACGAGCAGGGCCCGGGCGATGGAGAGGCGCTGCGCCTCGCCGCCGGAGAGTCCCACGTCCTCGCCAATCACGGAGTCGTATCCGCGGGGCATCGCCTGGATGCGCTCATGGATGCCCGCCACGCGTGCCACCCGCTCGACGGCGGCGCGGTCGGCCTCCGGGACGGCGAGGGCGATGTTCTCGGCGATGCTGGCGCGCAGCAGCCGGACGTCCTGGAAGACGAACGAGACGTGGCGGTACAGCCGCTCGCTGGGGATGTCGCGAAGGTCGACGCCGCCGAGGAGCACGGACCCGCTGGTCGGGTCGGAGAACCGCGGGACCAGTTGGGCCAGCGTGGACTTTCCGGCGCCCGAAGGGCCGACGAGTGCGGTGGTGGTGCCCGGTTCGAGGACCAGGTCGATCCCCTGGAGCACCGGGCGGCCGGAGTCGTAGGCGAAGTCGACGCCGCGGAACTCCACGCGGTCGCCGCGCGGTTCGGCCGGCGTGACCGGCTCCGACAGCGGCGGTACGTTCAGCATGTCCCGGATCCGCTCGGCGGACCGTTCGGCGGCGTGCACGTTGTCCAGGCCGTGGCCGAGCGCGGCGATGGGCGCGGTCAGTGCGACGGCGAGCAGCGGGAACGGCAGCAGATCGGCGGGGGGCATGGCGTCGGCCGCGATCAGTGCCGTACCGCCGGCGAAGACGAGCAGCAGGACGAACGGCGGGGAGAGCACCAGGGCCGCCAGCGAGGCGAGGCCCGCGGCGTCCGCCACGTAGGTGAGGAAGAAGTCGGCGAAGTCGTCCGCGGCCTTGCGGTAGCGCCGGTGGGCCTGCCCGCCACCGCCGAACGTCTTGACGACCGAGATGCCCTCGACGAACTCCACGGAGGCGGCGCCGATGCGCCCCATGGCCTCGCCCATTCTGCGGCCCTCGCGCTGTCGGTCCTCGCTCTGCAGCAGGCGCTGCAGCAGCAGGCCCAGGAGCACCGGCACGAGTGCGACGAGCGTCAGCCGCCAGTCCACCCAGGCGAGATACCCGAACGAGGCGAGCGGGACGACAACGGCGGAGGTCGCCTCGACGGGTGTGTGGGCGATCAGGTGGTGCAGTTGGTCGACGTCGCCCTGCACCACACCGTTGATCTCGCCCGAGCTGCGGCGGGAGTACCAGCCGAGCGGCACCTTGCCGAGGCGCTGGGCGAGCAGCCGCCGCAGTGACAGCTGGAGCCGGCCGTCGACGAGATGGGCGATGCCGCCGGACGCGGCGGCGAGTACGACGCGGACGAGCAGGCCGGCGACGCCGAGCCAGACGGCGAGCCAGGCGGCGCCGTGGTCCACCGGTCCGGGGGCGAGCAGCACACGGCCGAGTTCGACCACCGCGATCAGCGGTGCGAGGCCGGCGAGGGAGCTGACGATCTGGAGGACGAAGACGGCGACGAGGCTGGTGCGGTAGGGGCGGAGTAGGCGCAGGAGCACCTGTCGGGAGGTCGCGGCCGGACCTCCCGGGTCGTTCTCCGGACCGCCGCCGTCGACCACCTCCCCACCATCGACACGGCTGTGCAGACCCTCTGCCGTGGCCATGGGATTCCCCACCTTTCAGGCACGACCGTCCGATCAGGGAGCGGGCAGCGCTGTCACGACCGGACGGCAAGATCCATGAAGACAGCAATAACTTTACAAGTATAAGAACCGGCCTCGCAAGCGGACCGAGAAACGCCGCCGGGCCGCTTCCGGGGTCCTTGGCGCCCGCGCCGGCAGGCGAATCGCGGCGCGGAGATTCCATCCAGAAGATGCCCAGAAGTGGCCTGAAATGATCGTGTGAACCCCTGTCCGGGGCGGCCATCACCCTCACCACAGGAGAGCTGGGACGCGTGCGCTTTCTACTGCTGAGCGGGCTCGGGCCCGCAAACCTCAATTCGCCGTATCTGGAGGGATCGCTTTTCACGGCGAACCCCTCCGACGCGGCCCGGGAGATGCTCCGGAGGGCCGGAAGCGCGGACCTCGATCTGCGGCGGCTCGCCTTCACCCAGCACGGGCGCGAGTACGCCCTGCTCAGGCCGCGCTCGGCCACGACACCCCACCTGACGACGGTTACCCTCCTGTCGATCCTCGAGAGCAGCGGCCACAGTTTCGAGCGCCTGGACCTAGGGGACGTCTGGGAGGGTCACGCGAAGGCGCCGGAGGGCGACGTCGACGTGGTGCTCCTGTCGACCACGTACATCTGGAACGGCCCGATCCTGGGCTCGGCCGTGCGGTGGGTCCGGGAAAACCTCCCCGGCACGCCGATCGTGGCCGGCGGGCAGTTCACCAACCTCAAGTTCACGGCGGCCATGCGGGACTTCCCGGAGATCCTCGCGGTGGTCCGCGGCGACGGCGAGATCGCCCTGCCCAAGACCCTGGACGCGCTGGCGGGCCGGGGCGAGCTGAGCGCCGTGCCGAATCTCGTGTGGCGCGACGGGGACACCATCCGCGTCAATCCGGTCGAGTACGTCGACATCGACGACTTCCCGTCGCCGCAGGTCCTCGGCGATCAGGCGATCGTCCCCTACGAGTCCATGCGGGGCTGTCCATTCGACTGCAAATTCTGTTCGTTCCCCGCGGCTTCACCCAAATGGCGATACAAATCCGCCGAGAAGATACGCGACGACTGGATCTCCTATGCCGACCGGAACGGCGCGGACGTCATTTCGGCGATGGATTCGACCTTCACCATTCCACCGACCCGGCTGCGTCGCCTCCTGGAGATCCTCCCGAATTCAGGTGTACCGAGGTGGGAGGGGTTCAGCCGCGCCAACACGCTCAATTCGGCGGACGTGGTGGCCGGTCTCGCGGCCTCGCACTGCTTCCAGTTGCACATCGGTTTCGAGTCGATGAACGACCGCACGCTGAAGCGGATGAGCAAGCGGGTCTCGGTCAAGCAGAACCGTCGGGCCGTCGAGCTGCTCAGCCAGAGCGGGATGTCGTACTACGGCCTCTTCATCGTCGGTTACCCGGGCGAGGACCCGGAGATGTTCCAGGACACGCAGGACTACCTCCTGCGGGAGTACTCCGGGCACTACGCGCTCTCCAAGTTCTCCATCACCGACGAGACCATGCCGCTGTGGCAGGACCGGGAGGAACTGCAGATCGTGGCGGACGATCCCACCGATCCCGCCTCGCCCTGGTCCCACATCGGCATGGACAGCGCGCAGGCGGCCCGGCTGCAGAAGGAGACCCTCGACAAGGTACGGCTCACCAACGACAAGACCGTGCTCAGTCTCTGGCAGCACGACTACCAGCACTGGCTGATGCCCCGTCACGACCACGCCACCAACATCGCCGTGGAGAAGTGCCTGGAGCGGATGGCCATGGCGCCCCTCGACTACACCGACCCGGACGAGGGGGCCGCCGTCATCCGTGACAGCCTCCACCGGCTGACGGACTTCGGTGTCGAACTCGCCCCACCGGGTCGGCGGTTGGCCTGCGATCCGGTCTGACACCGGCACCTCGGACACGACGCGCGGCGGGCTCCCGGCCCGCCGCGCGTCGTGTCTGTCCCGGGGCGCGTCACAGCACGCCTACCTCCATGACCGGGTCCGCGGAGACCACGCCCGCGGCGGGTACGTCGTCGGAGAAGGTGACGACCGTGTCGGGCAGATGCCGCCCCAGCGCGTCCATGACGCCTCGGGTGGGCAGCACCTGCGCGGCCCGGTGCACGCCCCGGGGCACACGTCCCCGGGCTACCTCCCGGGCCGCGACCGCGCCCACCACGCCGGTCATCGCCGAGCCGTCCGCGCCGCGGATCACCGCTCGGCGCACCGGGGCGCCCTCGGGGCCGGGCCGTTCCAGGACGCCGCACAGCACGTGGTACGGCGAACGCCCCAGGGCGTCCAGCGTGCTGGCCCGCACCACGCCGGCCGCCTGCGCCTCCAGACCGCCCGCCCGGTCGTCGCCGGACCGATAGCGGTTCAGCGCGTCGAGCAGGTGGTGACCGTCGAAGCCGTTGTACCAGCGGGCCTCGGCGAGGCCCAGGGCGCGGGCCTGGCCCACCAGCTCCTGGGTGAGATAGGGGTACACGGTGACCGGATGCGGCACACCCGCCACCACGCGCTCCTCAGCGCCGCGCAGCACGCCGCGCACCACGTGCCCGTCGCGCCACTGGGCGCGCGGTGTGCCGTAACCGCGGTCCAGGCTCAGCAGGTAGTCCATGGCACCGGTCCGGGTGAACGCGCCGAGCGACACGTAATATCCGGTGAACCGGGCGGCCCCCAGCGGGGCCCGCCCGTCCGTCAGGAGCCGGGGCAGCAGCCCGGACAGGCCCGGCGAGAGACCGGCCGACAGGACCGCCGTACGCTCGCCCGCCGGGGCGGGAGCGGGGCCGCAGCCGTCCATCACGTCCACGTAGTCGGCCCCCGCGGCGGCCGCCGCCCGGCGCGGACGGTCGGCCAGCTCGTAGGCGGGCCCCGCACAGTGGAGCACCACGTCACAGCCCTGGGCGAACCGTTCGAGGCTCGCGTCGGACCGGGCGTCGGCCTCCCTCGCCTCGGCGGCCCCGCCGAGGGAGGCCGCGCAGCGCTCCGCCGCCTCGGGGTCCCGCCCGCCGATCCTCAGCCGGAACTCTCCCTCGGCCGCGAGCACCCGGGCGGCGGCCGCGCCGACCGCTCCGTACCCGCCCAGGACGCCGATCAGGGGCGCCTCACCGCTCACCGGCCGTCCTCCGCGAGCAGCGCGCGCGCCACGGCCTCGGCGTTCGGGAGCTGGACGCAGCTGAAGTGGTCACCGGGCACGTCCACGACGCGCAGTCCCGCGCCGCACACCTGCTGCCAGTAGTCCGTCATGTCACGGTGCATGCCGGGGAAGATCTCCGCCTCGCCCGTCTGGCGGACGAACGTCGCAGGCAGCTCGCAGGGCGTCGCCTCGTGCGAGGCGACGGACACGAGGCTGTGCTTGACGATGCGGTACAGCCTCGACAGCCGCTCCTCGGAACGGAGTTCGGCGTTCCCCACCGGCATCGACGCGCCGATGGCGCGCAGCCGCTCCTCCTGGGACCGCTCGGCGAGCGCCCGGAAGACCCGCAGCGCCTCCCGTCCGGGCCCGGTCAGGGCCGACTCCGGCCGGTCGACGAGGCTGCCCTGCGGGACTGTGTTCGCGAAGTGCTCGGTGGTGGCCCGCACGAGCTCGCGCGTCGCCGACTCGTCCCGGGGGTAACCGAGTCCGACCGGGTCCGCCCGCATCAGCCGGGCGAAGATGTACTCGGCCAGCAGGTCGTCCTCCACGAGGTACGGCACCCGGTAGCTGCTGATGACGGTGAGGCCGGTCACCTCGGCGCCGGCGGCGGTCAGCCGGCGGGCGAGTTCGGGCACCAGCAGACCGCCCATGCAGTAGCCGACGAGGTGGATCCGCCCGAGCCCTTCGGCGAGCAGGGCCCCGGCGTGCCGGTCGGCCAGCTCCGCCACCTGAGTGCGCGGATCCGCCTTCAGGAACGCCTCGATGTCGTCGACGACGAGACCGGCCAGGGGGAGCCGGTCCCTCAGTGCGCCGATCACCGCGCGGTAGGGGATGAGGGTGCCCGTCCCGTCGTGCACCAGGACCCGGGTGGCGGTGTCCGCCGCACCGGCGGCACCGTCGCTGACCCGGACCAGCGGTGAGGCGGAGGCCGCCCCGGCGAGGCCCGGGACACCGCCGCGCGTGGCGCCGAGGTGCTCGGCCAGCGCCGCCACGGTCGGCCGGTTCATCACCAGGCGCAGCAGGTCGTCCCATTCCAGGTCGGCGGCCTCGGGAAGCCGTTCGCGCATCTTGGTGACGAGCCGCGCCACGAGGAGCGAGTCGCCGCCGAGATCGAAGAAGTTGGCGTCGCGGCCCACGAAGGTGACCGGCAGCACGTCCGCCCAGAGCGCGGCCAGGGTCCGCTCCATGCCGGCGCGCGGCGCGTCGCCGCCCTCGTCGACCCGCCCCCGTGCCGCGGAGGCGGTCCACGCGTCGAGGCGGGCGCGGTCGACCTTGCCGTTGCCGGTGAGGGGTATGCGGTCCACGACCTGGAGCTCGGCCGGAATCATGTACGAGGGAAGCCGGTCGCGCAGATGGCCGACGAGCGCCTCGGGCCGGAGCCGGGTCCGGTCGGCCTTGAAGCGGGACGCGAAGACGTGCTGGCCGATACGGGACAGCGGGCTGTCCTCCTCGGGCAGGCAGAGGGCGACCTCGGCGCCGGCCTCGCGGAGCATCCGCAGCCACTGCTCGCGTCCGAAGAAGGTCTGCCCCGTCTCCCGGCGCTCGTCCTCGAAGCCGTGGAGACCCGCGTTGAACTCCATGGAGGTCATGACGTGGTACGCGTCGCGGGTCGCCTCGATGAAGACCAGCCAGCCGCCGGGCGCGAGGAGTTCCCGCAGCCGGGCGAGGACGTGCTCGGCGTGCACGGAGTTGTGCAGGACGTTGGCCAGCAGGATCACGTCGAACGAGTTCGGCGTGAGGCCCTGGGCACGGTAGTCGCGGTTGAGGTCGAACAGCCCGTAGCGGACCCAGGGATGGTCCCGGAACTTCTCCTGGGCGGCGGCGAGGAAGAAGTGGGACAGGTCGGTGAACAGGTAGTCGACGTTCAGACCGTCGAGCGCGGGCACCAGGACCGTGCTCGTGCCACCCACCCCGGCGCCGATCTCCAGGAGCCGGAGCGGGTCGGGGCCGTTGTGCCGCTGGGCGATCTCGCGCATCGCGGCCACCACGACCGCGTTGTTGTGGCGGCTGATCAGGTTGTCGCGGTACGCCGCCTCGGCGGTCTCCAGGCGGCCCTCCGGGAAGAGCAGCGTCTTGAGGTCGATCTCGTTGCGCACGAGCGGGGCGAGGTTCTGCTCGGAGACCCGGTGGTAGCGGACGAGTTCGGCGCCCCAGCGGATCCGGGGTTCGAGCGCGTCGATCCGGTCCAGGACGGCCTCGTGCTCCCCCGGTGCGTCCTCCCGCAGTCCGCGGTAACGGCCGGTGTCCGGGTCCTGGAGCACCCTGCCTTCCCTCTCCAGGGCGGTCAGCCAGCGCCGTACGAGGTAGTGGTTCTCGGGGGCCGCGCCGACGGCCTCGATGACCTCCTCGGCGGTGTGCTCCGCCGTGGCGTCGGGGAACAGCCCGCAGGACCGGAAGAGGACCGCCATCGACTGGAGGGCGGAGAGATCGAGCAGTTCGACCATCTCGGCCACCTCGTCCGCCTCCACGGCGCGGACGGCTTCGGTGACGCTCGTGGCCGCCTTGTCCCGGAGCGCGGCGGGGAGCGCGGGCGCGTCGGTCCGCACGGGCTCGGCGAAGGCGACGAGCCGGCGGGCGGTGCCCTCGCCCTGGACGATGGCCGCGGCGGTCTCCACGGCGGGAGAGGTCTGGAGCGCCGCCTCGACCTCGGCGAGCTCGACACGGTGGCCGTTCAGCTTCACCTGGCGGTCCACACGGCCGAGGAACTCGATCGCACCGTCGTCCAGGCGCCGGCCCATGTCGCCGGTGCGGTACAGCCGTTCGCCGGTGACGGGGTGCGTCACGAACCGCTCGGCGGTGCGCTCGGGGTCACCGAGGTAGCCGAGGGCGAGGCCGGCCCCGGCGATGTACAGCTCGCCGGTGACGTGGGCGGGGCACTCGCGCAGCAGCGTGTCGAGGACATGGAAGCGCTGGTTGGCGAGGGGCTTCCCGTACGGGATGCTGCGCGCTCCGGGGTCGACCGTGGTGACCGGATGACAGATCGACCAGATGGCCGCCTCCGTGGCCCCGCCGAGGCTCACCACGTTCAGCCCAGGAACACGGCGCCGAACGGCGTCAGGAAGGGTGACGGGTATCCAGTCGCCCGACAGCATCGCCAGCCGCAGCCGGGAGACGTCCACACCGGGTTCGGTACGGAGGTACTCCTCCAGCATCTGCATCTGCGCGGGCACGGAGTTCCAGACGGTGACGGCGTGGTCCGCGAGCAGCTCCGCCCAGTGTCCGGGATCGCCACGGCGCCCGGCGTCGGGCAGGACCAGCGCACCACCGGTCGACAGGGGGCCGAAGATGTCGTAGACCGACAGGTCGAAGCCGAGCTGGGCCAGTCCGAGCACGCGGTCGTCGGCGGTCACCGAGAAGCGGGAGTTGATGTCGTCGACGGTGTTGAGCGCGGCGGCGTGACTGATCATCACGCCCTTGGGGGTGCCGGTGGACCCCGAGGTGTAGATGACGTACGCGAGGTCATCGGGCGCCGCCCGGTGCCCGCGGGCCGCCCGGTCCCGCGGGTCGACGGGATCGAGGGTGTCGACGGTGACCTCCCGCGTGCCCGCGGGGAGGTCCAGGGAGGGCAGCAGCGCGGACTGGGTGAGCACGAGGTGTGCCTCGGCGTCGGTCAGTACGGCGTTCCGGCGCAGGGCCGGCTGTGTGGTGTCCACGGGCAGGTAGGCGCAGTCGGCGAGCAGCACGCCGAGGACGGCGACGACCTGTTCCCAGCCCTTCTCCATCACGATACCCACGCGTTGTCCCGGCCGGCCGCCGGCGTCGAGGACGGCGTCGGCCACGGCCCGCGCTCTGCCGAGGAGTTCGGCGTAGCCGAGGCTGCGCGAGGAGGTCACCACCGCGGTCCGGTCGGGGGTGCGCTCCGCCTGGTCGACGACCGCGGTGTGCAGGAGCTGGTGGCGGCGTGCGGCGGTGGTGTCGTTGGCCTCGGCCACGCGCTGCGCCTGCCGGGCGGGGAGGGCCAGCGGGTCGGCGTCCTCCCAGACGGCGGAGGTGTCGAGGAGCCGCGCCACGAGATCGGCGAAGGCGGCGAACATGTCGTCGACCATGCCCTCGGGGAAGACGCCCTCGCGGACGTCCCAGTGGGCGAGGAGGCCACCGGCGTCGTTCATGACCTGGCAGTCGATCCATACCTGGGGGGTCTGGGTGATGCCGTGGACCAGCTCGCCTCCGGGCATCAGCGAGGAGGCGGACTCCTCCCCCGCGGAGCCGCTGACGGTGCTGGTGAAGGTGACCGGCAGCAGTGCTTCGGCACGCCCGCGGCGGCGGGCCAGCTCCCGCAGCACCTCGACGCCCGAGCAGAGCCGGTGGTCCATGTCCTCCCAGAGGCGGCCCTGCACGGTCCGCATGCGGTCGGCCAGCGTCGTGCCTTCGGCGAGGTCCACGGCGAGCAGGCTCGTGGAGCTGAAGTCGCCGACGACGCGGTCGACATCGGGCAGCAGCGGGAGCCGGTTCTGCACGGTGAGGCTGAGGGTGAAGCGGGGGTGGCGGCTCCAGCGGCCGACCGTCTCGGCGAAGGCCTGCAGGAGGACAGTGGAGGCGGTCACTCCGGCCTCGGTGGAGCGTCGGGTCAGGGTCTCCCACTGCGCGGGCGTCAGCCGCAGCCCGTGCCGGGTGAAGCGCGGCGGGGCGCTGAGCGAGTCGGTGCGCAGCGGCAGGTCGGGGGCGGCCGGCAGGTCGTCGATCCGGGACCACCAGTAGTCGCGGTCGCGCCGGTAGCGGGTGCCCTCACGCGCCGCGCCCGCGGCGAGCACGTAGTCGCGGAACGTGCCGCCCCGAGGCTCGAGCCGCGGGGTACCCGTACACAGGTCCGCCAGCTCGGCGAGCAGCAGCCGGATACTGCTGTAGTCGCAGATGAGCAGGTCGACGGCCACGTGCAGGACCAGGGCCTCGTCGGTCTCGGTGGCACGCAGGTCGAACAGGGGCCACTGCTCGGTCGGCCGCACCTGGTGCGACATCTCGCTCCGAGTCGCCTCCAGCGCACGCTCCCGGACCTCGGCGGCAGCGCCGCGCAGATCCTCGCGACGGACCTGGTAGTACGGAACCTCCGGCAGCACACGCTGGTACCCCTCGGCGGCGACCACCGCGCGCAGCATGGGGTGACGCCGAATCAGCTGGTTCCAGGCCTCCTCGATCCGATCGGCCCCCCAGTGCGGGAGAGCGATCTCCAGGTAGCCGTGGCAGGCCACACCGCCGTAATCGAACGCCCCGCTCCGCCCGAGCAGGTACGCAGCCTGGACATCCGTGAGCGGGAAGGGTTCGTGCGCCGCCGCGGGATCGGCGACGACGGCGGGCCCGTACTCCTCGACGCGCAGCAGAGCGAGGACGGCGTCGCGGTGGGTGCGGAGCGTCTCCAGTCGCTCTGACGTCATCACCCCCTGTGGGGCGCGATAGCGGAGCTTCCCTCCCTCCTCGTACATCACCACTCCGGCCGTTTCCAGTTCGGCCACGAACTCCCCGACATTCATGATCCGTCGCCCCTCCTCGCCCCTTGAGCGCGCACTCTGCTGAAACAGCCACGCGAGGATGTCAGCTTGGTGCATCGGCACTGGCGAAGTTCTGGATGTCCGTCTGGCCCGTAGTCGTCGGTCAGCCGCATCAGGAACGACTCCAGGCCGTCGGCGTCGATCTGTCAGTCCATGCCGGTGCGGGGCACGTCGGGCAGACGGACCTCGCGGGCGTACGGGACGGGGCCGGCCGGGTCATCGGCGACCGTGACCGGGAAGTCGTAGTTGAGGCCGTGCCAGTCGAGCGGGACGGCCATCGTCTCCAGGTCGCCCGGGCGCTCCGGCAGTTGGACGCCGTAGAGCTTACGCATGTCGGCGGGGAAGCCCCGGCCGTAGACCGGGTCGAGCCACCAGCGGTTGGTGTGGCCGTCCATACGGACGGCCGCCGCGAGGTCCTCCGGGCGGGTGGAGGCGGCCTCCACGGTCGAGTGGTTGGTCACGAGCCCGACCCGGGCGCCCGGCGCCGCCGCACGGATCGCCTGCGCGGCCAGTCCGTGGCCGAGGAGCAGGTGGTAGGAGGCGTGCACGGCGGCGGTGAAGTCGGTGAGGCCGGGGGCCATCCGCCCTTCGAGGTGGCCGATCCAGCCCGAGCACAGGGGTTCGTTCAAGGTGACCCAACGGGTGACCCGGCCGCCCAGCCGTCCGGCGACGACGGAGGCGTAGGCGGCGAGGTGTTCGGCCGTGTCGCGGCTGGTCCAGCCGCCGCGGGCCTGGAGGGCCTGGGGAAAATCCCAGTGGTAGAGGGTGATGTTGGGGGGTGATGCCGGCGTCGAGGAGGCCGTCGACGAGCCGGTCGTAGAAGTCGAGGCCGGCCGCGTTTGACCGGCCCGTCGCCGGCGGGCAGGACGCGGGGCCAGGCGATGGACATGCGGTAGGCGTACGGAGGCGAAGAGGACCTCGCCCCAGGCGGTCATGAAGGCGCAGACCGCGACTGCCACGATGCCCGGGACGGCCGCCAGGACGACGACCCTGAAGAGAGCGCCGAGCGACCCGCAGCCGTCCACCTTGGCCGCCTCGGCAGGGAGAAGGTGAGGTAGGTGAGGATCAGGCCGAGGCGGGAGCCGAGGAGGGCGATGCCGGTGGCCTTGCCGATGTTGACGTAGATGAGGAACAGCGGCAGCAGGAACAGGATGCCGGGGAACATCTGGGTCGAGAGCACCGTGACGGTGAAGACCCGCTTGTGGAGCACGTGGCCGGGATGAGCGATCCCGGCCACTGCGCAGGGAGATCCGATGGCCGACGGCCCGCGGTGGGCGCCGCCGGTGGGTCGCCCCCGGTCAGCGCGCGTCTCCTGTCGTCGAGAACGTGATGATGTCCCCGTGCGCGAAGTCGCCCGGTGGAATGCCCGGGTGGTGGCTCTCCGGGCGTGAGTGCGGGGCGGTGACGCCCAGGGCGAGCCGGGAGACGATGCGGTAGCGGTCGCCCCGGTAGACCGAGTGGACGTACTCGACCGGATGACCGGCGGTGTCAGTGGTCAGGCGCTCGATCAGCAGGGCGGGTGAGAGAACCGGGACGTCGAGCACGCCGGCTTCGGCCTCGTTGACGACGGTCGGCTCGATGGACTGCACCGCCTGGTCGACGTGGACCTGGTGGTGCTCCCGCAGGTGGTCGTACAGGTCTCCTGCCTCCAGCTCCTGCGGAGTGAGGGAGGGGACCAGGTCGGCGGGGATGTGCAGGTGCTCTATGGCCATCGGCGTTCCGTCGACCAGCCGCAGCCGGGCGATGTAGACCACCTCGGCAGCCGGGGAGACACGCAGCTTGCGGCCGATGCGGGCGCCCGCGCGGATGGTGTCCAGTCTCAGCAGCCTGCTGGACCAGGTGCCCCCGGCCCTGGGGACGGCGAAGGCGGCGTCGTCCGAGACCAGTTCTTGGGTGATCTTGGCGGGGGCGACGAACATGCCTCGGCCGTGTTCGCGTACGAGCTGGCCGGTGGCGACGAGTTCGTCGACGGCGGCGCGCAGGGTGGGGCGGGAGACGCCCAGTTCGGCGCTGAGCGTGCGTTCCGAGGGGATGGCGTCGCCGGGTCGGCGTACCTCGATCAGGCCGAGGAGGAACTCCCGGACCCGCTCCCGCTTGAGTACGGCACCTGAGGGGTTGCTCTCCATGACTCCGACCTCTCTGCCTCGCCGCCCACAACTGGTCTGGTGGTAAACGGCAGTTTAGGCGTTCACCGTTACCCCGCCTACCGAAAAACCCTTGTTTCCCGGGGGGTTGACGCCCAGATTGGTCTATGCCACCTTCGAGCCACACCGTTGCCCAGTTGACCAACTGGTCAACTCTCCCTTGAGGTGAATCCAGTGAAGATCCGCTTCATCCCCACTGCCGCGGCACTCGCGGCCGCTTGTGCGCTCACCGCCTGCAGTACCTCCTCGTCCGGCTCCGACCGGGCGGCCGGCCCGGACACACTGACCGTATGGATCATGAAGGACAGCGTCACCGACGCCTTCCTCCAGCGATTCGAGAAGGACTTCGAGCGGCAGCACAAGGACACGGTCCTGGACGTCCAGATACAGGAGTGGGACGGAATCGGCGAGAGGATCACCGCCGCGCTCGCGAGCAAGGACGCCCCCGACGTGATCGAGGTGGGGAACACCCAGGTCGCGCAGTACGCGCAGAGCGGCGGCGTCCTCGACCTGAGTGACAAGGTCGGGGAACTGCGGGGCGGTGACTGGCTCCCCGGCCTCGCCGAGCCGGGGAAGATCGACGGCAAGCAGTACGGCGTTCCCTGGTACGCGGCCAACCGCGTCGTGATCTACAACAAGGATCTCTTCACCAAGGCCGGGATCACCTCCCCGCCCAGGACCCGTGACGAGTGGCTGCGGATCACCGGAAAGCTGAACCGGGGCAAGACGCAGGGCATCTATCTGCCCGGTCAGAACTGGTACACCCTCGCCGGCTTCATCTGGGAGGAGGGTGGAGAACTCGCCGAGAAGAACGGTGACCGGTGGAAGGGCTCGCTCGACAGCCCGGAAGCTCTCCGGGGCATGGATTTCTACCAGCGGCTCCAGGCGCTGGGCCAGGGCCCCAGGGATTCCGACGAGGCCAAGCCGCCGCAGGCGGACGTATTCGCCAAGGGGGACGTCGCCCAGATCATCGCCGTTCCCGGCGGCGCCAAGATCATCGAGCAGGCCAACCCGGCCCTCGCGGGCAAGCTCGGCTTCTTCCCGATCCCCGGCCGCACGGCGGGCAGACCGGGAACCACCTTCACCGGCGGTTCGGATCTGATCATCCCCGCCGCCTCCGCCCACCCCGACGCGGCCTACCAAGTGGTCAAATCGCTCGCCGGGGAGAAGTGGCAGAGGGATCTGGCCAAAACCATGAGCTACGTGCCCAACCGGACGTCGCTGGCCGACGCCCTGGAGGACGACGAGGGCACCGCCGCCATGGCCGCGGCAGCCGCGCGCGGGCGCGCGACGCCCAACTCCCCGCAGTGGGCCGCCGTCGAGGCCACCAACCCGATCAAGGAGTACATGACCGCGGTGCTGACCGGAAGCGACCCGCGGAAGGCCGCGACGGACGCCTCGGACGCCATCAGCAAGACGCTCAACTCATGAGCGGCGCCTGGTCGGGGAAGAGAGCATGACGCGCCCCGCCACCCGTCCCGGCACGGCAGCCGGCCCGGTCGCAGAAGCGACAGCTCATGCTGCCGCGCCCGCGTCGGCTTCCGCGTCGGCCGGACGCAGACGCGCCGTTCCCGGCGCCCTGTGGCCCTACCTGCTCATCGCCCCCACGGTCGTCGGCATCGCCTTCCTCCTCGCCTACCCCCTCGCCCGCAATCTGCTGATCTCCCTCCAGCACTACGGGATGGCCGAACTGATCCGGGGAGGCGCGGACTTCGCCGGCCTGGAGAACTACCGGGAGATCCTGCGCGACGGCGAGTTCTGGCAGGTCGCCCGGCGCACGCTGTGGTGGACCGGGATCAACGTCGTACTCATCATGGTGATCGGCACGGTCGTCGCGCTCATGCTCCAGCGGTTGGGCAAGCGGATGCGGACCCTGGTCCTGAGCGGACTGGTGCTCGCCTGGGCCAGCCCCGTCATCGCCACGACCACCGTCTTCCAGTGGCTCTTCTCCTCCCGCCTGGGAGTGGTCAACTGGCTGCTGGTCCGGCTGGGGTTCGACTCCTTCCAGGACTACTCCTGGCTGGCACACGGGCCGGCGGCCTTCACCGTCCTGGTCCTGCTCGTCGTGTGGCAGTCCGTGCCGTTCGTCGCCATCACCCTGCACTCCGCACTGACCACGGTTCCCGCCGAACTCTTCGAATCGGCCCGCATCGACGGCGCCGGCGGCTGGCGCACCTTCCGCTCGATCACCCTGCCTCTCCTCAGGCCGATCTTCGGACTCCTCCTGAGCCTCGAAGTCATCTGGGTCTTCCGGTGCTTCGCCCAGATCTGGGCCGTCACCGGGGGCGGTCCCGGTGGAGCGACCACCACCCTGCCGGTCTACTCCTACCAGGTGGCCCGGTCACTGCACCGCTACGACCTCGGAGCCGCCGCGGCGACCCTCACCGTACTCATCCTGATCGCCGTGCTGATCCTCTACTTCCGTCAGATGTTCCGGCAGGAGGCCGAGCTGTGAGCCCCGTCCCCGCATCCAGGTCCGGCACGCTGCGGCGGCTGCCCCTGAACGCCGGCGCGCTGGTCGTCTTCGTGCTCTGCGTCTTTCCCGTGTACTGGATGGTCCTCACCGCCTTCAAGCCCACCCCCGACATCCAGGCCGAGACGCCCGTCTTCCTGCCCACCTCGCTGACGCTGGAGCACTTCTCCGCAGCGGTGAACGCCGACGGGTTCTGGTCGTTCTGGCGCAACAGCCTCATCGTCACGGCCGGCTGTGTGCTGCTGGCCCTCGTGGTCGCCCTCGCCTCGGCCTTCGCGGTGGCGCGGCTGCGCTGGAAAGGCCGCCGCGGCTTCGTCCTGATGGTGTTCATCGCGCAGGTCGCGCCCTGGGAGGCGCTCCTCGTCCCGATGTACGTCATCGCACGCGACACCGACATGCTCGACCGGCTCGCCACCCTCACCCTCGTCTACTTCGTGATCACCCTGCCGTTCACCATCGTCACCCTGCGAAGCTTCCTCACCGCCATACCCAAGGAACTGGAGGAGGCCGCCCAGGTCGACGGCTGCACCCGCGCGGCCGCGTTCCGCCGGGTCACCTTCCCGCTCCTCGCGCCCGGTCTGCTCGCCACTTCGCTCTTCGGGTTCATCACCGCCTGGAACGAGTTCGCCTTCGCCAACATGCTGATCATCAAGAACCAGGACGACCGCACCCTCCCGGTCTGGCTCTCCTCGTTCTCGAACGTCTTCGGCACCGACTGGGGCGCCACCATGGCCGCCTCCACGCTCTTCGCGCTGCCCGTCCTCATCCTCTTCCTGGTGCTCCAGCGCCGGGTCGCCACCGGCTTGGCCGGCGGCGCGGTCAAGGGATAGGAGGCACCGTGTTCCCACCGACCGCAGACCCCGGACTCGTCCCGAGCCCTTCGAAACTCAGCCGGTCCGCCGGGGCTTTCACCCTCGACGACACGACGGCGATCCGCGTCACCCCAGGGGCCGGGCCCGCCGCCGCCCTCCTGCGCACCCTGCTGGCCCCCGCGACCGGTCTGCCGCTGCCCCTCGCCCCGGACGGCCGGATCGTCCTCGTCCTCGACCCCGGGCTCACCGACCTCGGCGCGGAAGGCTACGGCCTGACCGTCAGCGGCGAAGCAGTGCTGCTCCGTGCCGCGGGTGCCGCCGGGCTGCGTCACGGGGTCCAGACCATCCGGCAACTCCTGCCGGTCGCCGCCCTCAAGACGGAACCGGTACGCGGGGTACGGTGGTCCGTCCCCGCCGTCGAGATCACGGATGCCCCCCGGTACGCCTGGCGCGGCGCGATGCTCGACGTGGCCCGCCACTTCCAGCCCGTCTCCTTCCTGCGGCGCTTCACCGACCTGCTGGCCCTGCACAAACTCAACGTGCTGCACCTGCACCTGACGGACGACCAGGGCTGGCGGATGCCCATCACCGCGTACCCCCGGCTCACGGAGGTCGCGGGCGCGCCTCATGGCGGCGCGTACAGCCGCGAGGAGTTGCGCGATCTGGTGGTGTACGCCGCCGACCGGGGCGTCACCGTCGTACCGGAGATCGAGATGCCGGGCCACGCGCGTGCCGCCCTGGCCGCCTACCCGCACCTCGGCAACTTCCCCGAGCGGCGACTGGACGTCTGGAAGAGCTGGGGCGTGTGCGACACCGTCCTCGGTGTCACCGACGAGGTCCTCGACTTCTGTCGGACCGTACTGGACGAGGTCATGGACCTCTTCCCCTCGCCCTACATCCACGTCGGTGGTGACGAGTGCCCGACCACCGAATGGCACCGCTCACCCACCGCCCTGCGGCGCGTGGCGGACGAAGGGCTGGACGGCCCCGACGCGCTCCACGGGTGGTTCATGGCGCGCGTCGGAACCTTCCTGACCGGGCGCGGGAGGCGGCCGCTGGGGTGGACCGAGACCGGCCGCGACCTGCCCGAGTCCTTCGCCGCCCTGGTTTGGCGTGACGAGGAGCACGGGCTCGCGGCGGCCTGCCGCGGCCAGCCCGTGATCATGGCGCCGCACCGCTCCACGTACCTCGACTACCCGCAGTCCGCCCACCCCGACGAACCGCCCGGCCAGGTGGGCGACGCGGTCGACCTGCGGGCCGTGTACGCCATCGAACCCGCCCCCGCCCACTGGGAGGCGGCGGCCGCCGCCCGGGTGCTCGGCACCCAGGCGCAGCTGTGGACCGAGTACGTGGCCACCGCCGCGCACGCCGAGTACCTCGCCTTCCCCCGGCTGTGCGCGCTGGCCGACACCGCCTGGTCCGGCGGCCGCGACTGGCCCGGATTCCAGGCACGGCTGCACCACCACAGAACCCGGCTCGACGCTCTCGGAGTGCCGAGCCGCCCCTCCGCGATCCTTCGTCCTGAGAGGACCACCAGGTGACCAGCATCAGCACGAGCAAGAGAGCGCGCACCACACGGATCCGCGCGGCCCTGGCCGCCGCCCTCGTGACCGGCCTCGGCTGCGCCACCCTGTCGGCGGCGCCCGCTGCCGCCGCCGGCGAGTCACTGACAGTCCAGTACCGGCAGAGCGCCACCGGCAGCGACCAGGCCGAGCCCTGGTTCAAGGCGGTCAACACCGGCACCTCGCCGGTCTCCCTCAGCCAGGTCAAGATCCGGTACTACTTCAAGGCCGACGCCGGCGCCTCGTACACCTTCGCCTGTTCCTGGGCGGTCAAGGGCTGCGGGAACATCACGGGCACCTTCGGCACCCTCGCCCGGCCGACCGCCACCGCCGACCGCTACCTGGAAATCGGTTTCACCGCCAGCGCCGGCACCCTCGCGCCCGGTGCGAGCACCGGCGACATGCAGCTGCGCTTCCACCGCTCCAACTGGCAGCCGCTGAACCAGAACGACGACTACTCCTTCGGGCCCACCCAGACGTCGTACGGCAACTGGTCCAAGGTCACCGCCAGCGTCGGCGGTACGCCGGTGTGGGGGACGGCGCCCGAGGGCAACGACCCGGGGCCCGGTCCGGACCCGACCGATCCGCCGACCGGGGGCGCCACGCTCTTCGACGACTTCAACTACACCTCGCACACCGATCCCGCGATCGGCGCCCACGGCTGGAGCGTACGGTCCAACGCGGGCGGGCCGGGGGTGCCGGGCGCGACCTGGGCGGCGCAGAACGTCACCTTCGCCAAGGAGGGGACCAACTCGATCATGAACCTGGAGACCTCGACAGCCGGGACGCCCGAGTCCACGAAGCACACCGAAGTCCTCACCAAGGCGATGAAGTTCAAGAACGGCACCTACGCGGCCCGGGTGCGCTTCTCCGATGCGCCGAAGTCGGGTCCCGACGGCGACCGCGTGGTGCAGACGTTCTTCACCATCAACGACCTCAGGGCCCCGATGGCCGACGACTACGCCGAGTACGACTTCGAGTACCTGCCCAACGGCGGCTGGGGCGAACCCGCCAACATCCTCTACACCACCTCGTGGGAGACCTACCGGCCCGACCCCTGGGAGGCCGTCAACCAGCACTCGGAGTCCCGCACCAGCTATGCCGGCTGGCACGACCTCGTCGTCACCATCAACGACAGCAACATCACCTACTACGTCGACGGCCAGGAGTTCGGCCGTCATGACGCCCGCTACCTGCCCGAACGGCCGATGTCCATCAACTTCAACCAGTGGCTCATCGACCTGGCGGGCCAGACCAGCACCACTCCCCGCGCCTACGACCAGAAAGTCGACTACGTACTGCACGTCAAGGACCAGGTGCTGACTCCGGCCCAGGTCGCCACGAAGATCGCCGCCTACCGGGCCGCAGGCACAACCTTCGAGGACACGGTGCCCGCAAGTCAGTGACCACCCGCGGCGGGCGGACGCAGCCTGTGCGTCCGCCCGCCACGCCCGCGAGGCCGACCTGCCGCGACGCGCTTGTCCTTCGGCCGCCGGCGCTCTTGCGGGTCAGTAGCCCCTGGGCTTATCCGCTCGACGCCGCGCATCTGCTCTGCCCGCGCAGGGCGGTCACTCAGCGCCCCATCGGCCGCGCGAACCGCCCGAACCGCTCCGGCAGGCATCGCCGCCACGGCCCGCACGTGATGGCCCTGACCGACGGGCCGGGGCGTCTGGCGTGGGCAGCGGCCGCCCGGCCCGGCCGCACTCACGCCATCGCCGCCGCTGACCGCGACCGCATTCCGGCCCACCTGCACATCGAGGCCTACCAGCACACGATCCCTACCGCAGGCGGCCCACGACCGGCACAAGCGCCCGGAACTGCGTCACCGGTCCGGGATCGGCTGGGTGAGGTTCACCGGGTTGCCGTCCGGGTCCAGGATGTGGGCGACGCGCTGTCCCCACGGCATGTCGTTGGGGCCGCTGCGGACCGAGCCGCCCAACGCGACCACCCGGCCGAGCGTCCCGTCGACGTCGTCGACACCGATGCTGAGCAGGACCCGCGGTGCCGCCCCGGTATCCAGATCCGTCTTGGCCACCAGCCCGAGGTCGGTGTCGCCGATGCGCAAGCCGAGGTAGAAGGCCGGCCCTTCCTCCGGCACCCGGAAGATCTCCTCGGCGCCGAACAATTTCGTATAGAAGCGGGCCAGGACGTCCTGGTCGGTAGTCAGGATCACTGGCTGGATGGTGGACATGGCACTCCTGTCGAGAACGGTCGTGTCGCTGTGCAGACCGCGCCAGGACGGCGAACTCATCGGTGGAAGCGCCCCGCCAGTCGATCTACGCCCCAGACCGCCGCCCGAGACGCCCGCGCGCTCACGGGGCGGACACAACAGAGGACCGCGGACCAGTCCGCTCGGCGTCGTGCCTTGTTCATGTGAGGGCGGCGGGGAACCCGCATGCCCACCCATGGGCGTCGCGCGATCCGATGGCTGGACGTCCTGGACCTGCCAGGGGCTTGGCCACGAGGGATGATCCCCTGATGGACCAGGTGCGGATCTCGACGACGCGGTTGCCGTGCCGGCGGGGCGTGTCGCGCGTTGGAGGTCGGCCGGCCTTGCGGTTGGCGAGATGACTGGGAGGGAGGGGGAGGCTGAGTGGCCTCAGCGGGCCCGGTGATACGCCTCCCCGCCTCCGAGCCGTCCGGCATCGATGCCCTGGGCGTCCGGCGAGCCGACCTGGCAACGGCCTTCGACAGCTCCGGCATTGTGTCCGCCCGCTCCCCCGGTCACAGGGTATTCGGTGGATCCGGCCGATCGGGCGGGCTCGGCATGCCGAGGCCCGTGAGGGCGCCGACCGGGTCGAGGTCGGGGGTGCCGCGGGGCCACCAGTCGTCGTGGCCCGGCTCCGACTCGTACGCGTACCACAGCCCGTCGCGGCCGAGGCGCAGCTGGAGGTGTCCTTGGGGGTGCGTGAGGGTGTTGTGCCAAGGGCGGAAGGCGGGGAGGTCGGCGGCGAGGAGCAGGGGGCGGGCCCGGTCGAAGCGGCCGGCGGGCGGGTCCCAGAGCTCCTCGAGTACGGTCAGGCCCGCGAGCCCGCCCTGCCGCCAGGCGGCCACCGCGCGGGCCAGGTCGGCCGGGGTGCGGCCGGTGACGGTGGCGAGCGAGGAGTACAGCGCGCGGGTGCTCGCGGTCAGGCCGGAGCCGGGGCGGGCGGCGGCGAGGCGGACTGCGTCCTGCCACAGCGTCAGGCCTCCGACCGGATCACGGCCGGTGGTGAGCAGCGCGTGGGCGCGGGCTGCGGCGTCGGTGGCGAGCTGGTCCAGCGCGAAGGGGTCCGGGCCGCCCGGTGCCGCCGGGTACGCCGGGGGCTGTTCGGGGTGTGGTGGCGGGGGCAGCGGCGGTGGCGGCGCGGGGGGTTCGCCGCGGGCCAGGACCTCCGTGGCGCGGACCCCGGGGAAGGCCGCCGGCGCCCGGTCCTGGGCGGCGCGGGCCGCGCGGGCGGCGCTGAGCCGGGACAGCGCGTCCAGCAGCTGCCGTTCGCCCCGGCCGCGCAGCAGAAGCAGCACGAAGGGGTCGGCGTCGAGCAGCCGCGCCGTCTGGTAGCAGAGCGCGGCGGCGTGCTTGCAGGGGTGACCTGAGTCGGGGCAACTGCACTGCGGGGCGAGGTCGCCAGGGCCGGGCAGGAGGGGGACCCCGCAGTCGGCGAGGGACTGCGGCAGCTCCTTGTCGAGAAGCGCCGCGATGTGTCCCGGGCGTTCCGCCGCGGCGTCCAGAAACCTCTCCCAGTCGGCGTCGCCGAGCGTCCGCAGCCGCACCTGTACGCGGTAGGGCCGGGGGCGGCTGCCCTGCACGTACGCCAGCACGAGCCCCGGCGTGACGGTGATCGCGTCGACGTGCCCCCGCTCGGCGTACCCCCGGCCGCGCGCCAGCCGGTTGGCGTCCAAGGCGCCCTCTTCCAGCGCCGTCACCCAGGCATTCCCCCACCAGGTGCCGGCGAACGCCGCGTCTTTCCCTGCGGGGCGCGCGGGAAACGCCGGGAAGGTCCGCCGCAGGTCGCCGTCGCGGCTGGGGGCGGCCATGGAGCGGGGGGTGGGAACGAGGGTGGTGTCGGTGGTGACGGCGGGGGCGTGCTGCTCGTCCGGGGCGGAGGCGGGGGTCGGTTCGCCGGGTGGGCGTCCGGGAGTGGTGGGTCCGGGGGCAGCCGCCCCCCGCTCGGGCACCTCGTCCTCGTCCGGCCGGCGCTCGGCGGAGCCGGACGCTTCCGGCGGGAGCCGGAAGGCGCCCGCCAGCATTTCCCGGAGTTCGCGGGCGCGGGCTGCGGCGCCGCTCCGGTCCTCCCGGGAACCGGCACCGGCGGCGCCCCGCTCGCCGCGGCCGCGGCGAGCAGCACCTGGTCCGGCCTTGCCGCCCCGTGCGCCCCCGCGCTCGCGGGACGTCCGCCCGTCCGGTACCCCGGCTGTTCCTCCCGCTGTGCCTCGGCGTGCCGCGCGCAGCGCCTCGCGTGCCACATCCGCGGGGCGGGCGGAACGCGGCTCGGTCCCGGCCCGCCGCAGCGCGGGACGCTCCGCGTCGACGGGCACGGCGGAGCGGGAATCGACCCCGGGCTGCCGCGGTCCGGCGTGCTCGGTGTGGCCGGGGCAGGATGAACCTGGCTCGGCGGCCGCGCCCCGCAGCCCTGAGCGCTCGGTGTCGGCGGAACGCTCTGGACCCGACCCAGCAGCCGCGCCCCGCAATCCTGGGCGCTCGGTGTCGGCGGGAATGTCAGCCCCCGGCTCCAGCTCCGCCCCCCGCCCTCCAGCGCGCCCCACGTCGGCAGAACCCGCAGAGCCTCGCCCCCTCTCCGCGCCCCGCCGCCCGCGACGCTCGGGGTCAATCGGCCCAGCGGACCTCGGTTCGGCTCCCCCGCCCCGCCCTCCAGCGCGCTCCCCGCCGACAGGGCGGGCAGAACCCGGCTTCCTCTCGGTCTGCCGCGCCGCGGAGTCCCCCGCGTGCCCGGCACCGTCCGTGCCCCGGCCGCCGAGGGTCTGCGTCGGTTCCTCGCCCCTCTCCCCCGGCGCGTCCTCGGCGTCGGGCCCCGACTCCTGCGTCCGTTGAGACGCACGGGCACGTCGCAGTGCCTCGCGGGCGATGTCGCCGGGGCGTCGGGGTTCTGCGGGACCGGCCGGTGTCTCCTGTGCGCCGGACGGTGATGTCTCCGCCGCGCCCACGGGCCGCCGCCCCGAGGGGTACCCCGGCTCCGTCCCCGGCCGCGTCGGCTCCCGCGAGCCGGCCTCCGCCGCCCCGTCCCCCGTCCGCTTCACCTCCGTGGGCCCGCCCGGCTCACCCTCATCACCCGGCAACCATCCCGCCCCCCGCCGTTCCCGTGCCTCCCGGAGCGCGCGGCGGGCTTCCTCGGACGGGCGCGGGGTCATGACGGCCTCCGGAGGGACACCAGGTCGGACAGGTCGCGGTCCGTCAGTTCTGTGAGGGCGGCCTCGCCGGAGCCGAGGATCGCGTCGGCCAGGGCGCGCTTGGACTCCAGCATCTCGGCGATGCGGTCCTCGACCGTGCCCTCGGTGATGAGACGGTGGACCTGGACGGGCTGGGTCTGGCCGATGCGGTAGGCGCGGTCGGTGGCCTGTTCCTCGACGGCGGGGTTCCACCAGCGGTCGAAGTGGACGACGTGGCCCGCGCGGGTGAGGTTCAGGCCCGTGCCGGCCGCCTTCAGGGACAGCACCAGGACGGGCGTCGCGCCGCTCTGGAAGCGGTCCACCATGTGCTCCCGTTCCGGCACGGGCGTGCCGCCGTGCAGCAGCTCCGCCGGGACGGCGCGCTCGGCGAGGTGCGCGGTGATCAGGCGGGCCATGCCGACGTACTGCGTGAAGACGAGTGCGGAGCCGTCCTCCGCGAGGAGGGTGTCCAGCAGCTCGTCCAGCAGGGCGAGCTTCCCCGACCTGGCGGCCTGCCGGTCGCCGCCGGACAGTGCCTCCTTCAGGAACAGGGCGGGGTGGTCGCAGATCTGCTTCAGCGAGGTGAGGAGCTTGAGCACCAGGCCCCGGCGTGCCATGCCCTCGGCGGTCTCGATGGCCAGCATCGACTCGCGGACCACCGCCTCGTACAGCGCGGCCTGTTCGCGGGTGAGCGGTACGGGATGGTCGGTCTCGGTCTTGGGCGGCAGTTCGGGGACGATGCCGGGGTCGGACTTCTTGCGGCGCAGCAGGAAGGGCCGGACGAGGCGGGCGAGGCGCTCCACGGCCTCCTCGTCCTCGCCGTTCTCCACGGCGCGCGCGTGCCGGGCGCGGAAGGACTTCAGCGGACCGAGGAGGCCGGGGGTGGTCCAGTCGAGCAGGGCCCACAGCTCGGAGAGGTTGTTCTCGACCGGGGTGCCGGTGAGGGCGACGCGCGCGGGTGTCGGGATGGTGCGCAGCGCCTTGGCCGTGGCGGAGTAAGGGTTCTTGACGTGCTGGGCCTCGTCGGCGACGACCATGCCCCACTTCTGCTCGGCGAGGGCGGGTGCCGCGCTGCGCATCGTGCCGTACGTGGTGAGGACGAAGCCGCCGGGCAGGCCGGTCAGGGTGCGGTCGGGGCCGTGGAAACGGCGGACGGGGACGCCGGGGGCGAACCGGGTGATCTCCCGCTGCCAGTTGCCGAGCAGGGAGGCCGGGCAGACCACCAGTGTCGGTTCGCTGCGGGCGCGCTTGAGGTGCAGGGCGATGACGGTGATCGTCTTGCCGAGGCCCATGTCGTCGGCGAGGCAGCCGCCGAGGCCGAGGGAGGTCATGAGGTCCAGCCAGGCCAGACCGCGCAGCTGGTAGTCGCGCAGGGTGGCGCGCAGCCCGGGTGGTGGTTCGGCGGGGCGGACGCCGGCCGTCAGACGGTCGCGCAGGGCGGCGAGCGCGCCCGAGGGAACCGCCTCGACGGTCTCGCCGTCGACCTCGGCGGTGCCGGTGAGGGCGACGGACAGGGCGTCGACCGGGTCGAGCAGGCCGAGGTCGCGTGTGCGGGCCTTGCGGACGAGGGCCGGGTCGACCAGCACCCACTGGTCCCGCAGCCGGACGACGGGGCGGTGCGCCTCGGCGAGCGCGTCCATCTCGGCCTCGCTGAGCGGGTCGCCGCCGAGCGCGAGCTGCCAGCGGAACTGGAGCAGGTCCTCGCTCTCGAAGAACCCGGTGCCGTCGGTCGCCGAGCCGGGCGCGGGCCTGACGACCGCCGTGGCGGCCAGGTCCTGTGCGAGGTCCCGCGGCCAGTGCACGGCCACGCCGGCCGCGGCGAGCCGGGTGGCGGCGACGCCGAGCAGGTCGCTGAGCTCGTCCTCGGACAGTGCGAGCACGTCGGGCACGTCCTGCTCGCCGAGCCGGTCGAGCGGTGGCCAGACCCGGGCGGCCCGGCGCACCGCGAGGGCGGCGTCCACGCGCGCGCGTGGTCCGAAGGCGTCGTCCGCGTCCCCCGCCCACAGGGCCGCCGCGTCGGCGACCAGGGTGGGGTCGGCGAGGCTGTGCACCTGGACGATGGCGGCGCCCGCACTGCGCAGGCCGGCGTCGGGTCCGCCGTCGAACAGTGCGTACGCCGACAGGTCCAGCCGCAGCGAGATCCGCACGCCCGCGTCCATGCCGGCGGCGACCTCGGCGGCCCAGTCGTGTGCGTGCGGCAGGTGCTGGGCGGTGCTCGCCGCGAAGGGTCTGCCCGCGGCGTAGGGCGCGGCCGGGGTGCGGGGCAGGGTGTCGGCGACGGCGTCCAGGAAGGCGCGCACCAGTGCTTCCGGTTCGGGCAGCCGCAGCGGGCCGGGGCCGGGCAGCGGGACCGCGTGCCCCTCGTAGGGGAGGGCGGCGGCGACCGCCCTCAGGTGGGCGATGTCGTCCTGGTCGAGCGGGCCGGCGCGCCAGGCGTCGTGTCCGGTGGGGGTCAGGCCGGGCAGCAGGCGGCCCCGGGCGGTCAGCCGCAGCGCGTGCAGCGCGGCGGCGCCCCAGCAGGCGGTGGCGGGGTGGGCCGCCGGGTCGTGCCGGGCGCGGGCCAGCAGCGGGAGCGCCCCGCCGACCGGGAGTGTCAGCGCCGGGGTGGTCCTGCGGCGTGCTCCGGCGCCGTGCCGTCGTACGACCCTGAGCTCCGTGTGCTGCGCTTCCGCTTCGGGCAGCGGGCCGCCCTGGGGGTCCCAGAAGGCGACCGTGCTCTCGCGCGGCAGGGGCGCGGGCAGGAAGACGGCCGCGAGCCGGGCGGGGACCGGACCGGCGGCGGCATCGGTGTCGCCCGTCCGCCCGGCCACGGCAGCCGTGCCGCTCATACGTCCTGTCACCTCCCGTCCCGTGTGTCGGCTCATGTGTCTTCGACTCTACGGGCGGGGTCTGACAATCGGCCCCGGAGCCCGGCCGACGCGGGACGATCCAGGCCGACCCGGCCGACGGGGACCCGGCCGCCCGGAGCCCGGCCGACGCGGGACGACCTTCACGCCGCGCCGACCGGAGGACCCGGCCGGCGCGGGGCGACCTTCAGGCCGACCCCGCCCGGCGACCGGCGGGCAGGGGTGCTACGGCACGGTGCGGGAGACGACGTACACCATGACGTGCTCCGGATTGGACAGGTTGACCACGACGTCCTGGGTGGGCGCCGGGTTCTTCTGCCGGTGGACCAGACCCCACCAGCGGCCGTCGTCCGGGAACCGCCAGCCGCTGACCTTCTGGTCGCGGGCGCCTATCGTCACGTGACCCTTCGTCAGGTCGCCGCGGGTGACGCCCATGCCGGTGAGGAACGCGTCGAGGCCCGCGGCGGTGGTGCCGAACTGGACGTAGAGCCGGCTGGTCTTCCAGTTGTTGGTCTCGTAGTAGGCGATGCGGTCCGCCGGGTGCGGTATCGGCACCTGGTAGAGGCGGCGCTGCACCTTGGACGGCCAGCCTGCGGTGAGGCCGGTCGCCGAGTACTTGGCCTCCTTGTCCTTGCCGCTGTCACGGCTCTGGTTCGCGGAGATCACGAGGTAGCCGGCCGGGATGCCGATGAGCAGCACGATGATCAGCAGGGTGAGCGCCCTGCGGCGGATCATGTGCCGGCGGTCCTCGACGGGACGGGGCGGGCGGTTGGGCCCTGCCGGCTGCGGTGCCGCGGTCATGCCGACCCCTCGGTGGTGCGGCCCAACTGGTCGGTGCCGCGCCGGAACTGGACGTACCGCTCGTAGCGCTCGTACCGCTCCACGCGGCGCCGCTTGGCGCGGCGGAAGCGGCGGGCGACGAGGCGGGCGAGGTCGGCCGCGCCGACCATGCCGGCCTCGGGGCCGAGCTGGGCGCGGGCGATGCGGGCCTCGGGGCGGTAGCCGCGTCCGGTGAGGTTGCGCCGGAAGGCGTCCCGCGCGGGGCCGATCAGCAGGTCGTCGGCGGCCGAGACGCCGCCGCCGATGACGAAGCAGGACGGGTCGAGGGCGGCGGCGAGGTTGGCGATGCCGACGCCGAGCCACTGCCCGATGTCCTGGAGCAGTTCGATGCACATGGCGTCGCCCTCGCGGGCCAGCTCGGTGATCATCGGGCCGGTGATGTCGGAGACGTTGCCCTTGACGTGCTCGATGATCCCGTAGGCGACCGGGGAGTCGGCGGCGGCCAGCTCACGGGCCTCGCGCACGAGGGCGTTGCCGGAGCTGTACTGCTCCCAGCAGCCGCGGTTGCCGCACGGGCAGCGGTGGCCGCCGGGCACGACCTGCATGTGCCCGAACTCGCCCGCGACGCCGTACTTGCCGCGCTTGACCTGGCCGTCCTCCAGGATGGCCCCGCCGATGCCGGTGCCCAGCGTGATCATCACCAGGTGGTCCTCGTCGCGTCCGGCGCCGAAGCGCCACTCGGCCCAGGCGGCGGTGTTGGCGTCGTTGTCCACCAGGACGGGGACGGAGAGCCTGCTCGTGATGCGGTCCCTGAGGGGCTCGTTGCGCCAGGACAGGTGCGGCGCGAACAGCACGCGGTTGCGGTCGGCGTCGACCCAGCCGGCCGCGCCGATGCCGACGGCGTGCACGTCGTGCCGGTCGGACAGGTCCAGGACCAGTTCGACGATGGTGTCCTCGACGACCTTGGGGCTCTTGGACTTGTCCGGGGTCTCCGCGCGGAGCTTCTCCAGGATGTTGCCGTCGGCGTCGACCACGCCCGCCATCACCTTGGTGCCGCCGATGTCGATGCCCACCGTCGGCACCCGGGGTGCGGTCAGGTGGGAGCGGCGCTCCCGGGTGCCGACGGTGCGCAGGACCGGCGCTCGGCGGGAGCCGATGGGGGCGGTGAAGTCGCGGTAGGTGCTCATCGTCGCCGATTCTGCCTCACGCTCACGCTGAGTGTGGGCCGGGGCAAGGACGGTGCTGCCCGACGGTGCCGGGTGCGGCTGGTCGCCGGCTGATCGCGCGGTTCGCCGCGACCGTTCGCGGCGGCGTTGCGGTCCGGCGGCTTCGCAGTTCACGGGCCGTTCGCGGATCAGCGCCCCACACTCCGTCCCCGCGCGGAGAGGGCACGATCACTTTGTCCGGACATTGAGACGAACATGGGGCGCGGACGCGCCGGGGTGCGGGCGGGCTCAGGGCCGTACGAGGAGCTGGAACTCGAAGGAGTAGCGGGACGGCCGGTACGTGTGCGTGCCGTACTCGACCGCGCGGCCGGTGTCGTCGAAGGTGACGCGCTGCATGGTGAGCAGCGGCGCGCCCTCCCGCTCCCCGAGCCGCTCGGCCTCGGTGGCCGTGGCGGCGCGGGCGCCGATGGTCTGGCGGGCGCTGTGCAGGGTGATCCCGGCGGCCCGCATCAGCCGGTACAGGCCGGTCGCCTCCAGCTGGCCGGTGTCCAGGTCGAGCAGGCCGGGCGGCAGGTAGTTGCACAGGTAGGCCATCGGCTCACCGTGCGCGAGCCGCAGCCGCTCCACGCGGTGCACGTCGCTGTCCTCAGCGACGGCGAGCGCCGCCGCGATGTCGGCGGAGGCCGGTACGACCGTGTTGACCAGGACTTTCGTGCCCGGGAGCTGTCCCGCCGACTCCAGGTCGTCGTAGAGGCTGCTCAGTTCCAGGGGGCGCTTGACCTGGCTGTGCACGACCTGTGTGCCGACGCCCCGGCGCCGCACCAGGAGTCCCTTGTCGACGAGGGACTGGATGGCCTGGCGGACGGTGGGCCGGGACAGGCCGAGCCGGGCCGCGAGCTCGATCTCGTTGCCGAGCAGGCTGCCGGGGGTCAGCGCGCCGTGCTCGATCGCGGCCTCCAGCTGCTGCGACAGCTGGAAGTACAAGGGCACCGGAGAGCTGCGGTCCACGCTGAGATCGAGCTGCACGGTCGGGTCCACTCCTGGTTTCGGCACGGCCCGAGCGTAGCTCCGTGCGTTGTTGACGGGAAGTTGTGTAGTTCGGTTGTCCGGACATACGCATTGACAGGGGCGGGGCGGGGCCGCAGTTTGTTTCCATGCGCATCGGGGTCATCGGTACGGGCCGCATCGGCACCATCCACGCGAACACGCTCAGCCGGCACCGGGACGTCGGGTCCCTGATCCTCACGGACGCCGACGGTGCGCGGGCCCAGGAACTGGCGCAGCGGCTCGGCGAGACGGCCGCCCCCGGCGTGGACGAGATCTTCAAGTGGGGCGTGGACGCCGTGGTGATCACTACGGCGACACCGGCGCACGCCGAGTTCATCGGGCGGGCGGCGCGGTCGGGGCTGCCGGTGTTCTGCGAGAAGCCCATCGCGCTCGACCTGCCGGGCACGCTGCAGGCGATCGCCGAGGTGGAGGCGGCCGGGACGATCCTGCAGATGGGGTTCCAGCGCCGCTTCGACACCGGTTACCGGGGCGCGCGGGACGCGGTGCGGTCGGGGCGGCTCGGGCGGCTGCACACCGTCCGGGCGATGACGTCCGACCAGGCGCCGCCGCCGGCCGCGTACCTGCCGCTGTCCGGCGGGCTGTACCGGGACACGCTGATCCACGACTTCGACATACTGCGCTGGGTGACGGGGCGGGAGGTGGTCGACGTGTACGCCGCCGGGTCCGACGCCGGGCCGCGGATGTTCCGGGAGGCCGGTGACGTCGACACGGCCGCGGTGGTGCTCTCGCTCGACGACGGCACTCTGGCGACGGTCACCGGGACGCGGCTGAACGGCGCCGGTTACGACGTCCGCATGGAGCTGGCCGGGGTCGCGGTCGCCGGTAGCCGGTCATCGCTCCCCGGCTCACCACCCCCCTCATCAAGGCCCCCGGCAGCCACTCGCCCGGTGGGCCGTCGAGGGTGAGGCCGGGTGCGCGCTCCAGCAGGCTGCGGATGGCCGTGCCCGCTTCGACGCGGGCCAGTGTCGCGCCCAGGCAGTAGTGGATGCCGTGACCGAAGGCGACGTGGCCGCGCGGGTCGCGGCGGATGTCGAAGCGGTCGGGGGCGGGAAAGTGGCCGGGGTCCCGGTCGGCGGCGGCGAGACCGATCAGCACCGGCTCGCCCTGCCCGATGGCCGTGCCGCCGATCTCCAGCGGCTCCGCGGCGTACCGGAACGTCGCGTTCTCCACCGGGCCCTCGTAGCGCAGGGTCTCCTCCACCGCCGCGTCGGTCAGGCTCGTGTCGGCCCGCAGCGCGGCGAGTTGCTCCGGGTGCGTGAGCAGCGCGTGCACCGTGTTGGTGATGAGGTTGACCGTCGTCTCGTGGCCCGCGATCAGCAGCACGAACGCCATGCCGCGCAGCTCGCCCGGGGAGAGCCGGTCGCCGTCCTCACCGGTGGTCCGGATCAGGTCGCCGGGCGGGTCACCGGGTCCGGCGCACCGCTTGTCCTCGATCAGCTCGGTCAGGTACGCGGCGAGCCGCACGTATGCCTCGTACTCACTCTCGGCGCTCGTGGGCGCCACCGCCTCCGTGGACATCCTGCGGAACGCGGTGCGGTCCATCTCGGGCACGCCGAGCAGTTCGCAGATGACGGTGATCGGCAGCGGGTACGCGAAGGACTCCACGAGGTCGGCCCGGCCGCGCGGCAGCATCGCGTCGAGCAGGTCGTCGGTGATCTCCTGGATCCTCGGGCGCAGTCCGGCCACGCGGCGTGCGGTGAACGCGCGGGAGACGAGTCCGCGCAGCCGGGTGTGCTGGGGCGGGTCCGCGACCAGCAGATACGTGCCGATCAGCTGCTCGTCGAGGAACGTCCGCCCGAACTTCCCCGCGTCCTTGGAGAGCCGGGGGTCGGCGAGCGCGGCCCGCGCCTCCGCGTGCCCGACGACGAGCCACACCAGGTGGTGACCGTCGGGCGCGGGCATCCGCACCCGGTGCACGGGACCGCGCTCGCGCAGCCGCGCGTACACGGGGTACGGGTCGCGGCGGAACTGCGCGCCGTACTCGCCCAGGTCGATCACCTCGGTCATGTGCCCTCCCCCCGGCCCGTTCCGGTCCCCGCACCCCTGCAACGACCGGCGCCCCCGGCTAGTGCCCGTCGGGCCCGCCCGCCTGCTCCTCCAGCAGCCCGGCATCGTGGGCGAGCAGGGCGATCTGCACGCGGTTGTTGAGGCCGAGCCGGGACAGCACGTGGGAGACGTGGGTCTTGACGGTGGCGACGCTCATGAACAGCTCCGCGGCGATCTCGGCGTTGGCGAGGCCGCGGCCGACCGCGACGGCGACCTCGCGTTCGCGGTCGTTCAGCAGGGCGATGCGCTCACGCGCGCGTGCCCGGCGGGTGCCGGCCGCGCCGCCCGCCGCGTGCCGCATCAACTGGCGGGTGACGGCGGGCGACAGGACGGGATCGCCCGCCGCGACCCGCCGTACCGCGTCCAGGATCTCGGCGGGCGGGGTGTCCTTGAGGACGAATCCGGCGGCGCCCGCGCGCAGCGCCCGCAGCACCTGCTCGTCGGCGTGGAAGGTGGTCAGCACCACCACCTGCGGGGCGTCCTCGCGGGCGCGGAGCAGTTCCGTGGCCGTGATGCCGTCGACCGTCGGCATCCGGATGTCCATGAGGACGACGTCCGGGCGGGTGCGGTCCACGAGCGCCTCGGCCTCGCCGCCGTCACCGGCCTCGCCGACGACCTCGATGTCGTCCGCGCCGCCCATCATGAAGGACAGCCCGGCCCGCACGAGGGGGTCGTCGTCGACGAGGAGCAGTCGGATCGCAGTCATGGCCTACGCAATCACGGTGGTGGACGGGGACTCGGGGCGCCGGGTGCCGTATCCCTGAGCCCGACCCTGGGCGCGCAGCACCACGCCGTGCCGGGTGCGCAGTACGCGCAGTTCCCACCAGACCACCGCCGTCACCGAGGCGGGGCCGCCCAGGCCGTAGTGGGAAGGCGGGTGCGGTCCCTGGCCAGGCGGTGCGTACGGCCCCTGGCCGGGTGGCGGTGCGTACGGGCCGCCGTTCGGGGGTGGCGGATGCGGTCCGCCGTACGTCGGCCACTGCGGCTGGTACGGATCATGGGGTCCCCCGAAACTCACGCCGGCTGTTCCTTCCGAGAAGCGCGGTGCTGAAGCTGGACCAACATAGCCAGCGCGACCGGCAAGGCAAACGCCGCTGGCCCGCGCGGAGATGGGGGCGGCGCGGTCAGTTCCACGGCAGCCACGCGCGTACCCCGAAACCGCCGTCCGCCGTGGAGCCGTGCTCCAGCGTGCCGCCGGCCAGCGTGGCGCGCTCGGTGAGTCCGATCAGGCCCTGCCCGGAGCCGGGGACGTGCGGGACCTCGCCCTCGGGTGCGGGGTTGCGCACGGACACGACGAGCCCGTCGCCCGGCCCGCCCGTGACGGTCACCGCCACCTCGGCGCCGGGCGCGTGTTGCGGGCGTTGGTCAGGCCCTCCTGGGCGATGCGGTACGCGGTGCGGCCGACGACGGCGGGTACGGACTCGGCGTCGTCGACCCGGTGGTCGAGCGTGACCTTCATGCCGGCCTCGCGGGACTCGGCGACCAGCGCGTCGAGTGCCGCGAGGGTCGGCTGGGGCCGGCCGCCGGCGTCGTCGGCCTCCGCGGCGCGCAGGACGCCGATGATCTGCCGCAGGTCCTGCAGGGCGTCGTGGGCGCTCTCCCGGATGACTCCCGCCGCCCGCGCGACCTCCTCGCGGGGCGCGTCGGGCCGGAACTCCAGGGCGCCCGCGTGCACGCTGAGCAGCGTCAGCCGGTGCGCGAGCACGTCGTGCATCTCGCGTGCGATGGCCTCGCGGGCGAGCCGCTGGGCCTGCTCGGCGCGCAGCCGCGCCTCCGTCTCGGCGCGCCGGGCCCGGTCCCGCAAACTGAGCATGAGCTGCCGCTTGGACCGCACGAGCATGCCCCAGCCGATGGCCGACACGATCAGCAGGCCGGTGAAAGCGAGCACCGCCGGGTACGACAGGTCGGGGTCCGGGCGCAGCCGGAAGAACACCGGGAGCAAGGCGAGGGACACGCCGCCGATCCACGCCACGTACCGGAAGGGCCGGTGCACGGCGAGCGTGAACAGGGAGATCAGTCCGGCGCCGCCCGCGGTGTTGGACAGCAGCCCGACGGGGAGCATGGCGATCGCGAGCCCGAGCGGCCGGCGGCGGCGCAGCCACACGGCGCCGCAGGACAGCGCGCCGATCACCTGGTCGACGGCGGCGACGGGCTCCGGGAGGTTCGGGTCCTCGGCCATCGACTCGGCGGCGAGCAGACCCATGACGACGGCCAGCGCGAAGCAGGAGAAGTCGACGATCCAGTCGCGGGCGGTGCGCCGGGGACGCCCGGACCGCCGGGCGCCCGGGTCGAGTTCGTCGGCCAGCGCGGACGGCAGCAGCCACCGGCGCGCGGCGGGAAGGTCGGCGGGGGTCCGGGGCTCCGCCTGGTCACCACTCACGGTCGGCAAATCTACGCAGCGCGGGCCCGGCGCACCCGCGGGTGCGCCGGATCACCGACCAAAGTCGCGGGGCCGGGTACTTTCGGCGCGGCGGGCGGCCCGGACCTGCTACTTGCGCCGCGGGCGGCTCGCCCCACGGCCGATGACAGCGGGAGGTCCGCGCGGCGAGGGTCTCAGCCATGAAGCAGTTGCTGGAGTTCCTCGGTTTCATCTCCCTGGTGCAGGGCGTGATGGGCCTCGTGCACGAGTTCACCGACTGGAAGTGGGGCCTCGTGCAGAAGCTCGGCTTCCTCGACGGGCACGAGCTGTACGCGAGCATCGCCCTGTTGTTGCTGGGCGTGGCCCTGTTCGCGGCCGCGGAGAGCCGGAAGACCGGCTGAGGGCGGCGGGACCGGCCGGGCACGGAGACAGGATGAGCGCGGGGACCGGCTGATTACGGGGACCGGCCGGGCGCTGTTCCCGGGAGGGCGACGTCCGTTCGCCGCCGGCACGCGCGTGTGCCGACGGCTGGGATGGGGGCATGACCTCACAGGAATTCACGACCTCACAGCAGTCCACTGCGCCGCAGGAATGGGTTGCGGCGCAGGAGTCCGCCGCGGCACGGGAATCCCTCGCCGCGCGTCCCCTGGCCGGCAAGGTGGCCCTGGTCACCGGCGGCAGCCGGGGCATCGGCGCGGCGACGGCGCTGCGGCTCGCCCGGGACGGCGCGGACGTGGCCCTCACCTACGTCAACGGCAAGGACGCCGCCGCGGACGTCGTACGGGCCGTCGAGGCGCTGGGGCGACGGGCGGTGGCGCTGCGCGCGGACGCGGCGGACGCCGAGGAGGCCGGGGGCGCCGTCGAGCGAGCCGCCCAGGCCCTCGGCGGGCGGCTCGACGTCCTGGTGAACAACGCCGGCGTGGGCGTGCTCGGCCCGCTGGAGAGCCTCACCCTCGCCGACGTCGACCGCGTCCTCGCGGTGAACGTGCGCGGCGTGTTCCTCACGACGCGGGCCGCCGCGGCCCGGATGACGTCCGGCGGGCGGATCGTCACCATCGGCACCTGCATGACGCAGCGGGTGCCGGGGCCGGGCGGCACGCTCTACGCCATGAGCAAGGCGGCGCTGACCGGGCTGACCAGGGCCCTCGCGCGGGAGCTGGGCCCGCGCGGGATCACCGCGAACGTCGTCCACCCGGGGCCGACCGACACCGACATGAATCCGGCGGACGGCCCCCACGCGGCCGGTCAGGCGGCCATGACGGCGCTCGGCCGCTTCGGGACGGCGCAGGAGGTGGCGGCGACGGTGGCACACCTGGCGGTGTCGGCGTACGTCACGGGGGCCGAGTTCTCGGTGGACGGGGGGCATGCGGCGTAGCCCGCGGCGCGGGAGCCCGTGGCACACGGGCCGGGCCCGAGGACTGGACGCCGGCGGCCTCTCAGCCGCCCAGCTCCCGATGGCGCGCGGCAAGCCGTGCCGCTCCCGTCTCCGTCAGCGAGCCGTGCAGGCGCAGGCGGGAGATGCCGCCGTCCGGATAGATGTCCACGCGCGCGTGCGTGCCGACGGCCGGGGCCCGAAGGACGAAGCGGTGGTTCGTGTCGGGCTGGAGGCGGGTGCGGGGCAGGATCTCCACCCAGTCGCCGTCCTCGCCGTCCCGCACGGACACCGACGCCCAGCCCGCGCTGTTGCCCTTCAGGTACGCCGTGTCGATCTCGACGGCGCGGATCTCGGACTGGGTCGCCAGCCGGTAGCGGATCCAGTCGTTGCCCTGGTCGCGGCGGCGGCGCGTCTCCCAGCCGTCGTCCATCTTGCGGGAGCGGCCCGGCTGGATGGTGTTGGTGGCGGGCGAGTAGAACAGGTCGGAGGCGTCCTCGACCCGGCCGCCGTTCTCCAGAGCGACGACGTCGAAGGTGCCGAGCGCGGCGAGCCACGCGGGGTCCGGTGCGACCTCGCCGTACACCCGCAGGCGGGCGATGCCGCCGTCCGGGTGCTGGTTGAGGCGGAGGTGGGTGAAGCGCTGTTCCACGGCGACCTCGAAGCCGTTCGCCGCGTGGCCGCCGACCGGGGTGCGCGGCACGAGCGTCGTCCACTTCACGTCGCCGGTGAGGAGTTCCTCCGGGGACGGGGAGCCGGGCACGCGGGCGCCCTCGACCGACACGGCCTGCGGGTAGTTGCCGCGGAAGTGGGCCGTGTCGACGACGATGCCGCGGATCACGCCGGGCGCGCCGAGGCGGATCAGCGCCCAGTCGTGGTCCTCGGCGGTCGGCCAGGGGTGGTCGGCGGAGCTGCCGCGGCGGCGCCGGGTCTCCCAGCCGTCCATGATCTTGCCCTTGTGCCCGAAGTGCTCGGGGTCGAACTCGGCTCGCCCGGGCACCAGCAGGTTCTCGCGCTGGGCGAAGAACTCGTCGTTGGCGGCGATGACTCCGGCGCCGAGCCGGCGGTCGGCGAGGTCGGCGTGGTGGGTGAAGGGGAAGTCGGCGGTGCGGTAGTCCGCGTACGGGTCACCGCCTCCGTAGGGGTTCGCGTCGCCGGTGAAGCTCGGAATCGCCGTCACGGTGATCTGGTCCTGCCTTTCGGGAGTCGGGCTGCTGGGTGTCAGTCGGTCCGGGTGAGGAGGTGGCCCTTCGGTGCGGTGAACTCGCCGTCGACGGCGATGCGTTCGCCGCGCAGCCAGGTCTGCTTCACGACGCCGTGCAGGGTGCGGCCTGCGTACGCGGTGACGCGGTTGCGGTGCTGGAGGGCGGCGGGGTCCACGGTGAACGTCTCGTCGGGGGCGAGGACCGCGAAGTCGGCGTCGTGGCCGGGGGCGATGGCGCCCTTGCGGCCGTCGAGCCCGACCAGGCGCGCGGTGCGCGCCGACATCCAGTGGACGACGTCCTGCAGGGTGTGGCCACGCGCGCGTGCGGCGGTCCACACGGCGGGCAGGCTCAGCTGGAGGCCGGAGATCCCGCCCCAGGCGGTGGCGAAGTCGCCGGTCTTGAGGTCGGCGGTGGACGGCGAGTGGTCGGTGACGACGCAGTCGATCGTGCCGTCGGCGAGCGCCTGCCACAGCAGGTCCTGGTTGGCGGCCTCGCGGATGGGCGGGCAGCACTTGAACTCGCTGGCGCCGTCGGGGACTTCCTCGGCGGTGAGGGTCAGGTAGTGGGGGCAGGTCTCGACGGTGACGCGGACGCCGTCGGCCTTCGCCTCGGCGATCAGCGGCAGCGCGTCGCTGGAGGACAGGTGCAGCACGTGCACGCGTGCGTTCAGCCGCCGGGCCTGGGCGAGGAGGTTGGCGATGGCGGTGTCCTCGGCGTCGCGGGGGCGGCTGGCGAGGAAGTCGGCGTACTTCGGGCCGCCCTGCTGCGGGGCGGCGGCGAGGTGGTGCGGGTCCTCGGCGTGCACGATCAGCAGCCCGTCGAAGGCGGCGATCTCGGCCAGGGAGCGGGCGAGCTGGTCCTGGTCGAGGTGCGGGAACTCCTCCACGCCGGACGGGGACAGGAACGCCTTGAAGCCGAAGACTCCGGCGTCGTGCAGCGGGCGCAGGTCCGCGACGTTGCCGGGCAGGGCGCCGCCCCAGAAGCCGACGTCGATGTGCGCCTTGTCGGCGGCGACCTTCTGCTTGACGCGCAGGTGGTCGACGGTCGTGGTGGGCGGCAGGGAGTTCAGCGGCATGTCGACGAGGGTGGTGATGCCGCCCGCCGCCGCGGCGCGGGTGGCGGTCCAGAAGCCCTCCCACTCGGTGCGGCCGGGGTCGTTGACGTGCACGTGCGTGTCGACCAGGCCGGGCAGCAGCACGTCGTCGCCGAGGTCCTCCAGGCGGGCCCCGGCCGGTGCGGGGGCGTCGTACGGCAGGACGGCCGTGATCGTCCCTCCGGACACCGCGACGGACGCGGCGCGCGTCCCCTCGGGCGTGATGACGCGCGTCGAGCGCAGCACCAGTTCAGCGTCGGACACCCCAGCCCCTCTCTCTGCCGCCGTCCGTTTCCGGTCACGGGGGTACTTCCACCCAACGGAATTCAACGTTCTGTTGAAGGAGTCTTCACTCCCGTCCGCACCCCGTCAAGGGCACACCGCCTCCCGGCATGCCGGACGAACCCGCTCTGGACGTTTCCACAAAGCGGAATTAGTATTCCAGAAAGCAGAACGTAGCTCCGCACAAGCGGGGAGTCAACCGGCTGCCGGGTAGGCTTCTGCCCTTCCCGCCAGTCCCGAAAGGAACGCGCCGTGCCGACGTCCAGCGCCAGCACCACCGACTCCGCCCGGTCCGCCGCCCCTGGCGGCGTGCAGTCCCTGGAGCGCGCCTTCGACCTGCTCGAACGGATGGCGGACGCGGGTGGCGAGGTCGGCCTGAGCGAGCTGTCCGCCAGCAGCGGGCTGCCGCTGCCCACCATCCACCGCCTGATGCGCACGCTGGTGGCCTGCGGATACGTACGCCAGCAGCCCAACCGCCGCTACGCGCTCGGCCCGCGCCTGATCCGGCTCGGCGAGTCCGCGTCCCGGCTGCTGGGCACCTGGGCGCGCCCCTACCTCGCCCGCCTGGTCGAGGAGACCGGCGAGACGGCGAACATGGCACTGCTCGACGGTGACGAGATCGTCTACGTGGCGCAGGTGCCGTCCAAGCACTCGATGCGCATGTTCACGGAGGTCGGCCGGCGTGTCCTGCCGCACTCCACCGGCGTGGGCAAGGCCCTGCTGTCGGGCTTCCCGCCGGAGGAGGTGCGCGCGCTGCTGTCCCGTACGGGCATGCCGGCCGCGACGGACAAGACCATCACCACGCCGGAGGGCTTCCTCGCGGCGCTGGAGGACGTGCGCCGGCGCGGGTACGCGGTCGACGACAGCGAGCAGGAAGTCGGGGTCCGCTGCCTCGCGGTCCCGGTGCCCGACTCGCCCACCGCGGCGGCCATCTCGATCTCGGGCCCGGCGGGCCGGGTCACGGAGGCCGCGCAGGAGAAGATCGTGCCGGTGCTCCAGCAGGTCGCGACGGAACTGGCACAGGCGCTCGCCACCTCCGGCGGTCCGGCGGCCTGACCCTCTCTCGCCCGCAGGGGCGGCAGGGCAGAGCCGCCGCCACTCGCCGCCCCCGGCCGCGCCGCGCCCCCGCCCTCAGCCGCGCTGCGGCTCGCCCAGCAGTTCCACCGCCGTACGGACCTGCGCCAGGCCCTCCGACAGGGCACTGACGGAACCGATCGCCGCGGCGATCAGCAGCAGCGACCTGTGCAGCCGCGGGATCTCGGGGACGGCGCCGGCCGGCAGGGCTGCGAGCGCGGCCAGTTCCTCCTCGGCGACAGCGCGGTCCGGGAAGTCGGCGGGGTGCGCGGCGAGTTCGCGGGTCAGCCGGGACACCGCCGTCCGCAGTTCCGCCACTCTCGGGTCCTCGTCGCCGCCGGTCACCGGCCGGTGTTCCGCGCTCCGCAACATGGCTCTCCCCCTCGCGCACGGTTGTGCGCCGTCTCGTACTCGGCCCCCGGGGCGCCCCCGTCGTTGGTCAGGCGCCCGGGGACGCCGGTCAGTAAACGCCACCCGGGACGCGCCGCGCCACCGCGCAGGCCGAAATTCAGCCCCTCGAAACCGGCCGCTCGCCGGGACGTCGGACGGCGGGTCGGGTATGCAGGGCGCATGACCTACGACGAACCACAGATCGCCGGGCTGCTGCTCGCGGCGGGCGGCGGCCGGCGGCTCGGCGGGCGGCCCAAGGCGCTCCTGCCGCACCACGGGCGCCCGCTGGTCGAACACGCGGTCGGCGTGCTGCGCGCGGCGGGCTGCACGCGCGTGCACGTGGTCCTGGGGGCAGCGGCGGGCGAGGTGCGCGAGCGGGCCGAACTGGCCGGCTGCGTGCTCGTGGACAACCCGGAGTGGGAGGCCGGCATGGGGTCGTCCCTACGTACCGGGCTCGCCTCGCTCGCCGGGACGGGCGCGCGGGCGGCGCTGGTGTCCCTGGTCGACCAGCCCGGCATCGGGCCCGAGGCGGTGGCCCGGGTGCGCGCCGGGTACCGGGACGAGACGTCACTGGTGTCGGCGGCGTACGCCGGGGTGCGGGGGCACCCGGTTCTCTTCGGCGCGGCCCACTGGGCCGGTGTCGCGGCGAGCGCGACCGGCGACCGGGGGGCGCGCGCCTACCTGGCGGAGCACCAGGCGGCGATCATGCTGGTCGAGTGCGGGGACGTGGCCGAGGTGTACGACATCGACACCGAGGCCGACCTCGGCCACCTTCGGTGAACGGGGTGGCACTGAGCGCCACCTTGGCTCGATCCGGAGAATCTCGATATCAACAAAACATTGAACTTCCACCATGAGGAAACTAGTATCCACTGTTCAGAAGCGCCCGAGGGGTCCACGGGCGTCCATCGCCGTATCCGGCAGCACCCGGGAAGACTGGCACCCGGTGCCACGCTCGCTGAAGGAAGTGACAGCTCATGTCCGCACCAGCGCCGTCCCCGCTGGCCATCGTCGACGCCGAGCCCCTGCCCCGGCAGGAGGAGGTCCTCACCGAGGCGGCCCTCGCCTTCGTGGCCGAGCTGCACCGCCGGTTCACGCCCCGCCGTGACGAACTCCTCGCCCGCCGTGCGGAGCGCCGCGCCGAGATCGCCCGCACCTCCACGCTCGACTTCCTCCCGGAAACCGCCGCGATCCGCGCGGACGACTCCTGGAAGGTGGCCCCCGCCCCCGCCGCCCTGAACGACCGCCGGGTCGAGATCACCGGCCCCACCGACCGCAAGATGACCGTCAACGCCCTCAACTCGGGCGCGAAGGTCTGGCTCGCGGACTTCGAGGACGCCTCCGCGCCCACCTGGGAGAACGTCGTCCTCGGCCAGCTCAACCTGATCGACGCCTACACCCGCACCATCGACTTCACCGACGAGCGCACCGGCAAGTCCTACGCGCTGCGCCCCGCCGAGGAACTCGCCACGGTCGTCATGCGCCCGCGCGGCTGGCACCTGGACGAGCGTCACCTCACCGACGCCGACGGCCGCCCCGTCCCGGGAGCCCTGGTCGACTTCGGGCTGTACTTCTTCCACAACGCCCAGCGGCTGCTGGACATGGGCAAGGGCCCGTACTTCTACCTCCCGAAGACCGAGTCGCACCTGGAGGCCCGCCTCTGGAACGACGTGTTCGTCTTCGCCCAGGACTACGTCGGCATCCCGCGGGGCACCGTTCGCGCGACCGTCCTCATCGAGACGATCACGGCCGCGTACGAGATGGAGGAGATCCTCTACGAGCTGCGCGACCACGCCTCCGGGCTGAACGCCGGCCGCTGGGACTACCTGTTCTCCATCGTCAAGAACTTCCGGGACGGCGGCGCCAGGTTCGTGCTGCCGGACCGCAACGCGGTCACGATGACGGCCCCGTTCATGCGGGCGTACACCGAACTCCTCGTGCGCACCTGCCACAAGCGCGGCGCGCACGCCATCGGCGGCATGGCGGCGTTCATCCCGTCCCGCAAGGACGCCGAGGTCAACAAGGTCGCCTTCGAGAAGGTCCGCGCCGACAAGGACCGTGAGGCGAACGACGGCTTCGACGGCTCCTGGGTCGCCCACCCCGACCTGGTGCCGATCGCCATGGAGTCCTTCGACAAGGTCCTCGGCGACAAGCCGCACCAGAAGGACCGGCTGCGCGAGGACGTCGACGTCAAGGCCGCCGACCTCATCGCCGTCGACTCCCTCGACGCCAGGCCGACGTACGCGGGTCTGGTCAACGCCGTGCAGGTCGGCATCCGGTACATCGAGGCCTGGCTGCGCGGGCTCGGTGCCGTCGCCATCTTCAACCTGATGGAGGACGCGGCCACCGCCGAGATCTCCCGCTCCCAGATCTGGCAGTGGATCAACGCCGGGGTGGTCCTCGACAACGGCGAGCACGTCACCGCCGACCTGGCCCGCAAGGTCGCCGCCGAGGAACTGGAGACCATCCGCGCCGAGATCGGCGCGGAGGCCTTCGCGGCCGGCAACTGGCAGCAGGCCCACGACCTGCTGCTGACGGTCGCCCTCGACGAGGACTACGCCGACTTCCTGACCCTCCCGGCGTACGAGCAGCTCAAGGGCTGAGCCGGAGGCGCGTTCACCGCTCCGAGTGGCCCAGGGTCTTTCCCGGGGCCACTCGGTCGCGTACGGCCCGCTTCACCGCCGTCGGCTCCGGGAAGCCGTGCTCCCGGCGGTCCCACACCACCTCGTCGCCCACCCGCACGACGAAGACGCCGCCGGTGCCGGGCTTGAGCGACAGCTCGGTCAGCTCGGACTCGAAGGTCGTCAGCAGCTCCTGCGCCAGCCAGGCGGCGCGCGGCAGCCAGCGGCACTGGGTGCAGTACTCGATCTGCACCCGGCGGATCCCGGACGTCATCCCGGATGCACCGACCAATCCTGTTCCGCGGGCGGCTTGCCGTGCAGGTCGGGGACCCGCTTGAGCCAGTCCGGCCGCCCCTGCCGGGTCTTCGCCGCGCGGCGCGCGTTCTCCGCGGCCAGCTCCTCGCGGCTGGGGAAGTCGACGGGCAGCCAGTCCGCGGACGACCGCACACGCGCGTGCAGATGGGCGACGTACGCCTGCCGGACCTCGCCGGGTGTCGTGAAGCCCTCCTCTTCGGCCAGCCAGGCGTCGGGCACCTCGGCGACCACCTCGCGCAGCAGTTCCTCGGTCACGCGGGGGGCCAGGTCGGCGTCGGCGGCGCGGGTGTCGGGCGCGTAGCGGCCGAGGGCGTGGTGGCGGAAGTCGTAGGCCTTCCCGGGGGCGGACAGGTCCCAGCGGTGGTGGAAGACCAGGGCCGCCCCGTGGTCGATGAGCCACAGGCGCGGCGGTGCGACACCGCGCGTGGGCCACACCATCAGGTTGGAGCTGTGCACCGTGCGGTCGACGTTCAGGGTGAGGGCGTCCAGCCAGACGATCCGTCCCGCCTCCAGCGGGTCGACCGGGAAGTCCTCGGCCACCTCGGGCGTGAAGTCCTCGGCGCCCGGCAGGTAGTCCATGCCGAGGTTGATCCCGGCGCTGGAGGCATGCAGGTCGCGCACCTCCTGGTGCGGCTCGGCACCGGCGATGGCGGGATCGAACCGCACCAGCACCAGTTCGGGAAACCGCAGCCCGAGCGCGCGGGCCAGCTCACCGACGATCACCTCGGCGACCAGCGCCTTGCGGCCCTGCGCGGAGCCGGTGAACTTCACGACGTACGTGCCCAGGTCGTCGGCCTCGACGATCCCGGGGACGGAGCCACCTGAGCGCAGGGGTGCGATGTAACGGGTCGCGGAGACCTCTCTTAGCATTTTTCCGGGACACCCGCCTCTTCAGCCTCGAAATCCATGGTCGACCTCGGAGGTGTGCAGCAGCGGACATCGCCCGCATCAGCCCCCGTCGATGGCCGTCCGCCCCGTGCTTCCGGCCTCCGGCATGAAGGGGGCATAGTAACCGGGTGACCGCTGGTGAGGAGTGCCCGAGCCGCCGTGCCAAGGTCACCGTCCTTCGGTGCCGCCTCCCACTGCCAGTCCTTGGCCCCCTTGACGCGCGGCGGGATGATGCCGGCCTTGGCCAACGCGGGCTCCCAGATGAGGGGTGGTGGCCGGCCCAGCCGTCAGTTCGAGGCACTGCGCTAGCCTGAGACGATGGCTCAGGATGAAGATGCTCCGCTGGTCGTAGTGATGGGCGTGTCAGGCTCCGGCAAGACGACAGTAGGGATGTCCCTGGCGCAGTCCTTGGATGTGCCGTTCGCAGAAGCTGACGACTTTCACCCGCCTGGAAACGTAGCCAAGATGCGGGACGGGATCGCTCTCAATGACAAGGACCGGGGCCCCTGGCTCGACGTCATCGCGGAGTGGCTGCTTGAGCAGCGCCCACGAGGCGGGGTGATCACCTGCTCGGCACTCAAACGGCGCTACCGCGACCGCCTTGCGTCAACCTCGCCGTCCGTGTTCTTTGTCCACCTGCACGGCTCGGCGGAGCTCATTGCCGAACGCATGGCAGCGCGCCGAGGGCATTTCATGCCGGTGTCCCTTCTCCAATCCCAGTTGGACACGCTGGAGCCGCTGGCCGCCGATGAGCAAGGGGCACTCGTCCCCATCAGCGGTACGGTCGAAGAAACCACACGACTGGCACTCGCCGCCGTACGACAGAGGTAGTGTTCGAAGGCGCATCTTCGACAGCGCCCGCCTCCTCCCACGAGGAGGACCCCGGTTCGGCTCCTACAGGTCGATGACGACTTTGACGTCATCCGGTTGCCGCTGGAACGCCTCGATGGCGCGTTCAAGAGGCACCCGCCTGGTGATCAGACGTTCCAGCCAGGGCAGGTCCGCCTTCGCCAGTGCGTCGGCGGCTTGGTGGTAATGCCGCAGGTTCGCGTTGACGGATCCCACGACGGCGTCGTTCTCCAGCACGATGTCCCGGTTGATGGAGCCGGCGTCCACGGTGATGCGGCGGCCGGCGGGCGACACACCGGTCAGGCACACCACCCCGTATGAGGCGGTCCCGGTCAGCGCGGCGAAGACCAGGCCGCTGGCTCCCGTGGCTTCGATGATGACGTCGGGGCACACTTTGCTGATCACCTGTGCGACGTCCTCGCTGTGGTAGATGGCGCCCAGATCGCGTACCAGCGGAGGCTTCGGCCCGTCGCTCACGCGGTCCAGGACATGTACGTCCAGACCACGCTGCGTACCGAGCAGGGCGGCCAGCAGGCCGATCGGTCCGGCGCCGGTGACCAGATCTCGCCGAGGCTCGAACCAGGCGCGCCCACCGACACGCTCCACCTGCTCCCACGCCTTCGCCACGACTGAGGTGGGCTCCATCAGCACGCCGACATGCTCCAGATGCGGCTGCAGCTTCACCGCGTAGTCGGGCTCGACGCACCACAGCTGGGCGCCGTAGCCGTCGATCTCCTTGATGCCACGCTCGGTGTAGCGGCCGTTGCGGCACATGTCGAACTCACCATGGGCGCACGCCCCGCAGGGGACGGGATCGGGTCGGCGTACCACCCCGGCCACCAGATCACCGGCCGAGAACCCGCCGCCGGGTGGGGCCTGCTCCACCCGGCCCAGTGACTCATGTCCGAGGATGATCCAGTCTCGGCCCGGCGGCGCCCATCCGTACTCACCGCTCGCAATCTCGTGGTCCGTCCCGCACACACCCACCGTCAGGCCCCGTACCAGCAGCTCCCCGTCCACCGGGGACGGATCGGGCAGCTGCCGTTCTTCCAGTGAGTTCTTCTGGCCGGGCCGTACGGTCAACGCACGCATCGGTTGTCCGCCTCTCTCATCGCTCGTTCGTCGTGTCTGTCCGTTCGTCACCTCAGCTGCGGCCTGTCGACCGGGTGCCGGCCGAGGCGGGTCGCGATCAGTTTGCGGATGGTGATCACGGCCGCTGCGGCGGCGATGCTCTCCCACGATGGTTCGTCGGCGAGCCTGATCAGTCCGGCAGCGGTGAGGAAGTCGAGCAGCACGCCCATCGAGACGCGTGCCTGCCTGGTGGACACGTACGCCACGCATGCGCTCAGCAGCCCCGCGGCCGTTGTCAGCACGGCCGCTGGGTGCAGCCAGGCGGTCATGATGTGGCGGCCTTGTTGTTCTCGTCGAGTTCGGCGCGCTCGTTGGCAATCTCCCGGCCCAGGAAGTAGTTGAGCGCGGTACGAATCGCGGCGATGGCGGCCAGTTGACCGATCTCCGCGAAGCTCGGCGCCACGGCCGTGCGCAGTACGTCACCCGCGAGCTGGAATTCGAGGCCGAGGACAAGGAAGCGGCCCAGGCTGAGGCGGATGCGATTAAAGCCGGCCACCCGCCGGCCAGTGCGCATTCCAGCCAGCACGAACTGAACGAAGGCCCATACAGCCCCAATGAAAATGATCAACGCCCCGGCGGACTCGATCAATCTGACGAGAAGACCAATCACGTCCCGCAGGGTCGACTCGGGCAGCAGGTCAATCGACAGGGGCATGCTCACGCCGGTACCCCTCATACCAACCAGCTCACCTGCCGTACGAGCGCCTCACCCGCGCGGTCCACGGACGGACCGCGTTCCGCCGGCGCAAGAGGCGGTGGCCAGGCGGGGACGCTCCCAGGCGCCCTCACCATGCCGACGGCGTGCGCGTGGCCTCCGGCGGGCCGGCTTCTCTGACGGTCTCCTGACCCTCTCGTTCGGCGTCGACCAGAGCCTTGACGCGTTCTTCGGAGGTGTCGTGGAACTGCTCGAATGTCACCCGCATCGGTGGCCGACCGTGCCGTCCGGCCCAGTACGGACGGTCGACTACGTGCGGCCGGGCATGTAAGCGATGCGTAGTCCCTGACGAATTCCTACGCCTCGACGGGAGACTCCTGTGTCCTTGAGAAGTAGTTTTCCCTGCCGTTGGCGTGGAGCGGCGATCGTCTTTCTGGCCGGATGCCTCATGGCTGCCGCCGGCTGCGGCGCCACCCAGGGCGAATACAATCCGCCGGGCGCCAATGCCCGCATCGGCTCGATGCTCATCCGCTACGCCCACATCGCCGAACCCCCCGACGGGCCCTGGGAGCCGGGAGATGACGCCCCGCTGTACGTGTGGCTGTTCAACCAGGGCCAGCGCCCCGACAGGCTGCTCGGGGCCGAGACGACAGTTGCACGGTCCGTCGACATCGTCACCGCCGAAGGCAGCACCCGCGGCCCGGTGGACGTGCCTGTCGGCAAGCTCGTCGCGCTGAACGATGAGCGGCCACATCTGCTGCTGCGAGGGCTGCGCGAGCAACTGCGGGGTGGCGACTACGCGTGGGTGACCCTGCGCTTCGAACGGGCCGGCGAGATCGCCCTCCAGGTACACGCGCAGCTGCCGACCTATGTGGAAGAGGACGCCACCGAGGCGCCCGGGCTCACCTCTCCCTCGCCCGGTTCCTGACCGGCAGGGGGGTACGGACGCACGCAAGGCGAAACTCTGCGCAGGCTCGCGTCGGACTGTGCGGTCAGTGCATCTGGTCGTACGTCCAGCGTCCAGCCAGGGCCTGCTCGACCTGCTGAGCCAGTTTCGTGAGCCGGGCGCGCTCGGCGGCGTGGAAGTCCTGGGCAGCGGTAGTGGATCGCAGCCGGGCGAGTACAGCGACGATGGGAGGGTGCTGCTCGGGTGTGCTGGTCCAGGCCAGTTCACGCAACAGCATCAGGATGCGGGCCAGGACGGCGGGCTCGGCGGCGCCGTAGCGCAAGGGCTGGGCCACTGCCAGATCAAGGAGGTTCTCCAGGTCCGGGCGTTGCAGCACGACCCTGACCTGGTGGTGGTCGTCGCGCAGCAACCGCGGGCCCAGGCCGCGGCGCGCCAGGTCGCACACCAGCGCGGAGGAGTGGGACAGGCCGTGGACTGCGGTGGTCGGGTCGTTGATCCCAGGGGAAAGCGCTTTGGCGACGATGTCGGTGAGCTGGCGGAGTCCGAAGGTGACGTCCTGGGCGTCGGTGCGTTCGGCGCCAGTGGAAACCGCTTCGGAGGTTCTTCGGAGCAAACGCGTCCAGGTCTGGGGAGAGAAGGGCTCCCCCGTGCGGGGCCAGGCGGCTCCCAGGGGCGTGCCGGCGATCAGGGAGCTGCCGGGGAGGCGGTCGACGAGCAGGACGGCGTCGGCCTCGGCGGCTGCCTCCAGGAGAGCTTCCTCGTCCACGGCGGTCAGGAAACCGGACCTGCCGACGGGCAGGGGCAGCGCGTCGGCGGGCGGTTCCGGTGGCGTGCCCGAGTCCCTGGCGGCGGGGTCTTTCTCGGGGAGAAGCCGGTGGATGGTGTGGTCGGCGGCGGAGTGGACGCTGCGCATCATCGTCTCCACCCGGATTTCGCGTGCCAGGTGGGACAGGAACAGTACGAGGCCGAGCACGCTGGCCAGGGCGAGGAGGAAGGCCCCGGTGACCGACAGGTGGGGGACGAACACGACTTGTTCGTCGTCGCCGGTCCGCACGGTGCGCAGTACGGTCAGGGCGTAGGTGAACGTCGCGAGGAACAGTGCCAGGGTCGTCTGGACGTACCGGTCCGCGGTGAACGTGCGCAGCAGCCGCGGGGAGAACTGGCTGCTTGCCAGTTGCAGCGTCACCACCGTGAGCGAGAAGGTCAGCGCCGTGACGCTGATCAGGGAGCCGGCGATCGCCTGCAGTACGGTACGCGCGGCGTCCGCGCTGCCTGCGAACAGGTACTCCGTCAGCCAGGGCGGGATCTCGTGCTGGATCCGTGCGTCCAGACGGGGCAGTCCCACACCCGCGGCGACAGCGAGGACGACGCCAAGCGTCGGCACCGGCCACAGCTGCGCACGGAGCGTGTCACGCATGGGCGGAAGCGGTGTTCTCAGGCCCGGCGAGCAGTCCACGGCCGCTGAGCGTGACGGCCCGGACATCACCCTGTGCGGCGTCGAGGACCACGTCCTTGATCTGGGCGGCTGCCTCCCCGCCCAGGGTGACCACCGGTTTCTTGGTGATCTCCCTCGCCTGCAGGTAGCCGCTCATCCGGGGCCTCCCTGCCTACCCCCGCGGTGGGGCGCCGTCGGCGATGACGCCGCCCCTGCGACGTCGTGTGTGCACCGTGAGTACGGCGACGAAGGCCGCAATCAAGCTCACGGCGGCGAAATGATCAGCCATATCCACCAGTCCACAAGCCGCAGCTTCTGAACGACTGCAGGGCCCGCCTCTCCTTCAGCTTGCGGCCGGATGCGCGGCCTGTCGACCCCGCACGGCCGTGCACCCCCCGTTCCGGGGGCGGCGTTACGGGCACATCGCAGCCGTCTCGGGGCGAGTTCGTGCTCTTCGGCCATGTCCCCAGCTGGGCCGTCCGGGGCATCGGGCGTCCGGGTGACACATGGCCGTGGCCGGAAAGGGAAATCCGGCGGCATGGTGGACACTCTGCTGACGGTTGCCGGTGCGCTCGCCCTCGTAGTGGCGGCGCTCTCCGCGCTCATCCAACGGCTGCCGCTGAGCGGGCCGCTGCTGGCCCTGCTGACCGGGATCGCCTTCGGTCCAGCCGTGCTGGGGGTCCTCGATCTGCCCACCGTGGTGGAGGGACACAAAGAGCTGCACGAGGTCTCCCGCATCCTGCTGGCGGTCTCGGTCATGGCCGTGGCTCTGCGCTATCCGGTCCGCGCCGTGCGGTCACGGATCAGACCGGTGGCGGTTCTGCTCAGCGCAGCCATGCTGGGGATGTGGCTGCTGACCACGACAGTGTCGGCCGCCGCCCTGGGCATCGGCTTCGGCGCGGCGGCACTGCTGGGAGCCGCCCTGACCCCCACCGACCCCGTCCTCGCCTCCAGCGTGGTCACCGGCGAACCCGCCGAGAAGGGCGTCACCGCCCGGACCAGGCAGCTCCTCTCCCTCGAATCGGGCGCCAACGACGGACTGGGGCTGCCCCTGGTGCTCGCCGCCGTGGCCATCGCAGGGCCCCTCACCGGCACCGGGGCACTGCTGGAATCCCTGTGGCAGGTTCTGGGCGCGGTCGCCTTCGGGGCAGCGGCGGGATGGCTGGGCGGAAAGGCGCTGCGCGCCGCCGCGGAACGCCGCACCATCGAGTCCGGCCCCCTGTTGATCTACACGATCCTGCTGGCCCTGTTCGTGCTCGGCGCGTCGGGGCTGCTGCGTCTCGACGGCATCCTGGCCGTCTTCGTCTGCGGCCTGGCCTTCAACGCGACCAGCTCGGCGAGCGAACGCGCCGACGAGAACAAGATCGACGAGGCGGTCAACCGCCTCATGGTCCTGCCGCTGTTCACTGCCCTGGGAGCGATGATCCCCTGGCGCGAATGGGGCGAGCTGGGATGGTGGCGAGCACTGCTGCTGGTCCTGGGCGTGCTGCTGCTGCGCCGGCTGCCGGTCCTGCTCGCGCTCAAGCGGCCCCTCCTCCTGACCTGGCGGGACGCCGTCTTCCTGGGCTGGTTCGGTCCCATCGGCGTCTCAGCGTTGTTCTACCTGACCATGGAGGCCCACCGGCTCGGGGCGAACCCCCTGGTACTGGCCGCCGGTACCCTGGTCGTCGCCGCCAGCACCCTCGTCCACGGCATCACCACCACCCCCAGCCTGGCTCTCCACCGCAAGGCCGCCGACCGGGCACCCGACGCGGCGCAATGAGCCATGACGCGCCCTCGGCCGCGCTGTCCGGCCGCGGCTGCCGACCACACCGCTTCACCCCGGAACCGCTCCCCCGCCTACAACCCCAACCCCCGCACAACCGCTGCCAGCCGGCGGTCGACCCGCCCGCTTGGGTACCGCATGCGTCGGTCAGCCGATGGGGCGCCTTGTGCGGACAGCCGGGCCAGGGGGTACCAGTGGGGACATGCTCTTCGACTCCTGGGACGGCCTCGTCCGCGTTCTGATCATGGCGGGCCTCGCCTATCTCGTTCTGATCGCCGCGGTCCGCGCGTCCGGCAAGCGAGCCTTGTCGAAGATGAATGCCTTCGATCTGGTCGTCACCGTGGCGTTGGGCTCGACCTTGGCGACGATTCTGCTCAACCGCCAAGTGGCGCTCCTCGAAGGCGCCGCCGCCCTGGGGATGCTGGTGGCGTTGCAGTTCTTCACCGCTTGGGCCTCGGTCCGCTCCGGGAAGGTCCGGCGCCTGGTGAAGGCCGAGCCGACCGTGCTGCTGTACCAGGGCCGCATGCTGTGTGAAGCGATGAGGCGCCAGCGAGTGACACCCGACGAGGTGCGGCAGGCCGTCCGTGCTCAAGGGATCGGCGATATGGAGGACGTGCAGGCCGTCGTGCTGGAGACGGACGGCAGCTTCAGTGTGATCACCCGCTCCCAGTACGGTTCCGGTACCGCCCTGGACAATGTCGAGCGTCCTCGTCGCCATCCTTCATGACCCGGGCGTTACGCTCATGCCCCTGACCTGTGGCCGGGCGGAGCGCGGACGCGTGAAAGGCCGCGTGAAAGGCATAGTGAGCAGAGTGGGCGGCTGACGTGGGCGGAACTTCCGAGCAGGACTCTGTGCGTGAACGTCTGGCGCAGGAGCTGCTGGACCGGCTCACGCCAGTGATGAGCGCCCTGGGACTGCTGTTCCTGCTCGTCGTCGTCGGTGAGCGCATGGCTGGACCGGGAACGGCGATGCATGTCGCCATGACGGTGACCGGCTGGCTGCTGTGGGCCGCCTTCGTCACCGAGTTCATCGCCCGCCTGATCCTGGCGGAGCACCGGGGAAGGTTCCTGCGCCGCAACTGGTGGCAGGTGATCTTCCTGGTCCTGCCCTTCCTGCGGGTGCTTCGCCTGATGCGCTCTCTTCGCCTCCTGCGCACCGGCCGAGTCCTCTCCTCGACCGTGCGGTCCTCACGGTCGGCGGGACGGCTGCTCAGCGACCGGGTGGCGTGGCTGGGCATGATCACCCTGATCGTGGTGCTCGCCACAGGGGAACTGCTGTACGAGTTCGACCGCCCGGCCGAGTCGTTCGCGAGCACCCTGCACGCCACGGCGCTGATGGCGATCAGCGGCGAGCCGGCGGGAGCCACCACCGCCTACGGCAAGCTCATCGAACTCGTACTGGCCCTTTACGCCGTCACGGTGTTCGCCTCCTTGGCCGGCGCCTTCGGAGCCTACTTCGTGGGTAACCCCCTCCGGACGCCACCCGGCACTCCACCGGCTGAAGAGAAGCGGCAATAACGGCGGACAGGCGTCGATCTGCTGTGCATGCCGTCGAGCGTCAAGGGAACCCGGGCCTCGAGCGAGGAAGGACCGACTGGGTATGCCTGACATCGAGCCGAATCCCCCGAGCCCTGTCAGTCTGGCCTGGAACAAGGTGGCCGGCTACGACAGCTACGAAGAAGCTCAGGCCGCGGTCGACCGCCTGTCGGACAAAGGTTTCCCGGTGGAACGTCTCGACATCATCGGCACCGATCTGCGGCTCGTGGAGCATGTGACGGGACGGCTCACCAAGGGACGGGCCGCCGCCGCAGGGGCCGTCGGAGGCGCCTGGTTCGGTCTCCTCATCGGCTTGCTCGTGGGCCTGTTCACACCAGGTCCGGTATGGCTGGGGCTGCTCCTGGGCGGGCTGCTCTTCGGCGCCTTGTGGGGTGCCGTACTGGGCTGGGCCGGCCATTCCGCCACCGGTGGCCGTCGTGACTTCTCGTCCACACGCGCACTGGCTGCCTCGCGCTACGACCTCATCGCACGGGACGGCCATGCCGAACAGGTCCGAACCATCCTGCAGAGCGAGGGCTTGTCGGGCACCTCGTGATACGCATCCTGGCCCTTGTGGGTGCGCGCACCCGTACCGGGCGGACAGCCGACAGGTCGCCACACATGCCCGGTGACCGTGGTCCGTCCAGGCGACACCGGCAGCCCCCTGACAATCGTGTCGTTGCTGGAGCGGACCCGGCCGGTGGTTCGCGGGAGGCATTGAATTCCGCGCATCACGAAGCTGACCTGCTGGGCGCGCTCGGAGGTCGGTCACGGTGCCCACCATCCCGGAACAGTCCCCACCGGCCCGGTGACGGCGCCTCCGAACTTCGCCGGCAGCGCCGTGGGCCCCGTCTTTGTCACCCGGTTGGCCTAGGCGACGGGAGCCGTTCTCTCAGCCGGTGAAAACGACGGGAAAGCTGCGGCAATATGCGGTCCCTCGCGTCCGGAAGACTGAAATCGCCCACTCCGGGAAACGCACTCGGCGCAGCGAACGGAAATCATCCGGCGCGCTGAACGGTGAGAGACGGGGTACACAGCCAGTAACGAGGTAACGGTTACGCTGCGCGGCCCCGGCCGCCCACACCCTTGGAAGGGACCACCATCATGTCGACTCATCACGCCACCCCCGCAACCGGCCGTACCAGGGTGCAGCAGGCCGCGCTCGCCGTCGGCGCCGTGTTTCTCCTGGTCGGCATCCTCGGCTTCATTCCCGGCGTCACCACCGATTACGACACCATGAAGTTCGCCGAGCACCATTCCGAGGCCAAGCTTCTGGGCCTCTTCCAGGTCTCGATCCTGCACAACATCGTCCACCTGCTGTTCGGTATCGCCGGCATCGCCATGGCGCGCACCGCGTCGACGGCCCGCACCTTCCTCATCGGCGGCGGTGCGATCTACCTGGTCCTGTGGATTTACGGGCTGATCATCGACCACGACAGCGCCGCGAACTTCATTCCGGTCAACACGGCCGACAACTGGCTGCACTTCGTCCTCGGCATCGGCATGATCGCTCTGGGCGTTCTCCTCACCCGCCGCACCGCAGCCACCACTCGCTGATCCGGGGCACTCCCAGCTACTTGCCGGGCGACGCGACTGCGACCGGCGACGTGCCACGGATGACCGGGACGTCGGCCAACCGAGACGGAGACAGGGCCATGCGAGTCCCTCCTGTCTGCGCAGTGCCTGCAGAGAGCACTGCCCCGTCACGCAGAGCGCTGACCGTGCCTCTGCGGCCGACGTCCTGGTCGTGTCTGCCTGCCTACCGTCGCACCGGCAAGTGCGCGTCATCGACGAAAACGTGCGAGCCGTTTCGGGCGAAGACCTGCGCGGGGCCCGAATCAACACCTTGTTCGCCGGCATCGAGACTCCGGACGCAGAGGCCCCGCGCTGCGGGCCCTCATAAGAGGCCATTTCAGTTGGTGAGTCTACGGTGGCATATGAGGGTGGCTGAGATGGCAGCGAAGGCGAGGAAGTGCTCGGGCTTGCGCTCGTAGC